>JBDOMT010000401.1:0-31034 GCA_039831705.1 Pirellulales bacterium | reverse complement strand
TGCTCTCGCTTCTCTTCTACCTTCATCACCAACCGCACCGGTGTCCCCAACGGTGGAATAAGCTTCGTGTTGGCGACAAACGCGCGCTGACCATCATCCTGACTGCTTTCAATGGGCAAATCGAGCATAGCGGTTGAAAAATTGGAAACGCAAATAAAATCACCTGCATCGGCCTGGTAATATTGCTTGCCGGTTGCCGGATCGGTCCAAAATCCACTGCCTGCAAACAACCACGGTTGCTGCAAAACTTTTTGGGTCGATGAGTCGAGGATCCATTGTTGCGCTGGTACCGATTGCCATTTCCCTTGAAGGTCTTGCCAACGAACTTCGATAGTAATACGAGGCCCTGCAGGAGGTGAAAACTTTGGCTGAAAACGAACCGGGTGCCCGGGCTCGGCACCAATGGCCAACAGGGCCGCATGGACGACTTGAGCACGAGAGTCGACAGCGACCACCGACTCATGCTCCTTGGTACCTACCGGACAGGCAAACATTTCCAAATAGCCTTCACGTAATGAAATGGCGCCGTCCACCATCACCAAGCCACGCTTTTTATCAATCCAAACTCGATCTGGCTTCGGCATGGCCGTTGCCCCCTGCGGGGCGGGCAAACCTTTTTGCGAATCGAGTCGATGGGAAGCCGTATTTGGCCGCGTGCCCTCCTCTGTTTGAACTGGCACTGAAGTTGCTTCCGCAGGGTTCTCTACGGTTGTAGTCGGATCGATTGCGATCACCCGCTCTACGACAAAGAGCAGGGTCATCAGGGCGAAAATTTTATACCGCATGGTGACTTTCCTGGCTGGAAACTAACTTTTGCACAACTGGAGAGGCAAGTGGTGGATAAAAACTTGCAAGTGGTATGTTACAACATAAAATTGAGGTGCCAAATAGGTGGAACGACAAAGGGCACAACGAATTGCAAAAATATCCTTGCTAGAGGATTTTGGACTTTTGCCCCGTGCGACAACGCCTGTGAGTTCCTACAATAAACTCTCATGGAGTTATATTAAGTAATGGGCTGAGTTTACACCCTTAAGTGGCCATACAAACACATAAGCACAACGGCACATGAGCACAACGGTTTCAGGTAAAGATAATTCTCAAGGTCACCAATCGCAATCGGCCAAAGCAGAACACACCTCCGATCACTTGCCAGAAAGCAAGTCGATACCCTTATCGACTGCCTTATCGACTATAGCGACAGAGGGGGCGACAGAGGGGAATACCGCGACCGGACAAGCCAAATTTTGGAGTTCGGCAGCGCCAAATCATTTAGTTCAGACTCTGGATAGCAACTGGAAGCAGTGGTTGCATCACTTAAGCAAACGAAAATCGCCCCAGCCTCTGACACAACTGGCACAGCATCATAAAAAGGGTTCCGGCAATCACAACTCCGGTAAAATATCTCTGGCCAATCAGGAAATTTATCAAACGCCCATCGCCTGGGGCATTGGTTGGTTTGCACGTCCCACAGACGACTTGCTGGCAATCGTCGATGAGCTGTCTCAGTTCCAGACAGGTCGAATGAAGGTAGGGCATTCTAAGAAAGACGAAGACCTTCAGCCTGGCAGAGAGGTGGCCAATGGCGATCCATCTTCTTCCTCCCTTCAACTTCAGCCACTGGAAGAAGCCTTCACCCAGTGGCTGGAAACACGCGAGTGCCTGGCAAACAGCGACGACCCTACTTGCCAAAAGCGATTGCGCCCATCCGAACTAGCGGCCGATGAGGATTGGCCAGAAACCCAAGAGGCTTTGGCCTGCCTGGCCATTGCCCATGCCCTGCCCGCTGTGGCGGAAACCATTTCCACTCCTTTATGGTGGCAACTACTTGATGCTTTGTGGCTGGTGGTCGAGTCGTCCACCGACCGCTCGCTAGACTGCGATCTACCGGCAGACGAAACTTTGGCCCAACAGTTGTTGGCTGGTGAACTACCGCTGACTCTGGCTTATCTCTTCCCAGAAATCAAACCGCTTGCCAAATTGCGTAAGACTGCGCACGACTGTTTGTCTGCCGGCTTGATGGAACTACTCAACGGAGAAGGATTGCCCCATGGCAATCAACTGCCCAACTTACGCCCCTTATTGGCCTGCTGGACGCGCTGCCTATTAATGGGTCAAACCATGAAACGCCGCAATTGGCATCGTAAAGCGCACGATCAATACCTCTGGCTGGTTCGGCAGGGGTTACGCTACTCTGCTGCAGATGGCCGTCCCTTACTTTCTAGCCAAACTGACTTGAGTTGTAGTAACCGATCTACGTCACCCACAGCAGATATCGACCACACCACGGTGACGATGTCGGCAAGTTGGTCCCCTGAGTTTCTGCGCACAACCCTCTCTTTAGGTGGCGATGCTTCTGACCTTACCGCAGCCCGTGGCCTGTTCGACAAAAATATTACTGTGTTGCTTGAAAAGCCAGACAAGGCCGCACCGCCGGTCACTTCAGACCACTGTCAGTGGTCCGGACTTGCCATCCTACGTTCCACCTGGTCGCGTGAAGCACCAGTTGTGGCAATTGATTATTCCACACCAGAGCTAAAAATTGATATTCTCTCGGGCAGCGTCCCTGTCGCTTCCGGCGTCTGGTCTTCCTCCACCACCCTCGATGGCAAACGGTTGAAGCATGTCGGTCAGTGGGAAGAAACAGCCTGGCTGAGTGACGAGGATGTCGATTACCTGGAACTTACGATGGAGATGACCGGCGGAGCCCGTCTACTCAGAAAAATCTTGCTGGCTCGAGAGGATCGGTTCTTGCTGCTGTCGGATTCGGTGTTAACAGCCTCTCGAGACAACTCCTCCAAACATAAAAACGAGCACCTGTTGGCGCACACTTCACACCTGCCCCTCGCCGCAGCGGTCCAAGGCATTGTGGCTGAAGAAACGCGAGAGGTTTTGTTAGCCACCCCAGATTCCCAGGACACCCAGCCATTAGCACGCGTAATTCCTCTGGCGTTGCCAGAATGGCGATTGGATCAGAAATTTGGCGAACTCTCATGTGCACCAAATTCCGATCGGCAAGCCTTGCAATGGGACTATCAAACCTCAGGCCAAAATCTGGCTTCTCCCCTGTTTATCGATCTCAAGCGGGGCCGCTCAACTAAGCAGTGCACTTGGCGGCAGCTCACGGTCGCCCAATCGTTAGAAATACAACCGGCCGAGGTGGCAGTCGGCTACCGTGTGCAGTGCGCGAAGAAGCAATGGCTCATCTACCAGTCACTGGCTCCCAAAGCCAACCGCACCCTGCTGGGCCATAATCTGTCCACCGAATTCCTGGTCGGTCGTTTTCTGGCGGAGTCGGGCGAGGTGGAAGAACTGCTTGAAATCGAAGAGTAGGGTCAACTACAGAATCGAAGGTTTCTTTTGGGGACCGGTCAAAACAGCAGCATCAAATCCCAAAGGGACAATGCTGTGATGGAAATGGGGAAACAAGCACGAAGCACCAACAAGTGAGTTTTAGGCTAGTCGCACCCTACCCACTCGCTAGTGCATCGTGCTCGTATTCATACGAACTTGCGCCCATAAATTGATGTAAAACGAACCGTATGGATCCTTTACCACCCTACTACCAGCAAATTGTCGACAATGTCGCACGCGTCCGCGAACGGATTGCCAATGCTGCAATTGCTGCTGGACGGGTGCCGGAAACCGTGCAATTGGTCGCGGTGACCAAGTATGTGGGCTCACAGATGGCAGCGACCCTGTTGGCGGCCAACTGTCCGGTATTGGGCGAAAGCCGACCCCAACAACTTTTTGATAAATCCTCCGATCCGGATCTGGCCGGAGCCCGTTGGCACTTGATTGGACATCTGCAACGAAACAAGGTACGGCGCACGTTACCGCTAGTCGCGCTGATCCACAGCATCGATAGCCTGCGACTGTTGCAAGCAGTCGACCGCGTGGCAGGAGAACTATCCAGGAAGGCAAAGGTGCTACTGGAAGTCAACTGCTCCGGGGATGCTGAAAAAGGGGGATTGAGCCAACCGCAACTTTTGGAGCTGATGGCCCGACTCACAGAGTTCCCGCATGTTGAAGTTCGAGGGCTGATGACCATGGCCGCACGTGCGGGAGGTACTACCGTCGCGACACGCAATTTCGCTGCTTTGCATAAGCTTCGTGAGCAGGCGATCACGGCAGGCCCGCCCGGCCTGGTATTGCCTGAACTCTCCATGGGCATGTCGGGCGATTTTGAAGTCGCCATCCGTGAAGGGGCAACGCAGGTCCGAATTGGTTCACTTCTTTTTGAAGATGTACCACGACAGTGAGGCTCCATGATCCAATTCAAAAACGTTCCTGAAGGGACCATCCTGCCAGTTCGTGCATACGCTGGAGCGCGACTCAATCGCATCCTGGGACAGCGCGAAGGCGAATTGCGTGTTGCCGTCTCAGCCGCTCCTGAAAAGGGCAAAGCTAACCAAGCCATTGTGAAAGTGCTCAGCAAGGCGCTGGGTGTGCCAAAATCGTCCATTGACCTGATCCGTGGTTCCACTTCTCAGCATAAGCAATTCTTACTTTCTGGGGTACCCTTGAAGGAGGCGCGGCAGAAAATCCAACTGATTTTGCCGAATGAGAGGTGATAAGTGGAGGCATGTATTGTCACTTCCAGTGGTCGTATTTATCATAGTGTTTGAAGGCCGTGCCTGTTTTCTCATTGCCTCCCAGGTTAACCTCTTTCACTTTGAGTAACAGACAAAGCGCATGAAGGCATTCACGGAAAAATTACTCCACTACCTGACCCTCGTCGGCGTGACGCTGATTGCTATTTGGGTCATTTGGATCATGATGAGTTCCAAAAGCAAGCCAACAGGTAAACAGGAGCACCTGTTACGGCCTTTGTCCGAGGTAGCCCGATCGAAGGCACCCGTTGTGGTGAAATCTGTCGAAGTGCAACTCCACGACATTTTGGCTACGTACTCTGGAAAAATTCACCCTTGGGAAACGCACAAAGTGAGTTTTGAGGTGGCCGGACGTGTTCAGCAACTGGGCACGTTCAGTACCCAAGAACCGGATCGTGGTGGCCACCTCGACGAAGGGGACGTTGTCGTCGCCGGGCAAGTATTGGCGAGCCTGGATGATCGAGTATTCCGAGCCCTGAAAAGCGAAGCATCGGCCCAAGTGAAACAAGCCGAATCGGATCTGCAGCGTGCTCAGGACATTCGCGTTACCAATCGATCGGCGCTTTCCGATTCCGAATTACAAAGCCGGGCAACCGAGTTGACCCTCGCCCATGCCCGACTGGAAGTGGCCATCAAGAACCTTGAAGACGCCACACTCACCTCTCCCGTTAATGCAACCATCTCGCGCCGTCTCATCAACCCGGGTGAATCGATCGGCGCCAACCAGATGGCCTTCGAATTGGTTGAGAACGAGGACGTTTTGCTCATTGTCGAGGTTCCTGAATCCCAGGTGCGTGAGCTAGAAAATAGAAATCGCGAAGTACGTGCCTTACGTGTAGCGGCCAAAAATAATTCACCACAGCACACACTCGATCGCGAAGATGCCGTTTTTCGTGCCTACGTAAATTTGAAAGGGCATGATCGGCAGGGCAATCCCTGGCCAGCCTTAGTCGGTGATGTCTACCGCATCTCCGAAGTTGCTGACCCACGCACCAGTTTGTTCCAAGTGGAAATCCGACTTCCTAATCAGGACAAATCACTCAGGCCCGGAATGATCGCCACCGCTCACATTGTTCTGGCTCGAATACATGCTTACAAACTACCAGAAATAGCCGTCATTTTCCGCAAACAGAAAGCCTATCTGTTTAGTGCGGAGAAACAATCGACCGAGATGGAAATGATGTATTGGAACGTTGGCCCTACGGATATCTATCGGGCCAAACGAATTGAGTTATCTTCATGGATTGAACAAGGTCAAAGCATACTCATTCCAAGGGAATCAGAATCATTACATCCAAGTGCAAATTCCTCGCTTCCAAAGGAAGACCCCCTAGAGAATCTTCACTGGGTGGTTATCCGTGGACAACACCGCTTGGCCGACTCACAATTAGTACGGATCATGGACCCACGCTCCTTGAAGAATTTGACCCTCAGCAGTTTGGCTCCCAACAGTTCGACTCCCAATAAGTCGTCCACGAATACTCTGGCTACGGGTACTCCGGCCATTGGCAATTCTGCCTCAGATACTCCAAGCGCCCTTGCTAACGATCACTGACAGAAAACCACCACTCCCGCGTATGAGTATCAGCTCCCAAGCCATCGACCATCCCCGCGTGGTGATTGTATCCACGATCCTGGTGCTCTTTCTGTCGATCTATTCACTGTTATTTACTCCGGTCCAACGCACCCCGGCCATTACCAAAGCAGTGGTCTTGGTCCTGGTTCCCTACCCGGACGCCCAACCCGCAGAGGCGGAAAATGAAATCGCCCGCAAAGTGGAAAAGGCGCTTAGCCGGTTACAAAGCGTGGACTTCATTGCCTCCACCAGCATGCGTGGAGTCAGTATCACGCAAATCATCTTTTTGGATGGGGTCGATCCGGACAATGCCAAAAGAGAAGTCAAAGATCTGGTCGACCGTATCCGCAACGAACTCCCCTTAGGACGCGAAGTCCAACCGGATGTGGTGAAAATTGAATTTGAAAACACGCCCTTGATGCTGGTAACACTCAGTGGGCCAGAGAGTATGGATGAGCGCACCTTAAAGAAGATTGCCGAAGAAGTGCAAGAGCGGATTGATGAGGTCGACGGAATCGCTAATAGTCAGCTTTTTGGTGGAAAAGAACGAGAAATCCATGTGAATGTCGATCCAGACCGCATGGCCCAATACGGCCTCACCCTTCGGCAAGTGCGCCAATCGCTACTCGATTTTCATTCCAAAGTTCCCGCAGGCTCTCTCGACACGTCTATTTTCAACCGCACCGTGCGCAACGAAACCAAGTTCCGAAATCTGTCGGACATCCGCGAATCCATCGTCAGTAGCATTGAAGGTCGTGTCATTCGAGTCGATGACATTGCCGAAGTCATCGACAGCAATCGGCGGGTCTTAAATCTGGCCCAATTCGACGGCCAGAATGGGGCCACCATCATTGTCAACAAAGAAGCGGACATCAATACACTGGGCGCCGCACGCGCAGTATTCGATCTGGTAGAAGATTTGAAGAGCCAATACCCGGACATTCAATTTTCTGTTACGCGCAATTCGTCGGAGGAAATCTGGCTTATGTTCCGCGTGCTTGGCTCCAGCGCCGTGTTTGGTGCCATGCTGGTTTTAGTCATCCTTACCTGGTCGATGGGATTGCGAATTTCGATCCTCGTTCTCTTGGCCATTCCTTTCAGTTCCGCCGTAGCGCTTTCCTTTCTCTATTTCGCGGAAATCCCCGTCTCCAATATGGTTGTGTTTAGCTTCATCCTGGTATTGGGAATGGTCGTCGATGGGGCAATCATCGTGGCCGAGAATATCCACCGACATATTGAACGGGGCGAAGACCCTATCACCGCTGCAAAAACAGGAATTGAAGAAGTTGGTTTGCCGGTTATTTCCGCCGACCTGACAACCGTTGCCGCATTTTTACCCATGCTCTTGGTGCCCGGAATCATGGGCGACTTCATGAGTGTGATGCCCAAAGTGGTAAGCGTCGCACTCATCGGCTCCGTTCTGGTCGACCACTTTATTATCCCCACCTTGGCCGCGCGATGGTACCAGCAGCGACAACCGGTGGATGATGAAACGGCCGTTTTCTCAAATATTGCCAAGGCGGGATCCCGGACAAACAGCGCAGATCCATCCAATCCCAACAACGAACACAATAGTCGAGTACGTCCCAATTTGGGATTCATGACGCGTCTCTACGCGTCGATCCTGCAACTGGCCCTCTCCAATCGTTATGTGGTACTGGTACTTTGCTGCTTGGCAATTGTGGGTGCGGTCAATCTTTACGGGCGGCTGGGATTTGTTTTCTTTCCCACCAGTGACCGGGGACAGTTCAGCGTGAAGTACGAACTTCCTCTGGGCTACAGTATTGAAGAGACGGTGGAGGCGGCCAAGGTCATCACCGACCCGCTGCAGAAATGGGTCGACCGTGGCCTGGTTCGACACTATGTCACAGCGGTCGGATCTGCGGGAGGACTCGCCTCACGGTTGGAAAACGATCCGGCCAACGGCCCTGAATTTGGCGAAGTGATGATTGAATTACTTTCACCGCTTGACCGGGACATCCATGAACAGGAAGTCATCGCCGCACTGCGACGCGATATTCAACCTCTTCCTGGAATGAAATTTTCCATTCACGAAGTTGAGGAAGGCCCACCAGGTGGCTTTGACGTTGCCGTGCGCCTCACGGGTGACAACTTGGACCAACTGGGATCCCTGGGAGAAAACATTAGCCACAGTCTGTCCCAAATACGAGGCACCGTCGATGCCTCCACCGACTACCGGCCCGACAATCCAGAACTGGTCGTCGAACCTAATCCCGAAGTGGTCGGCCTTTACGGCATGACAGAGGCTCAAATTGCCCAGGCCGTGCATATGGCGATTGCAGGAGATTCGCAAATCCAAATGACCATGGATGACAAGGACGTGACCCTGCGTTTGCAATTAGCTCCGGAACACCAGCGTGACATCAGTTCCTTGGGTCGCCTGATGATCACCAGCACCGATGGCAGGCGGGCACCCATTTCAGAACTAGCCCAGCTACGTCGTGGCACTAATGTCTACAGTATCAACCGCTACCAGCGAGATCGAGCGGTAATGGCCAAATGCGATGTATTGGAACCAGTTGTGCCAGATGACGTGTTTGCCGTCCTAAGCAACGAAATTCTCCCCGGCCTGGGCTTTGTTCCTTCTCAGGAAAACAGCATGGTTTTTCTGGGTGCCCCAACCACGCCATCCGCAGGTATCAAAGCAACCTTCACCGGAGAAAACGAAGAACGCGACAAAAACTTCCGTTACCTGGTCTACAGCATGGTCATTGGGATCATTCTAATTTTCGGCATCCTGGTAGTGCAGTTCAACAGCTTCCGACAAAGTATCATTGTCATGTTTGCCGTTCCTCTGAGTTTTATTGGTGTCGTACTGGGCATGTGGATCAGCGGATTTCCATTCAGTCTGGCAACCTTCATCGGATTGGTAAGCCTGACCGGCATCGTGGTCAACGATGCCATCGTTTTAGTCGACTTCACCAATCAGGCTCGTAAACGCGGGTTACCACTGCGTGAAGCGGTGGTCGAAGCGGGAGTCAACCGTTTGCGTCCAGTCCTTCTGACTACCATCACTACCATCGGCGGATTGCTCCCCCTGCTGCTGAACATTTCAGGAGGCGCCGAATTCTGGCAACCGTTGACAGCCGCCGTGGTATTTGGCTTGGCCTTTGCCACCGTACTCACGCTCATCGTTATCCCAGTAACCTACAGCATCGCATACTCCACCGGCCCTGCCCTTCGACGGGGCGCGGTAGGATTGTGGCATGTGGTGCGGCCCGCATAAAATGCGTACGGGCAAGGCTGCCGCTGGGCGTCCGAATCCACCGCTATCTGCGGCAGAGCATTCCATTGCGGTGATTTAGATACGATCAAACTGAGTGCCTGACACACCTGTCTACCGTCTCCGCATCAACAGTCCAACAGCAGCCAACGCTGAAAGGAATAGGGCAGATGGTTCAGGGATTCTTGCCCCTCTACTTCCAGTCCAATTTTCAATCATGATACCCAAGTCGCGGCCATCAATGAAGTTGTCACCGTCGATATCACCCTGGGAAAATCCCAGGCCTTCCATACCCCAATTCGAAGACATGATACATACGTCAATCACATTCACCTCACCGTCGTCATTGATATCCGCAAGCAACTCGGAGGTAGATGCAGTTAACATGGTAGTTGGACAAGTGACTGCAATCGTAACAGTCATGACAACAAGTGGCAGTGCCACACGACAAGGCAACCGCAGGTTAGGTTTTACATTCATTGGATTACCCTCCTATTAAACGTGTTCCTCCAATACCCTCTCCCGACCACCAAGCCCACAGCAGCTAACGCTTCCAACCACAATACACTTGGCTCAGGAATACTTACCTCCGTACCCCCGATCACGGTCAATACGCCAAAAAAGAGAGGCTCTACTGAGGTACTCGCAAAACGATCAGATTTTCCGACATGTCTTTCTAATTCTTTTCGTGGACGGGATTCTCTCCCGGAAGACGTACAACGGGCATTCAGTCGGATAGACAATAATGAGAGTGGCAGCGGCCGGGAAAAATGCTCAACAAACATCATTTCCCTTAAAAACTACAGCAAACTTACACACCAGTGACTGCTACTTAAAACGGAGCACTCACCAATTGGCGTTAACCTCAAGTATGCATGACCTTGCCGCCATACCACTTCGGTCAATGCAGGTGTCAAATTAGAGTGTCCCCTCAATGCCTGGCGACCAAGTCCTCTTTGAAGAATTCTGTGAAAAACTCCCTAGTTGCCAGACTTCCACGAGAACGATCAATGAAGTGAAAGAATTTGAGCAGGAGAACGCAGAGAAAGTGGAGCGATCAATTCTCTGTTTCCTCTATATCCATCTGATCATTCTTCTGGATTCGAGTGAAGTGTTGCGCAAGGTGCAGTTACGGTTGACGGGAAATGCAACAAGAAATGCCAGTCCAAACACCACCATCAGACTCAAAGTATTCGGTTCTGGAATGACTGCCGTTAGCAAGGAACTAGTAGCGCCAAATTCTCGCTGCCATTTGAGAAAATCGGCTCCGTCGACTTTACTATTGCGATTAAAATCTCCATCGACCAACAACGCTTCCTCGGTAATTCCGTAACCTGCTTCCCAAAACCCGATGTCTTTGTTATCTACCCCATCGCCGTGGATATCTGACATGGCTGCTAAAAACGCATTGACCGACCAATTGTCGAGACCTCGAAATTCTTGAAATCCAGGGCCAAATGCCACATCGTTCTGCAAACTGTAACCAAATTGAATCGTATCACCAAATGCGGAAAAATCTGGACGGATCGTTTGACCGGTAAACCATTTATCGACAGCGAAAAAATCGTTGGCATCCAAATTGTTTTGAGTACGTTGAACCCAATTGTTCCCAGAAAAAGTCTGTGCTGAAGCGACAAAAAGGCGTCCGTCTTGTAGAATCGCAGGTAAAACACTTGTTTCGGTACCTGCAGTATTGCTGAAATGATTGACCGAATAGGAAAAATTAAGTGTCGTGATCGCTCTCTCGGCAGGATCATAGGTTTCAGCAAGATAGATACCCGAAGTATTGATGATGTCGCCAAAATCTAGTCCTATCCCAGATCGAAAATAGGCATTAGGACTACCTCCACTGGATTGACGTGTCATATTGCCAACCGATAATAGCCCCGTACTACCGAGCACGGTCGGATCATCTCGCACATGAATGATCGGCGTCCAGTTTTGCGGAAAAAAGTTCTGGTCTAAAAAAGACACGGCCATGACATTTGGAGCAAAATGGATGGTCACTGCAATGGTGAGAATCAGCTTGAAAGCGTTCTTATGTGGCATGTGATTTCACTTTCCTATGGATAGTTTAGCGACAGTGCCAAGACAAAACCAACAACTCTATTATTAGCAAGTCAGGCCAGCCAATGCAATATTTTTGGCTACGGATGCTACCTAGATGTATCTAAAATCAGTCTAGACAATACGTTGCCTACTGTAATACGCCCGTCCCTAACTCCGATTCACTCTCCTCGAAGGCAGCGCAATGGGCAACATGACTACAATTCTGGTAATACATGCGGACAACCATTGGGCAATGAAGTTCTAGTTATCCCCCAATAATTTTCACCAGCACACGCCTTTTCCGTCGGCCATCGAACTCGTAGTAAAACAAGTGTTCCCATGGCCCAAGATGCAACCGACCTTCGATAATTGCAACCACCACTTCACGTCCCATGACCTGCCGCTTGTGGTGAGCATCGGCATTGTCTTCACCGGTACGGTTGTGATGGTAACGCTCTGGCGAGGGGTCAAAAGGAGCCAACCCCTCAAGCCATTGTTCATAGTCGTGATGCAAGCCAGGTTCATTGTCATTGATAAAGACACTGGCGGTAATGTGCATCGCATTGACAAGCACCATACCTTCCTGGACACCACTTTCAGCAACCAGGAGTTCTACCTCGCGATGAATCGATACGATGGCCCGGCGCTGGGGCACTTTCATCCATAACTCCTCAGTCAGCACTTTCATGGCAATTCTATTCTCTTGCCACATCTTTGGTGAGTAAAAGGGAAAAAAGGGGACATCCACAACTGGCCTTAACTTCTTGCTAGACTAGCAACACGATTGACAACAACGACTCACAGCCATCATACCGAAGGCGACAAATGCCATCACCATCGTGCTGAGTTCAGGAACAATTCCCAACGTAACCGCTGAGCTTACCTCTTCACCAGTGAATTGTCGCTGCCAATGGAGCAGGTCTTGTCCGTCAACATCGCCGTCGGAGTTTGTATCACCTTGGTTGTTGGTGGCGCCGCTGAAAGTTCCAAAGTGCTGCCGCCAGATAGCTAAGTCGTCGCTGTTCACTAAGCTGTCTTCGTTGAAATCAGCGGTAAGTAGAGGATCCGCGATAAAATCGAACTGCACCTCCGCACCGGTGTAGCCTGATGTTTCCACACCAGTGTTTTGGTCACCGATGTACACTTTGTAGGTTACCTGGTAGGTACTTTCGCTCGGGTTGTGCACCGCGTAAGCATTATGAGTCATGAAACCGTCCCATAGCCAGCGAGTGGAACTTCCCTCGGTCCCGAAAATTGGGTCGTAAGGCGTCGAAACGGGAAGGCCCGCGACGTAGTAAACTTCGAGACCGGCCGAGACTTCGAGTTGTTCGATCCAGACGGCGGTGCCTGGAGGTGGAACCCAGAAACCGCTCGGGTTCCAACCGTATTGAAAATTGTGTGCCTTCTCCTGCAATACGGACCACGGCATGGACGCATCAAATTCGTCGGGAACCGTTAAGGATCGGAGCAACGGGATGGGGACGGTTGTCTCGACATGGACGTTCAAAGTGGTGCCGATCAGTGTAATGTCTGCGTGTTTCATGGGAGCACCAGCCTGATTAACTTGGCCGCCACCCAATTGAGGCAGCACGTAACTTGCCTGCAAAACTCCCGAAGAAGGCGCCAAGAGCACCATCCCGACCAGAGAGAGATAGGTTGTACGCATCATATTTTCTTTCGATTTTGGTTCGAAGCAACGGAAAAATACTCTGGCTCAGCAGATCGAAGTCTGAGCGACCTACAGAAGGCTATCGCCGTCGCACTACCATGACGACGATTCCCAGTATTGCCAGGGCAATTGTCGTCGGTTCAGGAACTACAACAAATTCAAACGTCGTACTGACCGGCGTGAAGGAAACGTCTTGCACACCCGAGAAATCTCCGAGGTAAACATCAAACGACATCGAGTAGCTACCCGGAATGTCAGCCGTGTAGTAGTCATGTTGCATAACGCCATCCCACTGCCAAATTTCACCATTCGAAGAATAGATTTCGTTCATGGTCCAATTCATCATGCCTTCACCAGGGATCATGGAACCATTGCCCGCCTCGTAGACCTTAAACATGGAATTGGCTGGCTGGATCGTGCCAGTCCGTTCGATCCAAATGAATCGATCTGCAGGCAGGCTAATAAAGCCGTCAGGCACCCAACCATACTGAGCGTTGAAGTAGACATCTTCCAGCACTTGAAACTTGTCTGGTGTATAGTCCGCACCGTGGCCCGAAATCATGCTGAGTGGTACTGCCGGTGTTGCATCATAATGCACCGTAAAGACGGTACCTGTTAGGCCAATGCCCGCGTGCTTCATACCGTTATCGCCGATGCCACTTGTCATGCCAGGCATGGGTGGTGACGCAGCGAAGCACTGAGCGGAAGATACCAAGAGAGCAATGACCGTGGAGTAGATAAAGTTGCGTTTCATTATATTTTAGTCCTATTGTTAAAAAGGATTGCTGGCTGTACCGGGGTTCCATAGATCTAGCTTTTGACCAAGGTCAAACGTCTTCACAAAATCTTTGGTCGACACATGACCATCAACCCACAGGTAGTTCGATGCGCCGCTGTGTCGATCAACGGCAACTTCCGCAGCACCTCCGAAGTGCCAAAAGTGTGCCATGAAGTGATCCGCTGAAGAGCCCGTATTCAGCTCCGCTCCCAAAATCGTCTTGGAAGTAGAGGGAATGGATTTCAGTCGCCAGAAGGTCGGACCTTCCAGCCCACCGAAAAAAGCTCCTGTTTCAGAGGCACGCAACTCGAACCAAACGTTTTTGCCATAGCTCCAGAGTTGCTTCTCCTCGATGTCTGCCCGGGTATCATCGGGACATCGATACACCCCTTCTCGCAAGCTACCGGGTATCACCCCAAGATTGGGATCGGCCGTGGGATCGAGGTACGGTGCAATGGCATATTCCCATGGGGGTTCGCGATAGGCAAACGCGGAATGTGAACTTCTTGGAAACCGACCGTCATGAGTATCCAAATAAAGATGGAATGCCAATCCAATCTGCTTCAAGTTGTTCATGCATTGCCCACGCCGCGCAGCGGCGTGGGCCGCTTGCACTGCAGGCAACAACAAACCGATGAGCATTGAAAGGATAGCAATCACGACAAGCAGTTCTACCAAGGTAAAACCACTTGCCTTACGAAGATGCACAACCATAGCGTACCCCACGTACACGACGGAGTCGCTAACCCCAATATTACATAAACATTCTGCGACGAAGTTTATGAAGTATTCGGGTTAAGACAACCAGAAAACTACGCTGCCTGCGAGAATACGCAGAAGCGACGCCAAGAAACACCGTATTAGACAGACTGCGGAGGAGGCGTGTCGGGAGCGTCGAAAGGGCCTGGAGAAAGTTGTTCGTTCAAGAGATTTACCTCTCCCGCCGGTGGGGTGGGGATGGCATGTACGACTTGTGTGGGCATCACCGATGGCGGCAGAGTTGTCAGCGAAGAGGTTAAGCCTTGGCAACGCCGCGACTGTATGACCAGTACGATTGACGCCTTAGGCCCTCGAGTTTGCAAACGCGTTTGATGACAAACCTGAGCGCCACCACTACATTTAGGTTTGGCGCAACATTCAGGTTCGGCGCAAGTGGAACAACACAACGTTGCCGTTTTTTTAAGGCAACAGTTTGGCCCTTTTTTCACCATCGCTGCTTTAGCCGCCGCTACTTTTGACGCAGCCAGAACACAGGCAGGAGGGGTGACACCATTGTCACGCGCCCAAGTCAATTTTTCCGCAAGTGTATGGCAGCAGCAATCGCGCCAACATTTTTCCGCATTATTGCAACCGCAAGGGCAATTCATGCAGGGAAAGGGTTCGTATGATTGTTTGTTGACCGTGCCTGGCAGCGGAATCCCAAGGGTACATATTCCTAACACAACCATCGTTACGAGGGCAACGAGTTGCCGTAGGCGAGGCAACAGACGTTTAGTAGCGGAACGGGACAACATAGTCAAAATGGGTAAATTGCGGTTGATACGGACATTCTAAATGTATCTACCGCTCCGATGGGGATCAATAGCCTGAGATTGGGACCCTATGGAAATCGTACCAAAAACGACAAAAAGTGAAAATCATGGAGCACAACAAACATCTACTTTTTCCAAATTATCTAACCCGCGAAAGGAGATAAATTCATCACGAAAGTGTCCAAGGTTCACGCATTGGACGACTTCGATGCTGGTTCGCCTCTTCGTCATCCACGAATTGCTCTGGCTTAGGATCCCATGTCAGCTTACGGCCAAGCAAGCAGGAAATCGCGCCCAACTGGCAGACCGTAGCCGAACGGTGCCCAATTTGAACAGGAGCCGACGGTTGGTTCCTCGTTTTGACACAGTCAAGGAAGTTGCCGTGATGGTCATTGCCCGCATTGTAGAGATGGATTTCGTTGGGACCAATTTTCGTTGTCTTGATACTTGAGGGATCCGTGATGACATCCTGAGACTCGACATAGACATTGCCATGGTCTCCGTAGAACCTCATCCCCCATTTCTTTTTGTCGTCCGTTGCCATCAAGATGACCTGCACGCCGCTCGCATAGGTATAAATGATGCGATATTTTTCCGGCGCATTGTAGATTCCCATATCTCGAAAATGGACATCTTGTGCGTCGATTCCGACAGGGCCAAGGTGATCAGCACCGAGCCCCCACTGGACAATGTCCAGATAGTGAGCCCCCCAGTCGGTGATGTAGCCAGGCGCGTAATCCCTTACCCAGCGAAAATTGAAGTGACAGCGTGCGGCAGTGTACGGAGCGTCGGGGCAAGGCCCGAGCCAGGCACGGTAATCGAATCCTAGCGGAACGGGCTGCTCGGATTCATTTCCGGTATAGCCGCCTCGAATGGCAAATTGACTGGGAACACCCACCTCGACTCGCTTCACCGTACCGATGCGTCCGTTACGAACTAGCTCACAGGCAAAGCGGCAACCGGCCATGGAACGTCGTTGCGTACCGCACTGCAGAATACGATTGTGTTTACTGACGGCGAGCACCATCGCCTGGCTCTCGGCAATCGATGCCGCCATTGGCTTTTCACAATAGACGTCTTTGCCAGCCTCCACTGCGGCAATGGAGATGAATGCGTGCCAATGATCGGGGGTACCGACCATCACGGCGTCGATGTCTTGACGTTGCAGTACATCCGTGAACTCCTTGTAACCGTCCTTTGCATCAAGCCCCGCATTGCTCAAGCCATCACTGAGATGGCCCAAATCGACATCGCAAACGGCAACGATCTGTGCCTCTTTCTTCCCTTTAAAAATCCGCAGGTTGCTACCGCCGCGCCCTCCTACTCCGACACAGGCCATGGTGATGCGTTCACTCGGGGCCAACTTTTCTGAATCCCTCCCAAGTACTGCTACGGGAACGACAAGTGGGGCGGACAGCGCGGCACTTGATATTGCGGCCCCTGAATGGGTAAGGAATTGACGCCTTGTGGTTTTCGATTTCACTGGATGACTCCTTTTGGCAACGGCATACGGACAATCATCATTTTCTCGCTTGGCCTTAAATAAGACGTGACGAATGGTCACCACCCGCTGTACACATTACGGAATTTTCCTCCGAGTTAAAGTATACTGAATTCCAATTCGCACATCAAAGCGGTAGAATTCACGGTTACTGCTGAAAATAGACTACTTTATCGAGCAAGGCTGTCATGTTCACATACCAACACACTTGTCTGTTGCGCGCAACCCTAACTTTGACTCTACTCTTTACCTCGGCAAACTTGAGCTGGGCGGACGACACACCGGACCTATCCAATACGCTCCGAGTCGCGAGCATCTCATTCGTGCCGACCAAATGGGACAAAGATGCCAACGTCATGCAAATAGAAAAGTACATACACGACGCGGCACGGCAAGGTGCGCGGCTGGTGGTCACCCCCGAAGGAGCCCTGGATGGCTACGTAGTGAACGAAGTGATTCACGCCAAGAGCCTGCAAAGCAAGGCCGAACTGACTTTGCGTTTCCAACAACTCGCCGAACCCGTCGAAGGCCCCTACATCCAGCGCATTGCCAAACTTGCGAATGAACTCGACCTTTTTGTGATTCTCGGCGTACTGCTGCGAGAAGGACCTGACACCACATTCAACACTACGGTGTTGTTGGGACCGAAGGGTGAAATGGTTGGCCGCTACCACAAAACCCACTTCCACCAAGGCTACGATGTCAACCCGCCCGGCTACACTCCAGGTGACAAATATCCGGTGTTTGACGTGGACTCGTCCAAACTTGGCATGATGATCTGTTTCGATCGCCAACTGCCCGAACCGGCCCGAGCATTGGCGCTCGGCGGTGCCAATCTGATCGTCTGTCCGTCCTATGGGGGCACGGGCGATTGGAACACACGAATGATGCAAGTCCGCGCCTATGAAAACGATGTCTATCTCATTTTCACCCATCCCAAACAGGGATTAATCATTGCTCCCGATGGCCAGATATTGGCTGAGAGCACCGGCGACGCGGTTACCCTCTACGACCTCGACCTCTCTCGACCAACTCGCCGTCGTCAATCGATCCGTTTACGTCGTCCTGGTATCTACAGTGAACTGAACCGTGAGGTTTCGACAGAGCCGTAGGTTCACACTTCAATTTTTCACTCTATTGACGCAAAGGGAAGAGGGTGGCACCGACAGTCGTTCGGAATAGACATTGCCGGCGAGCAACCTTACTCGAAACTATGCCTGAGTGCGCAGCACAAGAGGCCTGTAACCTCAACCTCCTCCTGTGCTGCGCACACTGACACTGGTCCGAACACTTCACTCTCGCCAAAAATTCGTTCTGCGGACCAGTGTCAGTGCCACCCAGGAACATCTAATCTCAATAATTTGATTCACAACAATTCCCTAAATTTTTCCCACGACAACGTATTGGCCACATCGGCCGGCGTCAGCCCGCCTCGACGAGCCTGCTGCACTCCGTGACGCATCACTTCCATACCGTGGGTGCTGTGCGCGTCGGTATTGATAACAACAGGCACACCATGCCGTTTGGCAGCTGCACAGTGGATGTCGTCCAGATCGAGCCGCGCCGGATTGGCATTGAGTTCCAGCATCTTGCCATGCTGGGCAGCCGCGAGAAATACTTGCTCCATGTCCACCGCATATCGATCCCGCCGTCCAATGAGCCTTCCCGTGGGATGGGCCAGTAAGTGGACATGGGGATTTTCCAACGCTCCCAGGATGCGTTCGGTTATTTGCTGCTGAGACTGGTTTTGTCCGTAGTGCACGCTGGCAATCACCCAATCGGCCTCGGCCAACAAGTCGTCCGGCAAATCCATTCCCCCGGACTCCAGTATGTCGCACTCAATTCCTTTGAGCACCACCAGATCGCTAAATTGCTGATTGAGTTGGTCAATTTCTTCCCACTGGGAACGCAACCGGCGGGCATCCAAGCCAGCGGCCATCGTCACCCGTTGAGAGTGGTCGGTGATAGCCACGTACTGAAGACCACGAACCCTTGCCGCTGCCACCATTTCAACCAACGTTGCCTTGCCGTCGGTCGCCGTGGTGTGCATATGCAAGTCGGCTCGTAAGTCGGCAAGTGTAATCAAATCGGGAAGCCGATCATCATCGGCGCCAACAGTAATGGCCCCGTCTGCTTCAGCCCAAGCAAATTCTTGCCGCGCCTCACGTAGCTCAGGCGGAAACCACGGCAGACCTACCGCCCGATAAACGTCTTCTTCAGTCAGGCCGGCAATCGGAATTACCGCATTCTCCGAGGAAGCTTGGGTTGTTTGCAGTCCATCGGAGCCCCCTTCTTTGGTTTCTTCGGGGTTTCTGTCGATGGCATTTGCGTCAACCTCCTCGGTTCGAAACACGCCCCATTCATTCACTTTCAGGCCTCGTCTCTTGGCTCGACTGCGAAGCTCCACATTGTGTGTCTGAGAGCCGGTAAAATATTGCCAGGCTGCACCGAACGATTCTTGGGGCACTACTCGCAGATCGACTTGCAGGCCGCAGTCGAGGCGAACTGCCATTTTGGTATCGCCACGAGCTATCGTTTCTTCAACCTGATCAAAAGAAGCAAACCGATCCATCACCTGCTGAGCCTCGACCGACCCTCTCGGTGCTTCAACCAGCAGGTCCAAGTCACCCACCGTCTCGCAACCGCGCCGATAACTACCGGCCATTTCCATTTGTCCACACCCCTGCACACCCTGCATGTGCTGTAGCAGACGGGTCGCAATCTGATCCGCATCCGTCCAACGCATACGTTCCAGAGAACGTTGAACCAGGCCGATACCTTTGAGGATTTTTTGCTCGGTCTTGGCACCAAATCCTTTGAGTGTTTGTAGTTTTCCGTGCGTGCAGGCAGCGTGCAAATCATCGAGTGAATCAATACCCAACTCACGATGAAGCACGGCAGCTTTTTTCGGACCTAAACCGGGAATCCGTATGAGGAGCAGCAAACTGGCAGGTACTTCAGCCAGCAGTTGATCGAGTAATGGCAGGCTGCCCGTAGTCAGCAGCGATTCGATTTTCGCCGCCAGGTCCTTACCGATTCCTTCGATTTCGGTCAACCGTTCCGAAGCCACACACGCCGCCAACGGTTCCGACAAATCGGCAATTTTCCGAGCCCCATTACGGTAAGCGCGGATCCGAAAAGGATTGGCATTTTGAAATTCAAGCAGGTCAGCGATCTGCTCAAATCGGGCAGCAATTTCTCGATTATTCATGCTCCCAGTTTACGCATGGGATCAAAAAGCGAAACCGGGGTCATGGATTGGAGTTGCAATACAAGCACAACGCGCCAGCGAGTGGGTGCAGTATCCGTGGACCCACTCGCTGGCGCGTCGTGCTAATAGGTTATTATTCGAAGACTTCACGGCGGCTTCACGACATTACCCACTGGCCATTTCCGCCAAACGCATCTTGGAGGACTGTCGCGCTACCCTCGCCGCCATTACAACTTGCGCAATTCGCGGCAGTCGTCCCAGTGCGACTTGGCCTTAATGGTGGACCGAATGCCAACCTTCCGCGCTGATTTCGGCTTGAGTGGGTTGCTTTAACCTCATGGAATTTTGGCCGGTGAGGCGGGTGTCAGCAGGGGTCGACGATATCGGCTTCTGATAGACGGCAGCCCGGACTTCAACACTGGCTTGATTACGCCGATTCGGTAGACGACGGGCCGAACGGTCGGCAGGATTCAACTGCAAGGGCGCCCCATAAGTAGTGTTGGTATCGTTAGCTTTCTCTTCGGGTAATGGAGTCGGAGTGGGAACTTGTGCCGGGGTTGAATCTTCGGCTGGGGGACGATTCGTTTTATAAGGTGAGGTGACCGGTGTCGTGGGTTGCGATTCGAGGCTAGGCTGAGGTGTTTGAGGACCTACCTGGGGAGCTGTCTGGGAAATACCTGCATTCGTCGTACTGCCTGAGTAAACAGGACCGGTTGAAGTGGTTGCACATGAGGAACATGATGAAGCGGGTGCGGCGTAGACTGCGGGACTGACTCCCGCAGAACAGGAACTACAACTGGAAGCCACACTGCCAATCGAGCAAGACCCCATCGAACAAGACCCCATCGAACAAGACCCGACCACTGGATGTAATGTGGCCGTTGGCATCGCGCAGCCTGAACAACCTGCCGATACCACAGGGCTGTATACCGTCTGCACGACGGGTCGAGCAACCACAGTACGAGTCAAGGGAGCATAGGCGGTCACGTAGGGCCGATAAGCCACCGTGGAAGTGGGCGCATAGGCCACCGTGTACGGTTGGTAGCCAGCGGTATACGCATATCCCGAATTGGCATAGCTCGAATTAGCATAAGTAGTAGTCGGTGCGACCGCATTGGCGGTTACCTGTCGCTTTGCACGACGACGGTCGAACCATCTGCCCAAGTACCAACTTGTTTGGGGCTGCTGCGTTTCCACAGGGTAGTACACACTGTAAGCAACTGGCGTGGTCGCCACCGCAGGAGTCGCACAAGTCGTGCACTGGGCGTTGACCACAGGCGACCATGTTCCCAACAGGACAACTGCGGTTATAACGGCAACCACTGCCAAAATGGCGGGCCTGGATCTGTTTGCTATAGACATCTTCGCACTCGATTTCGCAAAAGGTTCATTCTCACGATTAGAAAATAAGAAACAACCACACGTCCTCAACACTTGTTTATACTCTCACCCACTGGCATGGCAATGATCTTTTCATGGAGCCAATCCATTTGGTTATTCATTTACTCTGGGGGGAGTTTGCGACTTCGGAAAAGCAAGCCTAAGCGGCATAAAGTCACACCGGAATAGTCGAACCGCCACCAGCACACGTGCAGTGCTAGCAAGTAGTTCATCAATTATAGCCCACAGCCGACTGCTGGGTCGGACGAAAAAATCACGGTTTAGCAATCACAATCGGGCTAACCCGCATATTTCATCCGTTTCTGCTACGGCGTCCCAAGTCCTTCCGTAGCGGCGTTATGTTTCGGTCTGCGATCCTCAGCGTGTAAAAAACACGACTGCGGTCGCAAACCTCACATGCCTTGCCACGAAAGGACTTAAGCCACCTCGCGACAAAACGGATGAAATATCCGGGCCTACCCAACGTGCAGTGATGCCAAAATACCACATCCGGCATGAATTCCACGGTACGCGTTATTGCATACGTGCATACAGCGGATGTAGTTCGATAGAGATTTTGAGACGAGGAGAACAGCAGTTGAGTATTCACCAGTACACAAGCGCGACACGCAAGCGAGTGCACGCACGATCTCCCGGTTCTGACCTCAGAACACGCCACAAAACCGGGGGCTAATGCCCGGCGGCCGATGAGATCGTCAGTTCGTCACTTTTGGGCATTAAATCAACAGCCCGTTGCGCTGCTTATTTTGCCACTCGCCTACAGGCCAAGGCCTCGCTTGTTTCGCTCAATCGGAAATTTTACGATTAAGAATCTCAACCAGATTCCAATTGTACTCTAGCGAGGAACCATAGGCCTTTGTTGAGCAGGCCCTGCCAGTGAATCCATTTCCTGGCCCTGTAGATCTTGAGTACTGGAGCGAAAGAAACCGATGCCCTCCAGTGACTTGTAAACTTCCTCGAGTGTTTTTTCACCAAAGTTAGAGATACTGAGCAGATCTTCTCGCTTGGTGTGCAGCAGGTCATGAACGGTAAAAATCCCTTTTTCTTCCAAGCAGTTCGTTGTCCGTACGGCTAAACCAATTTCAGCAGTGCTCATCTGCAATCGATCCTGCAAACCTTGGTTGGCCAACTCCACTTGATTGATAGGAATGCGTGTCATGCCAGGGTTCCCTCCCTTTCGAGTGTCAATGAATAATAAACTCAAAAAATCAGTAATTCCAACTCTCGTGAATTTGGAGGTACTGAAAATCCATCCATTCAACGGGCTACTTCAACGGGGCTACTTCCTCAGCCCGTTTAGTCGTAAGTGAGTATATCAAACCGTCACGAATGAGCACCCAAAAAGAATCATTTTTTTCTATTTTTTATCGCAACCGGGCCTATGCCAGCATTGGCCATCGGGCAGACACCATCTACCATGGATACAGGAACAACGCTACCAGACTTGCATTCTCTGGCCATCACTATCACTCACTTCTCGCCCCAATCTATACCTATACGATGGACCCTCTCCTTGAGACTCTGAACCAGGCCCAGCGTGAAGCCGTTTTACACCAGGAAGGCCCGCTGCTGACTTTGGCAGGCCCTGGTAGTGGCAAGACCCGAGTGGTTACCCATCGAGTAGCCCACCTGCTCCGCTCGGGAGTTCCCGCATCGCAAATTCTAGCACTGACGTTCACCAACAAGGCGTCCAGCGAAATGCGCAATCGGATCATGGAAATGGCTCCGGGGCAACAGGTTTGGGTGAGTACTTTCCATCGCTTTGGGGCCCGTTTGATCCGCCAATACGCGGATTTCGTAGGGCTAACGCCCAACTTTACTATTTACGATACGGCCGACGCCAAGAAAACACTCAAGCGCTCGATCGACGAGGGCAACATTGACCTACTTCACTACACACCCGAGCGGGTAGCTGCTGCCATCAGCGCAGCCAAAAACCGTCTGATCACTCCCGATCAATATGAGCCGCAGAGGAGCAGTCCACTGAGCCAACTGGTGGCTGTAATTTATCCGATCTACCAGCAACGACTGCAGGCTTCTTCGGCCGTTGACTTTGATGACTTGCTGCTCTACGTAGCCTTGCTCCTTTATCAAAATGCCGGCCTGCGGGCGACCCTCGATGAGCGCTTTCGCTATATCCTGGTGGATGAATACCAGGATACGAATCATGCCCAATATGTAATCCTGCGCGCTTTGTCGGTTGACCACCCCAATCTGGCGGTGACCGGCGACCCTGACCAATCTATCTATGGTTGGCGTGGGGCGAATATCGAAAATATCTTGAAATTTGAATCGGACTACCCCAAAGTGCGCGTAGTACGATTGGAGAAAAATTATCGCAGCAGCAAACACATTTTGCGTGTCGCCGATCAGTTGATTGGCTTTAATCGGCAACGCAAAAAAAAATCGCTCTACACCGACAATGACGAAGGGGCACCGGTCCGGCTGATCGAATATGCCACCGGCACCGAAGAAGCACGAGAGATTGCCGCACATATCGCTCGGGAGGTGGCCTGCGGAAACCACCGGGCCAGTGATTTTGCGATTATCTACCGCATCAATGCGCTCTCCCGTTCCTTAGAGAAGGCTTTGCATGCAGCCGGAGTGCCCTATCAATTAGTGCGTGGCCTGGAGTTTTATCAGCGCAAAGAAATCAAGGACGTACTCGGCTACTGCCAATTGGTAAACAATCCTCGTGACGACCAGGCCGTACTGCGCACCATCAACACGCCCATTCGTGGCATCGGCAATAAGACCATCGGTCTTATTATCCAACATGCAACCCGCCACGGTATAACGATCCTGGAGGCCGCTCGAGAGGTCGTCCAAGTCGATGGATTAAGACCACGCGCGATGAAGCTAGTAAGCCAGTACGTCCAACTCATCGACCAGCTCAGTCACCTGGCCGACGCACCGATGGAAGAAATTTTGGGAACCGTTTTAGAAGTAACCAACTACCGTCAGCATCTGCAGGAAAGTGACAGCGAAGAAGACCTCAATCGATTGGCCAATATTGAAGAATTGCTGACCGACGCGCGTCAATTTGATGAAAAGTTTGACGAATTGCAAGCGGAGGAAACGGCTGGACCTGCCGTCAGCAGCCGCCTGGAAGCCTATCTGGAAGATGCCTGGCTGGTGAATGACACCGACCAAATGGAAACAGAAACCGACCAGGTAACACTGCTCACGCTCCATGCGTCCAAAGGGCTGGAATTTCCTGTTGTCTTTATCATCGCCATCGAACAAGGCCTCTTGCCCCATGAACGCAGCAGTTCCGACCCGTCGCAACTGGAAGAAGAACGCCGTCTGGCATTTGTTGGCATCACCCGCGCACAGCAACAGTTACAACTCAGCCATACAACCTATCGAGACTTCCGTGGCCAGCGCCGTCGCGCGGTACCCAGCTCCTTTCTATTCGAGATGCCACGGGAAGAAATGAATCGCACATCCAGTGCCGACGAAAATTGTTCGTGGAACCAGGACGATCCGCAGTCCGATCACTCCGTCAATCAGGACCATGAAAACCAGTATCACCAGGGTCCGCATTTGGAGGAATCCTTCGATACCGAGTACTTGGAACCAGCCTCTGACGATCCCAGCAACTCGACAAAAGCAACGGGAGCCATTTCTATTCAAACGGCTTCTCAAATGACCGACCAAGTGCAACGGTCCACTGGCACTGCAGGACCATCTGGTATCTCTCCCAACCAATTCATGCAAGGGATGGCCGTCGTCCATCCTGAGCTAGGCCCGGGGAAAATAGTCGCCTTGTCCGGAGCAGGAAAAAACCGCCGGGCAACCGTCCGCTTCGTAACCGCCGGAGAGCGACGCTACGTACTCGCCCACAGCCCACTGCGCCCGGCAGGTACTTAACCCGCATATTTCACCCGTTTCTGCTACAGCGTCCCAAGTCCTTCCGTGGCTGCGTTATGTTTCGGTCCGCGATCCTCAAAGTGTAAAAAACACGCTTGCGGTCGCAAACCTCACATGCCTTGCCACGAAAGGACTTAAAACACCTCGAGCGATATGTCATTGACCGCGACAGTTGTGCCGAACCGTTTATGCAGGCCCTCGATTTTGATTACAATATTTGGATGAATCTGAGACATTGAGGGAAGGCTTTACCATTTCCATACAATTTTTACATAACCCTGCGCTGTGGCACTAGCAACCTTAACCCCAAGCGATCAAAGAAACAGGTCTTTTGAATCATCCTCAGTCTTGGCCGACTGCTTGCTACTGCGTAAAATTGAACGCATGTCCAATTCATCGCCGAAGCTAATCGGAGTCAATCGATGATCCACCATAGTTACCATAGCCAATTGTTCGATGCTCTTTGATTCATAGACAAGTTCATCCTCGATTAGTTCAAAGGGAGAAACTCGTGTCGAGTCTAGGAAAAAACCAATCACTCTCTGAGTACTTGCTGGAGCAATTTCAACGGATGTCGCAGACGTAGAAACAGAAGCATCCGTGGCGTATTCAGTTTGCCACACGGCCAAATCGTCCGAGTCGATGACACCATCATTATTGGCGTCGCCGTTTGACTTGACAGCACCGACAACGATGCCAAAACCGCGTTGCCAGGCAAGGAAGTCGTTGCCGTCCACATCGCCGTCCAGATTAAAATCGGCATCACCGCCAGCCGTATACCGTATCCGAAAGATGCGCGCGCCTGCGTCGATGGGAGACACGGCGTCAAGATCTTTGTAGAGTTCAGAAAAATAGATGCCGTCAGGACCGGTTGCTAGTGCGACTACCGTAGCTCTCCCCGCACCAACGTATTCCACAAACGTTTCAGGACCACTAAGCAGGCTGCCATCGGCACCTAAATCGAAGGTTACAATTCTTTTGCCACGTGATTGGGGACCAGGTGCATAAGTGGGCCCCGACTCGCTGACATAAGCCAGGTCCTGCATGGAGCCTGGAAAGCCACTTCCGGCGAATGTCTGCGGCTCAACAAATGTAATATTTACCGGGGCATGGGCAGGATTCCAGTTGTAGATTGCCTCGATCGACATCGATGCATTGGTACCATTCCATCCATAATTAGTACCCCGTTCTATCTGCGCCAAACGGTCGACACTCGGTCCGTTTTCTACTTCGTAGTGCTTGCCATTGGATGCACGCCAGGCACCACCGAAAGGATTACGCAGTCCATAGGCAAACACATAATCGCGTGCATTGATACCATCACCCACATCGTAAAATGGATTGTCTGTTGATGCTGATCCATCGAGATTCATACGCAAAACTTTACCACGATACGAATCCAAATTTTGTGCGGTGGCTGTATCAAATCCTTCACCGTTGTGGACATAAAGCATGCCATCAGGGCCAATGGTTACATTGGATATCTGATGCGATTGCCCCTGACTTTCACCCACCATGTCGAGAATAACCGTCTCGGACGCAGCGGTAAGGCCTCCATCATTACTCGAAAAGCGAACGACTTGCGGGTGATGGACTCCACCAGGCAATCCATCGGTATCGCGAACACGACTCACAACCACATCGCCAGTCAGCGGGTCGACCACCAGTCCGGTTAAACCTTGTTCGCCTGAGCCAGGAAAGTTGCCAGTTGGATTGAAGTTCAACAGACCGGTTGCGTAGTTGCTTACAGAAAAATCATTGGTTACCACCTTGATGGTGCCGTACAACTCATTAACATAAAAGAGTGGATCGCCCGGTTCGGATCCTGGATCTGGGACGAAGGCGAGATTTACGGGTAATTGCAAACCCCCTGCCACCACATCGATTTCAAACCCAGGCTGTAAGGCAAGGAAAGGGACGGGTAAGTCCACTTGCCTGGCCAAGTTGGAAAAATCCGGCGCAGTTTGCGCTGCGGTACCGAAGTAAGTTGCCCCATCTGCTGCGATCCAGAGATCAATTCTTGCCTGAGCGACTAATTGTATCGCCGGCAAGAATAGGGTTCGCTGCTGTCCATGATCGTCCACAAACAGCAAATCGGTTTCGCCAATATTCAGTCCATTTACACCCGCCTCCACCACCAAGCGTAAATCGGCGTGCTCAGCCAGTGCTAGCGGATTGGTGGTGGCATTCACCACACCATCGTCTCCCATGAAGGCTAACAGCAAGTCGCCGGTAGCAGACTCTAAGTGCAATTGTGCTGGGCTTGAATTGGCCGCAGGGAGAATCACTTCGTTGCCCCCGGCATTGGTCCAGCTCGGAGCTGGAATCGCGAGAACATCCTGTACTTCCAGTGGAAACGTGGTTGCGGTCGAACCCGTGGTGAAACTACGAATACTATAACTGCTGACCGAACCGGCATCGTCACGAAATCGCACATGCAACTGGTAGTCGGTATTCTCCATCAAATCTGTCCTGCCGGCATGTGCATTCACAAACAGACCGTCTCCCAAATGCGAATGCAACCGTTCCACTCCGGTGATGCCCAACGTTTGCCATGCCATTTCGGCGTTGGGAGAATCGGTCCAAATCTCCCAATCACTGGAAAGGTGTGTGTTACCATCGGGATCGAAAAAGTTGACCGCCTCAAGATGGACGTCAACGGGATTCACAAATTGCCCCTCTATCTCAGGCTCGGTGATTGTGGGTACCAAGGGACTCGCATTTGGACCGTTTGCCAGAGTAACCACTTGTAGATAATCGATACGTGTCGCCTTTTCTCCTGCTGGTCCCTGGTTCAAGGTCAAGCGGCCGTCGCTCACGGTGAGCTGTTGGGTTTGGACGAGAAATTGGTTGGCGGACAATGCCACCGAATTCCAATAATTCGCACTTTCCACATTGAGTGTGTGCGTACTTGGATGTTCGGCATCACCGATTCCCACAGTCACTTCATATAGACCACTGGGCAACTGCAATTCCCAATTTTGTCCTTGATGAAAATGTATCAAGGTGTCAAGCCGTTGATCTGCGTGGAGTCCTCGTTCGCGCGACACATCGGTGTGATTGCTCGACCAACCATAAAACAATCCTTCACTTCGAGCGCCAAAAACATCTCCCGAGTCGGCCAGATAGCGGGTTGGTTGAGGAGCTCCTGTAAGCTGAAAATTAATTAAGATTGTATCGCCAGCCAACAACTGACGTGACTCGAGTATTTCGAAGTGCAACCGTTTGCGCATTTCTACACCCTTTCCTATTGATCCTTCCCTGAACACATTTCGCCTAGTATATCGCTCTCGATTATACTCGCTCCTACGGTCAAGTCACGTAATTTCTACCGGTTACAGCCCTCAGCGACTCGACACATTTGGCTCGATTCGTTAAACATAGCTATTATCTATTGCCTATTCAATCACAGAGAAGGTGCAATGAACCTGATCGATTTGCTACTGTTGATTGCCTTACTGGCTGTGCCAGGAGAGTCACCGCAGACAGCCCAAGACTATGTGTCTCGTGGCATGCAACAATTTCGTGAAAACAACATCACCGAATCGCTGCGCGACTTCGATCGGGCCGCTAAGATTACCCCTGCTGCTGCGCCCCATCTCTGGCAACGGGGAATCTGCCACTACTATGCGAAAAAGTTCAAACTGGGCCGCGAACAGTTTGAATCGCACCAACAAGTCAATCCACATGATGTCGAAAATGCCACCTGGCATTTCCTCTGCGTCGCCAAGCTCGACGGCCTTGAGGCGGCAAGAAAGGCG
Source organism: Pirellulales bacterium (assembly GCA_039831705.1). Taxonomy (GTDB): domain Bacteria; phylum Planctomycetota; class Planctomycetia; order Pirellulales; family Lacipirellulaceae; genus JAJRWS01. Next base: position 1,826 of record JBDOMT010000401.1, on the reverse strand, counting down.
CTCATTCCCATCAACACCGCGCGTGACGTGCGAATCCCCATGGCTCAAATCTACCAACTCTATGCGGGCCATGGATCCGAAAAAAGCGTGCTGGCCGCAGCTGAAAAAGCAGACAGCGAAAGGGCGCAAATGTATGCACATCTCTACTTGGGTTTGTACTACGAAGTGGCCGGCAACGCCAAGCAAGCGCAATTGCACATGAAGCTGGCCGCAGCAGCCAAGCTTCGCAACAATTACATGCACGAAGTTGCAAAGATCCACCTACGACAACGTGATTGGAAATAAATTTCCTTCTTTTTAACTTATACACAATGCGCTGTGGTACCAATATCATGCATGGCCACTTATTTCGCACCGTTGCCACCTTCACCCTACTGACCCATGCGGTCGTCTTCGCCGCCGATCGGCCGAATATCGTACTGGTGATGGCCGACGACCAAGGCTGGGGGGACATGGGCTACTATGAACACCCGGTATTGAAGACACCCAACTTTGACGCCGCGGCTGCCGCCGGCCTTCGTTTCGACCGTTTCTACGCTGCAGCCCCGGTCTGTTCACCGACCCGAGCCAGTGTGCTCACCGGCCGACACCCCAATCGCATGGGTGTGTTCCGTTGGGGCTATCCGCTTCGCCCTCAGGAAGTCACTTTGGCCGAGGTACTGCAGACAGCCGGATACGCTACGGGCCATTTTGGCAAATGGCACTTGGGTTCCGTGCGTCATGACAGTCCAGTCCACCCTGGCAACAACGGTTTCGACCAATGGCTCAGTGCGCCCAACTTTTTCGACAACGATCCCATTCTCAGTCTCCGTGGAAAAGCGATCGCAACCCAGGGCGAAAGTTCTCTGGTAACTGCCGAGGCTGCCCTCGAATGGATCACTGACCAGGCCAATGCGGACCAACCTTTTCTGGCCGTCGTCTGGTTTGGCTCCCCCCACCGACCTCATCGGGCGGCGGAAGTAGACCGGGCCCTTTACCGCGACCAAACTGAAAAGTTGCAACACTTCTACGGAGAAATCACCGGCATGGACCGGGCCTTTGGCAAGCTGCGTAAGGGACTGACAAAATTGGGCATCCGCGAGAATACGGTTCTCTGGTATTGCAGTGACAATGGGGCACTGCCACAAGTTGGCTCCACCGGCAATCACCGTGGCGACAAAGGAGACATTTATGAAGGAGGGCTGCTGGTACCGGCAATTCTTGAGTGGCCCAAAAAAATGGCTGCGCCGAAGATCACGGACGTGCGTTGCAGTACTTGCGACATCTATCCAACGCTGCTGGCCATCACCGGGATCAAACCCGACCATCAGCCAGTACTTGATGGAGTTGACCTTTCACCCCTATTCGAAACTTCTGGTCAGCCCCGAAAACGTCCACTGGGCTTCTGGAGTTATCCAATCCCTGGCATCCGAACCCCTTCTGCCGAGTGGATGGGCAACCTACTCGCAGCCCAACAGCAGGGTCGCGACCTACCACCTCACGAATCGAGCCGACAAGCCGCTCAACTTCCCTCTCCGCCCTACCCGGAAGACCAATTCCCCGGCCATGCAGCCTGGATCGAGGGGGACTGGAAACTTCACCGCATTGCGGACCAGCAGGCGTAGGGGATCTTGGCACTCTACCACCTGGCCCGTGACCCGCGTGAGCAACATGATGTGAAAGACGGACAAACAGAGCGTGTCGCAGCGATGCGCGAGGCAATGGAGTCGTGGCTAAAATCAGTAACACACAGCCTCAACGGAGCAGATTACCTCTAGCAGGAAAGTTTGTATGATGAAGCGTTGGGTGCTCTGGTTGGGTCCGATATTAGCGTGCGTTCTGGGGTT
>JBDOMT010000371.1:3768-7569 GCA_039831705.1 Pirellulales bacterium | reverse complement strand
TCGCCACTTCGTGGCGATTGCGGTAAGTAAGCCACAACCAGAAAGTCGGGCTTTAGCCGACTGTCGGCGAACCCTCCGCCTTCAGGCGGTGGTCTTCAGTGCTCTGGGAAGCCATTCAGAAGATTGAGCTGATCGACGCCATCAAAAACGGCCTTCCCGATCCTCGTGACCCGACATACATCATCCATGAACAGCGAGAGAAACTGGCACAGCAAGTCGTTTCACTTGCATTGGGCTACGAAGATCTCAATGATCAGCAGTTGCTACGGACTGGAATCGGTAGTCTCGCCTGTCGGTACCGTAAAAAGCAGCACATCGAGTTGAATTTCCCCAAATCTATTGCGAGGATGTGTATCATCCGTCTCCGTGGTTGGGGTGATGTGACACGCTGTGACGGGTCACGGGAAAAGAGTCAACATATAAAGTTGACTCCGCCCCAAACCACGGACTTACATGGATTCTTTTAGACACAACTGGCTAGCCCGCATATTTCATAGATCGCCCAGTATTCGTTGTAAGTCCTTTCATCATAACGAATTGCAATGTGATCTGGGAAAACAGTGTGTCTTATCAGCCGCCACGCGTTAGCGTCCGGTTTATCAAGTAATAATGCGAATCAGAAGTAACCGGGAGCTAACGCTCGGCGGCTGATGAAATATGCGGGCTAGCCCTGACGGCAAAGCCTCTACCGGGTGGGTACGACTGTGTCTAAACTCGTCATCCTGGGGATTTGATTTGCCCCGGTAAACGAACGGAATTGACACTCATTCGGTCAGCCGCCATTGGGCGCGGAGGTGGGGGCAACCGAGAGCACGAACGGAATATGCTAACTTGCACGGGTGGTGATCACCTCTGTCAGATTCGGCTATGCCTTGCCTGCCGAAGTCGATGCAACCGCCTTCAGGAAGAAATCCGCTCAACTCGCATCGGTCTGGATCACCTCGTATAGCTTGCACGCTACCCTATAAATCCATGACGGTTCGTCCTTTGTTTGCATACAAATAGACTTACTTGTTTCATGCTGGGATCTAAAAACCCTCGCCTTCAGGCGATCACTTCAGTTGAACTAGGTAGGGAAGCGTGCTTCGATTCCGGACAAAGCTGGCATACTAGCCGCGTAGCGGCGACATCGTTTAGCCGTGGGCGTGAGCCCACGGAATAGATGCATTACAAATAATTTTAGCCGCGTAGCGGCGACAGCAGTTGTTTCTAACAAAACCAATTTTCTGCTTGGGCCACGCGCTGTCGCTAGGGAAAATCTGAAAACTCCACGGTGGGCTCACGCCCACGGCTAAGTACTTTCGCCACTTCGTGGCTGTCACCCTTTTCCATTCGTAATAAGTCATAACCAGAAAGTCGGGCTTTAGCCGACTGGCGGCGAACCCACCGCCTTCAGGCGGTGGTCTTCAGTTCATCCGTAGTTTTCCAGCCAACTTTTTCGACCTGATTCTTACTTTATTAAGCGGCAATTCGGCTCATTGCATACGCCCCCTTTCCCCCACAAGGGCGTCATTTGGTTTTGAGATAGCAGCTCCCCTCAGACATCGCCAACATCAACACGTCATCCAGGAGCAGGGATCAGCTTAGCAGCCACATGCCGGAAGAGTTTTTGGTAGGGACAACTTGAAGATAAGTGCAACACAATGCGGCGAAATGAAACCGTCACACGACGCGGGCAATCCCACGATTTTGCCGTGTAGTCTGTCTCGCCAAACAGACGTTGCTTTTCGCCAGTTGCTTCGAACGCAGTTTCCGCCTTTTCCATCAGCGGTGCGATCCGACGTTCCAATACTTTGTTGCGACCCATGCCAAAAATGTAGTCTACCCCGTGTTTATCGCACCATCGCATCAGTTTCCAGCGACAGAAGCCGCCGTTGCCTCGGATGATGTTTTTACCTCAGGCCACTGCTTGCGTATGCGTTCAATCAGCAGCTTGGTTACTGCACGGGAGTGCTTCGCGCCATCGATATTGGATGGACGTAACAACGCACATAGCAGATGCCCCCACAAAAAACATAGCAGAAAACATAGAGCGGCAAGAAGCAATAGTGCTTGTAGTAGCCCTGGTAGAAACGCCCTTCTTGCTGGCCATGAATGGGATCGTCAGTCGCATCGAAGTCGAGCACAATTTCTTCCGGTGGTTCATCGTGCGATGCCAGGAAGTGGTCGACAAATAACTTGGACATTGCAACCAACGTCTTGCGGTTGACTCGGTTTTCCAAACGGCACAGCGTGAGTGGGGAGGCTAGCGGAGAGTCTTCCTGGGCTGACTTTCCAGCGGCAATCTGCAGCGCCGGATCATCCCGTAGCGACTGCTGATCATTGAGATCCTCGTAGCCCAAGGCGAGTGAAAAGATCCGCTGCGCCAGCATCTCTCGCTGTTCATGAATGATGTATGTCGAATCACGAGGGTCAGGGAGGCAGTCATTGATCGCGTCGATCAGCCCGATTTTCTGATCGGCTTCGCGGAGCAATAAAACACCCGCATCGGTGGTGAGGTGACCCCCATTGAAATCTGCGTTACTTGACGCTGTTTTACACGTGAAAATTGAATCGGTTGTATGTTACCCCCTACTTTTACCGGGACTTGGTCCGTCGTGCTAGAACACTTTTAAAAAAACGCGTGAATTTTTCGGGCGGTCCTAATGGGTGGGTGGCTCCAGTGATGTGCGTCCGTCCGATGCGCTGTGTGAAGCTCTGATCCGACGTTTTTTAGGAAGCGACATCTAACGAACCATTTGAAGTGATTAAGAGGGTCCAGAAACAACCCCGAACAATTCCGTAGGAATTCAAAATAATTCTTGCATTCCGACCACACCATGGATAGCATCAGGGACGAAATCGTTATGCGCATGGGGTGTATGTATCCCTTTGTGGGGATTCAAATTCCTATCAGCACGATTCGCTTGTGCCTCCTCACAGTGTTCGGCACTTATTGGTGGACGTCCAAAAACAAAATCCTCACGTACTGAACATCCATCGTCCAGAAAGAGGCCACAGCACCAACTACACGGACACCAGGTGTGCATTGGATTTTGTCATCGACCGAAGTCGCAAGCATGGCGAGTAAAACACAAGGGCTCATCACGCTACATGAGTTGTCAACTTCGTTGTGGGTAGCAGGGGGGTTGCACGTATCAAGGTATTGCAGGAATAATGATCCATAGCATTTTTAGATAGAGAGGATCGATCATGAGAGATGCAAGTATATTCGTTTCGGTACGTAGGGGTTTTACTCTAGTCGAACTGCTAGTGGTCATTGCCATCATCGGGATCCTTGTGGCTCTGCTGTTACCCGCAGTCCAGGCAGCGCGTGAAGCTGCCCGGCGGACACAGTGCATTAGCAATCTCCGCCAGATCGGTGTAGCGATGCATAACGTGCATTCCGCTCAAGACCATTTTCCTACGGGTCATTTCTGGCCCGATTCAAACCTTGGAGATGCGGATGGCGCGGAAGCCACTTGGGTTACCTACCTGCTGGCTTTCATGGAAGAGAGTACGGTCGAACAACAGATCAATTGGAAGCTCAGCTTCGGTCATGCTCTAAATGACCGGAACGTCGCACCCATCAAACAGAGTTTGAGTTCCTTTCTGTGTCCCTCAGGTCCTACAGGGACGCCATGGTTCGATGCCTACGCGCGTGGAAGCTATGTTGCCAACAATGGGGCCCCACCCATGCACAAGGGCTGTCCACCCAGCTCCGGACCACCCAGCTCCGAAAAGACATGGCTCCGGACCTCATGGCTCTGGACAACAACCCACTGGCAGATCTCAGCCCAAAGCAACTGCAAGCTGTCTGCC
>JBDOMT010000371.1:0-3758 GCA_039831705.1 Pirellulales bacterium | reverse complement strand
GAAAGACAGTACTTTGGCGAACGTGCCGGTCCGACGACGAGTACCCGGGAGCAGTGTGGTCACTACATCCGGCGCAGGAGCATTTTTTTTGAATAGCAAGCTACGCACGGCAAGCATTATCGATGGCACATCGAAAACGGCATTTGTGTCAGAGATTCGAGTCGTGGAAGGCAATGACTTTCGCGGCGTGTTTCATTACCCCGAAGGCCCGCTCTACCATCATAATTATACGCCCAACAGCCTAATCCCGGACGAAATCCGCCAAAGCATGTGTGTGGATGTGCCGGAGGCTCCATGCATTGGCACCTTTAATAGTTGGAATCCTCGTCGGCTAACCATGACCGCCCGCAGCTATCACTCAGGTGGCGTCAATTTATTGTTGGGCGACAGCAGCGCACGTTTCATCGATGATTCGATCGACTTGGGTGTCTGGCAGGCACTTGCCACGCCGGAACAAGTCGCTGGAGAACGTGTGATCGATTTACTGTAATTCACAGTTCCATATAAGGATCGCCCCGCTGAATATTTTTAAAGTACTTTTCCGAATTGACACTGTGTTGATGGTCGCGATGGTTGGATGGTCCGGCTGTAACGATCGGGGGTTGGTAGACATCCAAGGGAATATCACATTGGATGATCAGCCCTTGCCAGGCGGTGTGATTGTGTTTGAGCCCGTTGATGGCAACGGTGCGACTGCGGGCGGAAAGATTCGAGAAGGACGTTACGAACTCATGAACGAAGCAGCCGTTCCCCCGGGAGAGAAAATTGTACGCATTTCCGGTGTATTTAAAACTGGGCGTCAAATTGAAGTTGGACCACCTGCGCCACCAGGTACGATGACCGATGAGGTGGAACACATCGCCATTTCCGCGATCTACAACCAGAGCAGTACGCTCCGAGTTAATGTGGTCGCAGGAAAATTGAATCAACACGATTTCAAACTTCGTTCGCGATGACTGCAAAACCACCAATCACCAAGGCACACACGATGAACAACCACGATTATTCTCGCCGCAACTGGTTACTATCTGCGGCGGCGTTAGGACTTGCTGCTGTCGGAACCATCGGAGTTCCGTCCATGCTCCGAGCAGAAACGAACAACGCAAACGGCCCGCTCGACTTAGGCACACGGCGCGAGTTATTTATCGACATGCATCTCATCGAACGGCTGGAAGGGCAGGCTGAGCAGCGGTTGCATCGTCCGATTCTGCGCGAAATCGCATTGGTGCACGATGAGCCATGGGAAGGGACTGGTAGTGGCTATCACAGTCTGTTTCAGGACGGTGAGCGCTACCGGATGTATTACAAGGCCTGGCACCTGGAAGCGAGTCAAGGAAAACTGGATTCTGGAAGGCATCCTCTGTTCTGTTGTTACGCCGAGAGCGACGATGGTATTCACTGGCGTAAGCCCCAACTAGGTCTACACACGTTCCAAGGATCCACTCAGAACAACATTGTCCTAGCCAGTGGAAAGATGGGAGCCCTGAATGTCGACGCCGGTCATCCGGCCGTGTTCAAGGACGACAATCCCAACGTCTCTGCCGATGCCCAATTCAAGGCGATGGTTCGTGCATCCGGTCCTAGTGGCCTACTGCCGATGAAATCGCCCGACGGCATCCATTTCACGCCGATGACAGAAACACCCATTCTGTCCGGCCTGGGTGCTTTCGATTCACAAAACCTGGCCTTCTGGGACCCGGTGTTGGGAAAGTATCGCGCCTACTGGCGCATCTTCACCGCCGGTGAAACCAGTGAAGCCAATTGGAAACCGGCCGGTTACCGAGCCATTCGCACGGCCACTATCAGCTAACGTGTATGGGGGGTATGTGGCCCTTTTGGGGATTCAAATTCCTATCAGCGGGCTTAGTGAGTCGGTTATAACGATGCTCAGAAGGACCGACTCTGCTACGTCTAATTGCCGGCACTTTCCAGCCAAAGCCGGTTCAGCGCAGGACTAACACGGGCGTTCTTGGTCCACATCTCGGCACGCAGTTGGACGAAGCGATGTACTGCGATAATGCTGTCGCGTTTGACCGCCGACCAGTCGCTCCAGGTTGCATCGACTAGCGACGAAATTCCGCTGCGGATTGAAAGCCGCACGCACGCCTCGGCTATTCCCTCGCTGTAACCGACCGAGCCAAAGCCGTTGCCGCAAAACCAGAGGCGGTAGCGGCCGTCGACGACATCGACCTCCGGGTATTCGACCATCTGATCGTCCCAGGCCTCTTTCTTGCCCGGTCCCAGGACAGGGCTGATTGGCGCGAGTTCCCAATCGATGCCGTCGAGGCTTTCGGCATATCGTATGCGGTAGGCGGGTCTGGCGTGCGAGTACCACATTTTGAACACACCCCGATCGTAACGCACAAAGCAGCGCGAGATGACGTTGCGCTTCGGGCCGGCGGCAAAGTCTTCGCTGAGAACCGGGTTCCGTTTCGACTTGGTCCAATGCAGGCCGTCGTTGGAAGTCGCCAGACAGAGATGAATGTATTGCTTGCCCTCGGCTACTTTCATGGCCGTGTACCACATCATCCATTGATTACCGATACGGCGGACCTCGGGCACAAACACGCCGCCGCCGTCGGACGAGTCGGCATTGCCTCGCGCCAGCAACGGCTGGTCGCCGACCCGCTTCCAGGTGACGCCGCCGTCGTGTGACTCGGCCAGACCAAAAGTCCAGCTACTGCCCCTTGCACTTCCCTCTCCTTTATATCCCCAGCCGGTGTAATACATTCGCCAATGCTTGTCGGTCACCTTCACCACCCGCGGCTGATTCAACAGGTTGCCTTCCCAATTGTCGGTCCGCGGCCGCAACACGGGACTGGCCGGGTTCTCTTTCCAGTTTAATTGCGCTCCCCCCCTTAAATTGATCCAGCTGAAGTGAGAGAATTCCGATGGGCATAAGCCCAGAAAGGACTCTTTCGATGAAGCAAAAAAGATATACAGTTGATCAGATAATCCGTAAGTTACGTGAAGCAGATGTGGATCTTGGCAAGAATAAGAAAGTGCCTGAGATATGCAAAAAGCCAGGCGTTTCAGTTCAGACCTACTACCGCTGGCGACAAAAGTATGGCGGCATGGCACCCGAGATGGCAAAGGAACTCAAGGCAATCCAGAAAGAAAACACTCGACTGAAGAAGTTGGTGGCTGAGCAGGCTTTGGACATGGAGATACTCAAGGAGGCAGCCAAGGGAAACTGGTAAGCCCTGAGCGGCGCACGTGCCGTGTGTTAGGACAACCGCGTGCAACGCAACGATACAAATCGTTACGTCCCAAGCAGGACCGCGAGTTATTGGCGGAGATGAGACGACTCGCTCGACAGCGGCCACGTTTTGGCTGCGAGCGGATATTCAAGCTACTTGTATCGCGTGGCTGGCAAATCAACGAGAAACGGGTCCATCGTCTTTGGAAACAGGAATCCATGCAAGTACCGGTAAAACAGCATCGAAAGCGTCGTCTGCCTGGCAATAGCGACAATGGTTGCATTCGTCACAAGGCAGAACGCAAAGGTCATGTTTGGTCCTATGATTTTGTGACGGATCGCACGGAAGATGGACGACAATTCAAGATATTGGCTGTGATTGACGAGTACACACGGCCGTTACTTTCTGGGACGCGGGCCTGGCACTTGAGATGGGACGATCGTTCAAAGCCGAAGAAGTCGTGGATACGTTACGTTACTTGTTCGCTCTACGCGGCCGCCCAGAAAACATCCGTAGCCGACCAACGCTGCGCGTCGGTGCCCGCGGCCCTGAGTTTGT
>JBDOMT010000492.1:0-7576 GCA_039831705.1 Pirellulales bacterium | reverse complement strand
CAATCACCTCAAACTACGGCTGCCCAAAATAAACCAAACTCAAATGTAGTGACGACTTTGCAACTGCCAGCCTAGAAAACAAGGTGTAATTGGAGCTTACTGGGGAACTTGGGCTAGCCAGCCTGTTTGGGGATTTCGGTCGGTATCGATCAACAACAGCATCCAATGTGGATCCGTGGAAGGAGTGATTGGGTGCTGTGTCTGCACAAAGAAATAGATGTATTCGGTGTCGAAAGCGGCCTTGCTGAGAACCAAGTCGTTTCGCCCGGTGTCGTTTCGGTAATGCAGTGTGCCGAAGCCTGGATGGTCGCGATGAATGCAATCCCCCAGAGTGTCTCGGTACTCAGGCCCCACGGGTAACCAATCGTCGAAGGTACCATCGATGACAATCTTGCTGGGGCCCTGCGCTGTGGGGCGAGGCCTTACACCCTTAAAACGGCGTACCCAACTGGCCAGTTGGTAGTAGTAGTTGTCGGTATGCCCTCCGCGCATGGGCTCGCAATCTCGACTGTACTCTTGATTGTACTGATCCACAAAGAGGCCATTTGGGTAATAACAATCTTTATCGGTATAGGTAGGCCATTTGTTGTAGCGACCGGCTATCCACTCATTCCAGCCGGTCACAAAGACAAACTTCGGACTGATGTCGAGTGCTCGTTGCCATTGTTCACGGAAGTTCATCCCCCAGTTGACGGCATCGGACTTGAGGTCCATCTGTTGACCATGCCAACTGCGTCCCATGGCTCCACGTTGGTGGCTCATGGGGGCTGGTCCGGGTATGCCAGGCAATGCATTTTGCCCGACTCCCACACTCATTTGCTCCGCTTCGCCACGTGAATTTTTGAATACATGTTGAGGGTACACTTCCAGCCAGCTCCATTGGTCCGGGCCACTGGGGCCGAGCCAGTAATCTGGCATCGGCCGCCGAAAGGTGAAAAAGTTCTTGATCTGCGGATCTTGGATGGCATTGGCATCCGTCAGCAGGAGCGGTTTTCCATCCCACCGGAACCAAAGGTGTTGCCAGTGACCAAGTTGGTAGAGATCGCGCCAGAGTCGCTGCACCACGCTGTTGGGATTTCCGAACGGAGTGATGAAACCAATTGAAGGAGTGGCTGCCCCTTCCTTACGCATCGCAGTGTACTCACGACACAGGGCCTCGTATTGGGGCCTGAAGGTGTAAGGCGGGTTGGTGGTGTCGAACAATACCACATCGATGCCCGCATCGACCAACATACTGGCGTGTTTACGAATCACAAAGGGATCGGTCATCCGGTAATATCCGAGTTCAGGTTCCCCCCAATAATGGGTGTTGCTGCCAGCCAGCCAGGGGACGCGTCCATCTTTGGCCAAGGGAAGCAGCTTGCTGTTGTCAGCCGGTTGTCCGTTTGCTCCATGGTGGAGGCCTGTGTGCCAGGTCCAGTAGAAAATACCGACCCATTTTTTCTTTTTTAACCGGACCACATTGGCCAATGTCCGGTAGTGTACGGCCCAGTCCATCGGTTGCCACCCATGTATCCGCGTACAGGTCGCTACCTGTATAAGGCACACCCTGGTATTCCTCGACGGGGGACACGACGGGAGGCACAGTGGGGGTCACGGCGGGAGCCAAACTTGGAAATCCGCACCATGTCCATACCAACAGGATACTGGCCGCGATAAGCTGGGCCATGCGGTGTGAATGAATGTGGTAAGTTTCATGCTTCACTTGGCATTCTCCTCGCGTCTCGTCAATTTCGACCATTGTTCAATAGCCAAGTCCTTTTGTGGTGGTTTGAATTCGGCAGAAGTACATATCCGCAGTGATGTAAAGGGTGCTGCCATCATCACCAAAGGTGCAGTTGGCGGTACGCTGTCCAGTATCAATGCGGCCGAGGACTTTGCCTTGCGGGTTGATGATGTAGACACCGCCCGGACCGGTTGCCCACAGGTTTCCGTGCGTGTCGACGGCCAGGCCATCGGGGGCCCCCGGCAGTTTTCCCATGACGTCGGTAACATCATGAAAAAGGGTTCCCGCGCCCAGCGTGCCATCTTTCAATACCGGGTACGATTTCCAGATTGCCGCATCCGAATGCGATTGGGCCACGTAAAGGGTTCGGTAATCGGGTGAAAAGCCAATGCCATTGGGACGGACTAACTCGTCAGTTAGCAAGGTGAGCTTGCCTTGGTGAAATCGATAGACACCGCACCAATCCAGTTCTCTCTCCGGATCGTCGAAGCCTTTGGGTAGACCATAAGGAGGGTCGGTGAAATAGAGTGAACCATCCGCATGAAATACAAGATCATTGGGACTGTTGAGCCGCTTGCCCCGGTATCGGGAGACCAGTTCTTCAAATTCACCCTGATCATTCATCCGCTTGATGGAGCGGTCACCATGGCAACAGGCAACCAAACGCCCTTGTGGGTCGAGGACTAGGCCGTTGGTTCCAGGTTCTCTACCCGTAAAGCGTTGCGGCCCCGAATAGCCGACCCGTTTACGAAAGATACTGATGCCTTGCCCCGCCTTCCACTGCATGATTTGATTGCGCGGGATATCGGAAAATAGCACAAGCGATTTTGCCGGGATCCAAACAGGGCCTTCCGACCATTCAAAACCATCTCCCAAAATCTCAATGGCGGCCTGTTTGGGCAGGAGCTGGTCGAGTTCCGGATCCAAGCGGACAATCTGGCCTATCGTTGACCCAGATATTTCCTCTCCTTGGGCCTTTTGGGCCCAAGGTGCAAAACTCACCGAAAGTAGGAATACAAACAGGACACGTGGTAACAAGTAGTGCATGACGAAGAATCTCCATGGGCTGGCAAAATAGCAACGTATCACCAAAAGGTGCTTTTTTCCACAATAGCGAGAAGCCGCCAGAAAGCAACCAGTGTTTGGTCAAACCAGAGAGCTGCTATGATGCGCCAAGAGAGAAAAGGCCACGGATAATTTTTTGGAGAAAGGTTTGTAGTGCATTGCCGGAACAGCGCTACCGCTCGTTCCAGCTTACGTTTCCAAGCTCACCATCAATGGGCGAACGCCCCCCAGGCAAACGAATCTTTTCGGCCGTCCAGGATCCGGACGCTCGATACCCCAATACCTAGTCTTCCAACCGTCCAAAAAGTTCGGCTTGCCGTCAGATTACAGAATGTCAGCAAATGCTTCCACGCAATCCAGGTCAGCTGCAGAATCCAGGGCCGCCAATTCATACTGCTTACGCGCTTGCTGTTCGAGTGCTTCCAGATCAATCTGACCTTCCAGTTGGACATCAAAGATTTCCATGCTTTTGTTGACCGACTCCTTGCTTTCCATGGCGAGCGTGATCAGGTTGTCGACGTCCATTTGGAATTGATTGCTGAGGACCAACTGCAGTGGTTGCATGTAAGGGCTTCCTGGCATCCAGAGGACTTCCGACAGCAAATTGGCGGCTAGCAAGACTTGACTCAGCGCGGAAGACGAGGGTAGATAGGTGTGATGTTGGGCGACTGCTGTGGTCAGCTCTGAAGGTAGCTTCCACTTGGTCAACAGACGCGAGCTGACTGCTTGGTGGTCGAAGCCCATGATTTTGCGTTCCTGTTCAATGAGCTGGATCATATGATCTGGCTCTTCGGACAGGTCAACATATTTTTTGGTATCAATTTGGGCCATCACCAGCATACCCAAGTCAGCCAATAGGCCGGCGGAGAATGCTGTTTCTGCGTCGACTTGGCGAGTTTCTGTCAGTTTGGTTATGTTGCGCGCCGCAGAAGCCATCGTTAACGATCGCTTCCAGTAGGCTTGATGGAACTGTGCCGGGGCACCGTGGACCAGCGTTTTGACCAATCCAAAGCTGAGTACTGTGAGTCGTAACGATCTTCGACCAAGATAAGAAATTGCATGCTGCAGACTAGTGACCTGTTGGGTAAGTCCGTAATAGGAGGAATTCACTAGTCGCAACACCGAGCCTGCCAGGGCCGGATCATGTTCCAGTAGGTCAGCCACATCGACCATTTCAAAGTCGGGGTCCTGGGTCAGTTCCATGACGCGCAAAGCGACAATGGGCATGCTGTGCAACTTGTCCAACCGGGATAAGAATTTGTCAACACTTTGGGTATGGTCTTCAGCGATTGGCAGCATGACAGGAGCCTATCCCTAATTATTGACTATAGATGGCAGTAGCACAGAAAAGTAGTAAGACGGGGCTGTGCATTGCATGACTTGCCTCAACAAGGTCGTCTCTGATGAAGCATCATGACCGTATATATTAGAAGCATAGCTTATTTCGAATTCGTGTCGGTGAGATCGGTGTCGGTTGCGATTGGCTACGACAGTCACCAAAAACAGGCCCTTTGTTTCAAAAACCCAATGCAGTCGCAATTTACACCCACATCGGACACCAATTTTAGGATTACAACGATCCTGCCGCCGTACCGAAATATTTTTCTTACCCTGGCGGATAGAAGGGCTCGTAGAGCACAATGGATGGATGCATCCAGCTCGTCTATCCGTGGAACAATTGCTGACTCAATGTTCGTTGCAACGCACGCGACGCAGCGGACCCGGTGGACAACATCGTAATAAGGTGGAGACGGCGATTGTGATTGTGCATGAGCCTACGGGGATTCGAGCTGAGGCGAGTGAGCGGCGACGGCAGTCTGAAAATCGTGCACAAGCTTTGTTTCGTTTACGTGTACGGTTAGCACTTGGAGTGCGTCAATTTGATCCGCAAGGAGTTGCCACCAAGCCAAGTGAGTTGTGGCTGCAGCGATCTGGTGGCGGGCGGATCAAAGTGAATTCACGACACGAAGATTTTCCAGCCCTGTTGGCCGAAGCTCTCGATGCCATCGCGGTAGCGAAGTCGGATGTCGCTGCAGCCGCCCAATACTTAGGAGTAACCTCTTCGCAACTGATTAAGCTGCTAAAGTTGCAACCAGAAGCGTTCGTCGGTGTGAATCAACAACGTACGGACCATGGACTATCCATTTTACGCTAACCTTGATGGCTTCACATGACCGCACCGCATGAACCAGCGACGATACGTCTCGATCAATTTCTCAAATCGCAAGGCGTTGTAGGCACTGGCGGCCAGGCCAAACTGGTGATCCAGGACGGCCAGGTTCTGGTGAATGGCACACCAGAAACGCGACGCCGACGTCAGTTGCGTAGTGGTGATGTGGTTCAGTTCGAAGATCAGCAGTTTGTGGTTCAATGAAGTCATCAAATATTACGCAAGCAGATCGCGTGGGAAGCTGCCCGGTTGATGTACGATCGGCAAGAATCGGAATACTATCGGGCGAAGATGAAGGCGGCTCGGAGGATCTATCAAGGCTGGGTTAAGCCGGCGGATTTACCGAGCAATTCTGAAATACGCGATCAGATCGAATTGCTGGTTCGTCTGTATGAAGGGGAGCAGCGGAATGATAACTTGCTTGCGATGCGGTTGGGCGCCCTGCGGTTGATGAAAATGCTGGCACCGTTCCGGCCACGACTGATAGGCAGTGTGCTCACCGGTCATATTCGTCAAGGTTCTGATATCGATTTGCATCTGTTTTCCGATTCGGTCGAAGCCGTGACCCACTCGCTCGATTTGGAAGGATTGGTCTATGATGTTGAGCGGAAGCGGGCCCGCAAACAGGGAGAAGAACGAGTCTACACGCATGTTCATCTGGCGAACGAGTTTCAATATGAGCTAACCGTGTACCATGTGACTCAGGTTCAATATGGTTTCAAGAGTTCCATCACAGGACGGCCAATCGAGCGCGCCAGCATCCGCCAGTTGGAGCAGTTGTTTGCGCGCGAGTATCCAGAACTGGATGTGGCCGCCGCACTCCAGGAAGCTGAAGAACAACCGGATCGATTTCAGGTCTACGAAGCATTGTTATTGCCACTGGAAAATGTAAAGCAAAATTTACAGGTTCATCCAGAAGGAGATGTGCTTTATCACTCGTTGCAGGTTTTTGACCATGCTCGTGATGCGCTCAGCTACGATGAAGAATTTCTAACTGCTGCTTTGCTGCATGATGTGGGTAAAGGCATCGACCCGCACGAACATGTGGCAGCCGGATTGGAAGCCCTGGATGGTCTGCTCACCGAACGAACCGCCTGGCTCATCGAGCACCACATATTGGCCCACACGATTGCCCAGCAAAAATTGGGACGTCGAGCCCATCGCCGTTTGCGTGACTCGTAATATTATGACGGCCTGTTGCTGTTGGGCCAATGCGATCGAGCAGGTCGTCAACCGGGAGTCGAAACGTCAGAACTAGATGAAGCACTCCAGTACCTGCGTGATCTGGAGCGAAAATTCGCCTGACCTCGCGAAAGAGCCCCAGCCACGTTACAATGGGCACGCTGATATTCTGTACACTCAATTCTCAACATTCCACACTCAACCCCTCATGTACTCCGTACTCTTCGATATCGATGGCACGCTCATCCTTACCGCCGGGGCTGGAATGCAGGCCTTTGCCGCAGCCTTCGCCGAACTGTTTGATGTGCATAAACTCTCCGGTGACGTTCCGTTTGCAGGCCGCAGTGACCGGGCGATTGCCTTGGAGTTGATGCAGACGCATGAGGTCGAGCTGACTGCAGAAAACTGGCATCAGTTTGTCGACCTTTACCTGCAAAAACTGGAGCATAAGTTGCCGCAATGCGCAGGAGAAATTTTACCTGGTGTAACCGAGTTGCTGGATACGTTGCAAAGTCAGGACCACGTCTTGCTCGGACTGCTCACCGGCAATATCCGTTTGGGGGCCGTACGTAAACTGTCCCACTATGGTCTGGCAGAGCGTTTCAAGTTTGGCGGCTTTGGTGATCTCTGGACCGATCGCAATGCGATCGCCTCGGAAGCCTTAGAGCAGGCTCGATACCAGGCGCGTGGCAATCTGGATGAGGTGATGGTGATTGGTGACACGGTCCACGACATCCGTTGTGCACGTGCGATCGGGGCCTGCGCGGTCGCAGTTTCTACGGGCAATACGCCAGCCGAGCAACTGCGTGAAGAAGAACCGGATATATTGCTCAAGGATTTAACTGAGGTTGAGCCGCTACTGCGACGAATCAACGGGAAAAACGCAACTCCTTAGGGTCGCCTGATTCCTTAGCCTCGCTTGTAACCGGCAAGGTCTGCCTTATCCCTTTCAGCGGAAAAATGCTGGCAACTGCTCCAGCAATCTGATGTCTTTCTCGATAATACTTGAGTGGTCGTATGATTTGATCGGTTCTCAGCGATTATTATGGTTATCAGACATCTTGCTATCATTGGGTGTGTAACGTATTTATCGGCCGTGGCAGGTTGTCGCTGTCCATCTGCCGGATGTGTGCCGTGCACTCCCTCCGCGCCTTGTCTGCATGAACTGACCTCCGGAGGAGAGAATCCACCGGAATTGTTTATGCAACTGCCCGATTGTCAAGACTCCGATTGTGGGCTGAAGCCTTTGCCTACGCCGGATGAAAGCTATCAGTTGCTCGATACCAAAACGTGCCAATGCCATGCGGCCACCAACGCCAATACGGCCAATTTGGTCTTGTTGGAACGCCATTGGGCCCGTGTGGTGATTGAATGCGACTCACGAGCGGTGCGTGATAACCTGTGTCTAGAACGTGATTTGTTGGCCCTGCATG
>JBDOMT010000113.1:0-1820 GCA_039831705.1 Pirellulales bacterium | reverse complement strand
GTTAAATGGGTGGAGGACCGGTCCGAAGCATTCGTCGCCACCATTCATGGACGAGACATCATTGGTTACGTCGATGTAGCGGCGAAGCGTGACGGGACTGTTCTTGGTCTTAAGATGCAGCTGATTGCGGATATTGGCGCTTATAACATGCTGCTGACGGCGGCTATTCCCACGCTGACGCAGTTGATGGCCAGTGGAACCTATGCATTTCCAGCCATAAGAGCAACCGTAACCGAAGTCTTTACGAATAAAACTCCGACTGATGCGTATCGCGGGGCTGGGCGTCCCGAGGCCATTTATTTTGTTGAGCGCACGATGGACATCCTCGCACGCGAACTTGGGATGGACCCAGCTGAGTTGCGTCGTAAGAACTTTATCCAGCCCAGCCAATTTCCATTCACGACGCAGATGGGGGCGGTCTACGATTCTGGTGATTACGAGAAGGCCCTTGACCTTGCGTTGCAGAAAGCTAATTGGGACCAGCTCAAGGCTGAGCGGGACGCTGCGAAGGCAGAGGGCCGATTCGTTGGGCTTGGATTGTCGATGTATGCAGAGGTGTGTGGGCTTGGTCCGTCAAGCTCGCTTCCAACAGGCGGATGGGAACATTCGCAGGTGACGGTGGAACGGGACGGTCGGATTAGTGCGACGACAGGAGCTTCTCCGCATGGCCAGGGGAATGAAACGACCTTTGCACAGATGCTTGCTGACCAGTTTGGCGTGCCGATTGATCACATCACGATTCACCATGGTGATACCAATGTCGTGAAGCAGGGCATCGGAACGTTCGGTAGTCGGTCTCAGGCTGTTGGTGGGACAGCACTCCATTTTGCGGGCGGAAAAGTGAAAAAGAAAATGGCGAAATTTGCCGCCGCTCTTATGGAAGCAAACGAAGAGGACCTGATCTTTGAAAACGGCAAGATTTCTGTCAAAGGGGCGCCGTCCGCCGGAACTAAAGAATTTTCAGAGGTTGCTGCCTATGCATATGTTCCGGTCCCACTTCCTGAAGGTCTAGAGCCAGGACTTAGCGAGGGAGCTTTTTTTGAGCCGAGTAATAACACCTACCCATTTGGCTGTCACATCGCGATGTTGGAGGTTGATCGTGATACAGGTGAGCCGACTTTGCTGAAGTTTGTTGCCGTGGATGATGCTGGTAATCTCATTAACCCTCTTATTGTTGAAGGGCAGATTCATGGCGGGTTGGCTCAGGGTATTGGGCAGGCCATGATTGAAGAGGTGGTTTACAACAAGGAGGATGGCCAACCTCTGACAGGGTCGTTTATGGATTACGCAATCCCGCGTGCAACGGACTTCCCTCGTTTTGAACTAGACAATACCGTGACGCCGACTCCAGTCAATCCGCTTGGGGCGAAGGGTGTTGGTGAGGCCGGCACAATTGGTTCGACTCCATGCATTGTGTCTGCTGCGGTCGATGCGTTAAGCGGATGTGGCGTAACACATATTGACATGATGCTACGGCCTGAAAAACTGTGGCGTATTATTCACGGTTCTGGAGGCCAGTCGTGATCCCCAGTGCATTTCAATACGAACGGGCAACTTCACTCGAAGACGCGTTGTCCAAACTCAAGGCCTCGGCTGGTGCGGGCAAGTTAATCGCAGGTGGGCACAGCCTCGTGCCTCTAATGAAACTTCGACTTAGTGAACCAACCGTCCTGATTGATATCGCACGTATTCCAGGCCTTACTGAGATCGGCGATCTCGATGGGGTTATTGAGATTGGTGCACTTGCGACGCATCATGACGTTGCAACCTCACCGTTGGTCCGGGATAAGTGTCCTGCTCTGGCAGAGGCGGCAGGACTG
>JBDOMT010000322.1:0-1822 GCA_039831705.1 Pirellulales bacterium | reverse complement strand
AGCGCGTTCGACGTCTGTCCGCGCACCAAGGACGCGCTCTGCGAACGGCTCGGAATGTCGCTAATGGGGAAGAGTAGTTGTCGCCGAACAGGTGTAAATGGCGATCCAAAAACATGGAAAATGTCGGCTCAAAAGATTGAAAAGCCAGGCGAAGCATGTAGTATGAAATCGATGAAGACTCTCCTAGTATATCCACCGTTCGAGCGGCTCCACGGGACTCAGAACCGATTTTTCCCCATCGGTCTTGGGTATCTGGCAGGAGCACTGCGCCGCATTGGTGCTGATGTGGCGATTTACAACGCAGAAAACTACGACGACGAAGAGGGTCTTATCTCCGGCTACCGCCATACGGATGTGTTCAAGCACCATCAGGACTATCAGGATGCTCTGGACGATCCTGACCACTACGTTTGGCGCGAAGTCGAACAAGTCTTGGCGGACTACGACGCTGACATCATCGGGATCACCGTGAAGTCGTGCATGATCCCGTCGGCCCAAGCGATTGCACGGATTGCCAAACAGCTGAATCCCAATGTCACTGTAGTGTGGGGCGGCCCGCATCCGTCTATATGTCCCGAAGACACCATTCAATTCGACAACGTGGATTTCGTCGTCCGCCACGAGGGTGAGGAGACGATCAAGCAGTTCGTCACGATGGTGGAGTCCGGCCGGAAGAACTGGTCTGAGATTGACGGTCTCGTATGGAAGAACGAGGCGGGCGACATTGTGCAGAACGAATTGCGGACGAATATGCAGCATGTCGACGAGGTCGATTTGCCAGACAAGTCCGTGGATCTGATGCCGGCTCGTTACAGTCCCGATGACCTTGGCGTGATGTTTACCTCCCGTGGTTGCCCTTGGCCGTGTACCTTCTGCGATTCCGTCGGCGTCTGGACGCGGCAGATCCGCTATCACTCGCCCGAGCATATCATCGACGAGATGGTGAGAATCTACGAACACCACGGCGTGCGGGACTTCTACTTCTGGGACGACACGTTCACGCCCAACCGCAAGCACTCGATGCGTCTCTTCGACATGATGATTGAGACGTTTCAGGCCCAAGGCCGCCCCATCACATGGGTGGCGACGACGCGGTGCGACTTAGTGGACGACGAGTTGGCCCGCAAGATGAAAGAGAGCGGTTGCCGTCTCCTCACGTTTGGCATTGAGACCGGCAGCCCCAGCATGATGAAAATCCTCCGCAAGGGCATCACGCATGAGAAGGTCGATCACTGCAGCAAAGTGATGCAAAAGGCGGGAATTACGTGGGAAGCGTTCTTCATGATGGGATTCCCTGACGAAACGTTGGAAACGGCCGAAGAGACGATGGAGCTCATTCGCAAGCTCGGCGTGGTGGTGGCAATCAGTCTCTTCACGCCCTATCCGGGGACGGAGATGTATGAGCGTGCGAAGAGTTATGGCCTCCTAGAGGAGCCTATCGCGTGGCGCCACTTTTCGCACCAGAGCCCGAAGAATCACTTTGTGAAGAATGTCTCGCGGGAAGTTTTCTCCAAAGTCGCGTTCTCGTACATGCAGGAGATCGACAACCTGAACCATAAGCGATACGTTCGCAATCGGATTGGGTATTACTTGAAGAACCCTAAGAAATTACCGACAAAGCTATTGGACATGATGAAGCAGCGAGCCTTGCGGGTCGTGCCTTCCAAGGCACTTGGACGCGGCACCGCCTGAGGGGCGAGCTAAGCGCCAGTCGGCTCCCTAAGCGGAGCCTGCACACTGGTAGCCAACCTTGGGCACGGCCATAGCGGACTTCTAATCCGCAGGTCGCAGGTTCGAATCCTGCTGGGCGTGCTTGAGGAAC
>JBDOMT010000068.1:0-31222 GCA_039831705.1 Pirellulales bacterium | reverse complement strand
CACCTTCGTTTTTGGCTCAATGCGATAAACTCAATTAAAAAAATACTGCCTTTAGTCCGTTTCAACCCACTACCTCATGTAGCTAATTCGAGTTTGTCAAAACTCAATGTCAGGCTGAACCAGTACACCGTTATGAGTACTGCTCGTTGCATATTTCTTATCCTAGTGCTGTGGGTTTCTGTGTCCCAGGCACACGCTTTAGACATTATCTGGGAGCCACTGAGCAACTCAAGTCACCCCGACAATCCAGCGGCTACTTTCGATGAGGAGCCTCCTTTGTTCGATTCAGTAAGTGCTGGTTTGCTGAATATTCTGAATGAAGTAGAACGTGAATTTGAAGCCGCCTTCAACGATGCCGCAACGATTCGTATCACCTATTGGTGGGATGATGACATGGGTTTCTGTTGTGGCCAGAGCATCCCATCGTGGATTGAAGAGAATCCCACGGGCACCCTTACCCACTCAGTAATCCGTTTTGATTCCACGGTCAATTATTTCATCGATTCTACGCCTGAAAACGATTCCGAATACGACATGGCACAGGTGCAGTACAACTATGGCCCCAATGCCCTATTTCCACCTACACAAGCAGCACGCTTCACAGGGAATGTCCCAGATCTATTTGAAGCCGGTTATAATGGAACGGAGAATAGCGATTTAAGTCGCGACCTGCTGACTTTGGCATTTCAGGAGGTTGGCCATTCACTCGGCATGAATGCTGGTTTTTCTGGCGTGACCAATGGCGGTGGCACTGGAGAAGTGGACGACAACGACTACGACGTCAACACCAATTGGGTAAGTGGCAACGTAATGGACATGTTGCCACGTGGCAGTACCCCAGACCCACTCGACCACCTGGCTGGAAACGACGCGGTCATGGGCAACCTTAGCATCAGTAGCGAGCGAACTCGACCTTCGGCCGCCGATTTCTTCGCTATCGCTTTGACGCAGGATTGGACGAACGTCGACCTGCCACGCAAAGACTTTCTGGGCGGAGCGGATTGGGAGACCGGATTCAACTGGATGGGCGGTCGGGAGCCAGACTCCCTAGATGCTGCGTTTGTACGACATGGGGGCAACGTGACGATTGGTGGCGGCAACAACATCGGCAATGTCACCTCGTTACTGATCGACAATGCAAGTTCTGTCGATACGCAAAGTCATTTATTGGTTGCCGACAACATAGTCATTCAAAAAACCACCGGCGGCGGAACGCCTCGGCTGATCGTGAACAACTTTGGTGATCTGATATCGGAGACCGTCAGCGTGAATGACGGCACCCGACTCGAAGTCTTGGGCGGCAATGCCGAGGTCGAGAACAGCCTCAATATTCTTGCGGGGGGAGCACTGCGAGGTCATGGGACGGTCGATATTTCCAGCATTATTGGCACCTTGACCAGTACTGGGCTGATTCGCGCCACCGGCG
Organism: Pirellulales bacterium; assembly: GCA_039831705.1. Classification (GTDB taxonomy): domain Bacteria; phylum Planctomycetota; class Planctomycetia; order Pirellulales; family Lacipirellulaceae; genus JAJRWS01. The sequence goes on along the minus strand of JBDOMT010000068.1, from coordinate 29,796 downwards.
GTGGAGAATTGGTGATCACCTCGGACAATAATATAGCCCTCGACCTGGGTGGCACCATCGAAGCGATTGATGACGACCTCCGCTTCGAAACGGGCATGCTCACCTCGATGGCAGCCGACATGACTGTGGGAACAGGCAGGCAGGTTGCATTTAATGCTGGAGGTTCGATCGGTGTCGGTGGATCGTTGCAGCTTGAAGGAACCGCCAATGGTCCGGCAACTTCGACTGGCAGTATTCTTTTCGTGGAGGCGGGTGGTTTAATCAATGCCAGCGGATTGGGCGTGGTCGAGAATACGCTCATTTTGCAATCTTCTGGCAGCGTGACCACCGAATTTGGCGACCCAAACTCCGAGATTCAACTCAATGGCACCACCTTATTCCAAGGGGGAAACATTTTGGGCCATGGAATCGCGCGGCAGAATGGAGAAGCTTTTGTGATGGCTGATACGACTATTAGCATCAATACCTATGACATGGATGGAGTAGCGGGAAACACGACCACCACCATCGATCCTGATACAACCCTTGATATCAACTCTCCTAACATCGATATCACCACCAACGATTTCGACGGCGCCCTTCGCATCAATAGCGGCACGCTCGACGTCGAATTTAGTTGGCTCCTCGATGGAACTATCAACCTCAACAAAACCGACACATTCGTGCCCACTCTGACCGGAGACGGCATCCTCACGATTCGATCAGGCGGACAACTCAATGTTTCCGGTACCGGAAACATTGATCAACAGGTAATTATCGAAGGCGGCGTCTTCGCCGGCAGCGAGGCGAACTTCAATCAAACCACTTTATTCACATCGACTGCCATGGTCGAAACCGACGGACCGGGCGACGCGATTGACCTCAATGGCATCACCACCATGGCCGGCGGCAGCTACGTCGGTAATGGAGCCATCAAGTTCGACAATCAGGTGTTCGTCACGCAAGATACCTCCATAGGCATGGCCGATACCGATCTGGACGGCGACTCAGGCAACGCCGAAATCAACATTCAACCCAACATCACGTTTTCGGTTTCCTCCATTAACCTGGAATTGACCGCCAACGACGGATTTGACGGCGTGATGAATAACCAGGGCACCTTCTCCTCGCTGGTCGGGTTCCGACTTGATGGTCAGCTCAATATGTCGGAGTTCGGAGGTGCAACAACGCCTGCTCTCAGTGGCCTGGGCAACTTTACTATCTTTACAACGGGTGAAATGAACACTGATGGCGACGCGATGATCAATCGCAACACCAGCGTGCAAGGCGGCATGAATATCGGTCAGGGAGTGACCCAAATCAACGGCACCACTGCCTTTGAATCGACGGCTGCGATCACGATTGCGACGGGTGGCGAGTTGGAGCTCAATGGGACAACGACATTCCTCGGAGGAAGCTACACCGGCGCGGGGCTCATGCAATGGAACGCCGACACCATGGTCGATGCCAACACCACGGTGAGTACCGAGCGAATCGACTTAGACGGTGCGAGCGAAAATACGCATACCACGATCGCCAACACAGCGTTGGTGCTGAACGTTGATCGCATCGATGAAACCAATAACCTCTTTGCCGGCACCATTGACGTTAACGGCAACCCGGCATTGCTGGAAGTCAACCTCAGTAATCCCATTCTGGCCTGGAGGCTGAGCTCGGCTGGGACATTGAACTTCGTCTCGACCACCAGGTCGCCCCTCACCATGCTCGACGGCAGTGACCTATCGGCCGAAGGATCAATCACGACCGATGGCGTACTTCGATTGGGTGTGAACGTTGGCCTGAAGGGGAGCCTCAGTACGGCAAACACCTCGACCGACGTGCACTTTGGCGGCGGCGGACGCTCCTTTATCTACAATACGGCTACGGTGAGTGGCCCTGGCCAGATGACAATCGATAACGGCAGCACCATGAACCTGGAGAACAGCGCCAATGTGGGGCTCGATGTGTCCAACGATGGCCGTTTGGAAATTGGCTTTTTGGCCAACGAAGTGAATATCGATGTGGTTGAGCCGGGAGCTGCCACGATTCGCAGTAATTTTTCTCAGACCACCGAAGGAGAATTCGCTGTCGACCTGGGCGGTTTCACTCAAGGATCCGAATTCGACTGGCTCAACGTGATTGGACCGGCCCGTTTGAACGGCACCATCGAGGTGCAACTGATCGACAACTTCCAGCCTTCGGTGGGCGATACGTTTCAAGTGCTCACGGCGACTTCGGTCCTCGGTGTTTTTGAGCAGGTCGTAACCATCGACGAGTCGGACATGTTCGCTTATGAAGTCACCCCCATTTATTCGGCGACTAGTGTGGTACTGCACATTGACGATGTTTTTCTCTCGGCAGATTTTAACCATGACGCCGATGTGGATGGAGCAGACTTCTTGACCTGGCAGACTGGATTCGGATTGACCATGCAAGATGACAATACGGGCGGCGACGCCAATGGAGATGGAGTCGTGGGTGGAGAAGATCTGTCGATTTGGGGAGCCCAATTAGGTTCCACCTTTTCGGCAATAGCCGCCGCCCGCACGGTGCCCGAACCGACATCCGCCTGGCTATGGGTATTCGCGGCCACACAGCTTGTCTGCTTGCGGCGGCGAATGGCCGCTCCGATGTTAGCCCCCGGTTATCACCGCACAACCGGACGCTAACGCGTTGCGGCTGATTATTTGCAACCCATATTCTTAAGTGAAATAATGCACTAGTATTGGATTTAGAAATCACCAACGAGTTAGAAAGAATGAGTAGAATACGCAATGGGAATGACACGATGGAGCACGATAGGTCTGCTGATTACAGCATGGATGGTGTCCGAGGTTGGGCTTTCGGCGGACGACAACAGTGCAACCTGGCCCCAATGGCGTGGCCCGAGTCGTAATGGATGGGTCACTGGTGCTCCTTGGCCTGAAAGCTTGCAGGAATCTCACTTGGTCCAGCAGTGGCGAGTCGAACTGGGCTCCAGCTTTTCGGGAGCCGTGATTTCAACCGATAAGGTTTTCGTCACCGAAACTCAAGAAGATGAATTCGAAGCCGTTCGGGCCCTCGATCGTCATACGGGCGCGGAAATCTGGCGTGCCCAGTGGCAAGGAGTAATGAAAGTTGCTTCTCTCGGCGCCAGTATGGGAAGTTGGATCAAGGCTACGCCTGCCTACGATGGGGATGGCCTGTATGTCTCCAGGATGTGCGATATACTGGTCTGTCTTGATCCGGAAACGGGCAAACAGCGATGGCAGGCGGATTTCCATGCTCGCTATGGAACGCCTCTGCCAGAACTTGGATTCGTCTGTTCTCCCTTGGTTGTCGACCAAAGTGTTTACGTTCAGGCGGCCGACTCGTTTATTCGCGTGAATAAAAAAACCGGCGCGAACGTGTGGCGTTGCCTGGTACGAAGCGACGTTGGCCAGGGTTCCTACTCTTCTCCCGACTTTGCCGAAATTCATGGCCAGCCGCAACTCCTGGTCGCGAACATCCCATCCATTGCTGGCGTCGACCCGGCGACCGGCAAGATTCTTTGGCAGCAAGTGCTCGACAGCTACGACCAGGGATGCATCCTGGCGCCTATTCCCTTTCGAGGCGGCATTTTCACCAGCACACGAGCCAGCCGTACCGGCTACTATCCGCTAACGCTTAAAAAGGGTCCACTAACACCTAATGAGGGGAAATTTACGATCAACGTTGACTGGAAGAACAAATCGGCCATCTACATGTCGTCGCCGGTCATCATCGACGGTCATGTCTACACGCACGTGAAGAACAGTCATCTGGTGTGCATCGATTTACAAAATGGCGAACAAAAATGGATTTCTAAACGCCGCTATGGGAAGTATTGCAGTATGATCTGCTGCAATGACCACATCCTTGTATTAACCAACGAAGGTGAGCTGGTATTGATTCGCGCTCGTCCCGATCGATGCGAGTTGGTCGATTCTCGAATGATCTCTACGGCAGAAACCTGGGGCCATCTGGCCATGGCTGGTAACCAGATCTTCATCCGTGAAAAAAATGCCATCGTCGCCTATCGTTGGGACTAGGCCTTTGTCCAGAAAATTCATGAACTTCGTGGGTTAGAGAACTCCATTATCATGCGTACTTGCATTCAACGCGTCCGCGAAGCGCGGGTTGAAGTCGACGGCCAAGTCATTGGCCAAATTGGACCAGGACTGGTCGTCTTACTGGGGGTGGCTGAGGGAGACGGCGAAGAGGAAGTAAGCTGGATGGCCGATAAAATTGTCCATCTCCGGATTTTCAGCGACCCTGAGGGAAAGATGAATCTTTCGCTGTTAGAGACACAGGGAGAGATGCTGGTCATCAGCCAATTCACACTTCTGGGGGATTGCCGCAAAGGTCGCCGGCCCAGCTTTGTCAGCGCCGCTCGGCCCGAGCAGGCCAACCCACTTTATCAACTATTTTGCCAGCAGGTAGCAGGGCAGGGCGTACCCGTCGCCACCGGCCAGTTCGCTGCCGACATGCAAGTTGCACTCGTCAACGATGGACCGGTGACGTTGGTGGTAGAACGGTCAGGGGAGACGCGAGGCGCTCATTGTTAGTTGCTAGGCGCGAGTTAAAAGCACGTCAATTTTTGTATACTTTATGCTGTGGTCGTCCGGAGAGGATTTGCTCCTTGCCCCAGTTGGTAACAGCGCGAAAAGCATCGCTGCGGATGAATTCGGTGAAGGCGCTCTCTTCGGACCATTCACTGGTGATCAGGTACGAGGCACTATCGCCGGTATCTTTCCACAAGGTCGATTCGGTGTGCCCCTCGGCTGCATTGAGAGCCTCCATGACCGCACCAAATTTAGCCTCGAATTCGCCCTGTTTGCCTTCAATTACGTGATAATTCATGCCAACAGTGATCATGATTGAACTGCTTCCCGTGTAAGTGGTATTTTAGTGAATTCCAAGGGTCCAATGGATCCCGAAGAACCGCCATTCTGCAAAGAGAACGCCATTTTGTCCAGTCTTCCATGGCGGAACAGCGTACCGCTTGTTCCAGCCTGGCAACAACTTGCATATTACTCGCGCACACTTTTCCATAGTCTTCGAGCGGTGTCGTAGATGGTACGATCCTCGACAGGCTCACTGGGCGACTGTGGCTCTGCAGCGCCGGGCGTCAGCCAGTTGGTGCTGTTTTCAACCATCCGGCTGTCGCTATCGTTCGCACCCCACAAGGGATTGGCCGCTGCCTCTTGGCGGCCGCCATGCTGGCCCTGACTGGCAACATTGTCATGATCGTGAGCGTTCCAGGAAGCGTGCCGGATAGCCCAGGGGGTAACCTCGCCATATCGGTCCATGACCATCGGCTCTCCCAGAATGAGCAAAGTTACAATAGCCAATTTGCCATAGGCCGAGATATTGGCCCACATACTGGATCCCCAAAATTTTAACGCCGTGCCTGAAGAGCTCTTGAGTCGGACTCCTCGAATGCCACCCAACTGAATGGAATAAATTTCATCGAGTACCAAATGCGACATCACTCCCAACAGCACGGCTCCCGCTTTGTAATAGCGCAGGTGCAAATCGGAACAACCACAAACCAGAAAGGCAACTCCGGCAAAGGTCAATGCGGCGGGAATGCTGTGAAACATGCCCCGATGGACTGTGTATTTGGCAAGCAATTTTGCCACTCCATAGCGAATCAGTAAGTAGAGTCCTCCAGTCGCCAACACCAATTGCTCGTAAGAGAGTCCCAACTGTTGAAACCGGTCGACTAAGAGCATGGGTACCACCGCGGCGGCAAAGCCCATGGTTTCACGTAGTGGTCGACCCGAACCACTGTCCAGATCGGGGAGCATGCCAGACACGCCACACAAACCGCCAGCCACCAGGGCCGAATCCCAGGGAACCCCCAGTGCAATCCCGGCGCCCGCGTAAGCGACTCCACAGACACTGCTGGTACCCACATGCATTTTAAAACCGGCCATGCAACCCTTCTCCTTCAAGCCAAAAACTTGTCGTTGGGACGGTGGACTGTAAGCGATTGCCCGATTGGTGGCCAGAGAAATATAAAGCCGGTTGTTTTTCAATGGATGAAGCCGACCTGGCAAATGGCGATCAGGTGGCAAATATGCCAGCAAAGCTACCTTGCTATCTAACCTGCCTGCGCAATGTGGCATTTGCTGGCATACCCTGAAAAGGAACGCTGACTGGAACATGGAAAGAGATTTCAACCACGAAAAAATGCTTCGCAGCATTGCCTGAAAGGCGGCTATTTCTGCTTGGCTCAAACCAGAGGTATTGCTCTTCGCGATCGCCTGGCATAACGATATACTTGCCCGCCCAATTGTCACCAACTCTCGATCTCTTAGGCCACCAAAATGCAGATTTACGACGTGCTGATGCTGTTGGTGCTGTTTGCCGCGACCTTATTTGGTTTTTGGAAGGGATTGGCATGGCAAATTGCGTCAATCGCTTCACTGGTGATCAGCTATTTTGTGGCTTTACGATTTAGCGAGCAGTTGGCTCCCATTTTTGGCGAATCTGCTCCGTTTAACCGTTTTGTAGCCATGCTAGTCATCTACATTGCTACGGCATTGGTGATATGGACCCTGTTTCGGGTGGTCTCAGGAATGATTGATCGGGTGAAATTGGTCTCATTTGATCGCCAGCTAGGAGCGATGGTTGGCCTGGTTAAGGGGGTGTTGTTCTGCGTGGCGATCACTTTCTTCGCGGTCACACTATTGCCGCAACCGCAAAAAGAAACGATCCTGGCATCGCAGGCAGGCCGATACATTGTGGTTTTGCTGGACAAAACGGACGCCATTGTGCCTCCGGAAATCCACGATGTCATTGGTCCTTATCTGCACGAAATCGAAAAACGCCTCGACCCCGACCATCAGCCCGCCCCAGGCCACGAATCGCTACTTTCCCTGGGAAAAACGACCCAAAAACGAACATAACAACGATTATCGGACGTTGAATATCGGGTAAACCACGCTGCCCTGCAGAGAGTTGGGTGCTGAGGTTTGAGAGTTGGAAGTCGCTAAAGAAGCTGTCCCTCTGTTGCTGATACTCCTCCTGGAGGACGCCAGAAACCCCACCGTGGAAGCTCGCCCCATCGCGTCAGCGTCCCAGCGTCACACAAATCTTTTTTGGCTTGACGCCAGAGGATCAGTCCGGCAATTCCAGAAACTGGCCCATCTGGCGAAATTTTTCATAACGCAGATCTAGTAATTGATCGATGGGCAGTTGAGTTTGTTCGCGGAGCGTTTTGATCAGATATTGCTTTAAGCGGGCGGCCATTTGGTGGTGATCTCGATGGGCGGCACCCAAGGGCTCTTCAATCACATCATCGATCACGCCCAGTTGATGCAATTGTCGTGAGGTAATCTTTAACGCATTGGCAGCTTGCTCGGCATAATCGGGACTCTTCCACAAAATGCCAGCACACCCTTCAGGACTGATTACCGAATAATACGCATGCTCCAGCACCGCAATTCTATCGCCTACTCCAATGCCCAATGCTCCACCGGACCCACCTTCACCAATGACAACGCAAATAATGGGCACTCGCAATGAGGACATCTTCAGAATGCTCTCAGCAATCACCTGGGCCTGGCCACGTTCTTCTGCGCCTATGCCTGGATACGCGCCAGGCGTATCAATCATGGTAATGATAGGCAAACCGTACTTGGCGGCCAGACGCATTTTTTCTATCGACTTGCGGTAGCCTTCAGGATGCGCACAGCCAAAGTAACATTCATTACGTTGCTTGAGTGTCTTGCCCTTTTGATGACCGGCCACCATCACCTTGAATTCTCCCAGCTTGGCAAATCCAGTCCGTAAGGCTCGATCATCCCCGAAAAATTTGTCGCCGTGCAACTCGACAAATTCATCAAACACCAACTCCAGATAATCGAGAAACATCGGTCGGTCTTGGTGTCGGGCAACTTTCACGGTTTGCCATGGGTCGAGCTGGCTGTAGATTTCCCTGGTTGTTTCGACCAGATCTTTGCGCAAGGTGCGAATCTGTTCGCGCAACTCAGAGGTCTGCGTTCCCTGGGATTCGAATTCGTCAATCTGATCCTGCAGTTCATAGATTGGCTGTTCAAACGGCAAGCGAAATATTGTACCAGGCATGGAGTGTTAAGTGTTAAGTGTTAAGTGTTAAGTGTTAAGTGTTAAGTGTTAAGTGTTAAGTGTTAAGTGTTAAGTGTTAAGTGTTAAGTGTTAAGTGTTAAAAATCTTCAGACTCTGGTTCGGGCGGTTTGGGTTTGACGTGGAAACATCGACCCCGTTTTAAATCGACCATGAATTCTTTCAGGGTCTCGGGACGATCTGCCGGGTTTTTGGCAAGCATGCGGTGCACCAACTCAGCAAACTCAGGTTGGATGTTTTTATTGATTACGCTCAAATTCGCCGGTTTGACTTTGAGATGCTTGTTCAGCAGTTCATTGGAATTGTTGGCGGTAAACGGCAATTTACCAGTAAGCATCTCATAAACCATGCAGCCAAAGCTGTAAATATCCGCCCGTTCATCGAGTGGCTGACCACGAATTTGCTCAGGCGACATGTAGCTGTAAGTTCCCTGCGCCTTACTCTTGCCGCCAAGTAGTTTGGCGATTCCCTTCTTAATCTTCTGAGACAGGTTGAAATCGATCAAGCGCACTTCATTATCATCACGAACCAGATAATTGTCTGGCTTGATGTCACGATGAACCCACCCCTGCCCATGCATGTAATCCAAGGATTTGCACGCTGCCGCGAGAATTGCTTCCATACGATAATGAAGTTTTTCGACCCCCTCATGAATTTGTTGTTTGAGGTTCGGTGTTTTAAAAAACTCCATCACCATGTAAGTGCCATCCTTACCCTTGCCAAAATCATAAGTTTTGATTACCGCAGGGTGATCCAGCGTTTTGCCAACCGAGTACTCATGCTTTAACTGTGTCGCCGCATCCCGTGAGTGGTTCGCCCCCGGGGGAAGCCATTTCATGGCATAAACGGTATTCTCCGTAATCGGTCGCACGGCCCAGATCTCAAACAGCGCACCGGCACGGATGAGATGAAACAACCGATAAGAACCAACAAATTCGCGACCGGTAGGCATAGACGCTTGAGAGGTGAGGATCGAAGGGCGAGGAAAGTTGAGGAGCGAGAGGCGAGGATCTGGGAGCGAGAACAGGGACGTAGTTGTTAATCTGTAGGGGATAGTCTAATCATCCTGAGACCGTGACGGAAGAGGAATGGAGGCCCGAAGCTTCACTCCCACATATTTCTACCCCAACTCTGGACTCTCGACTCTGGACTCTCGACTCTCATACTCTACTCTTATCAGCTTCAGTCCCTGGGGTGGTGCTGTTTGGCCGGCGGATCTGCGGTCACAGGCAGCCAGTACCTCCGCCATCCAAGATGCGGGCCGACTCCCCTGCCCCACCCAGACCAGTGAACCTACAAAAATCCTGACCATGTGGTGCAAAAATCCCTGCCCGACCACATCAAAGAGGATGAGATGACTCCCCGGACCATATCCGTCAACCGGAACACAGCGCACATCGAGAGATACAACCGTACGAACCATCGACTCACGTTGCGACTTGGCCACTGAAAAACTACTGAAGTCATGGGTCCCCACCAGCGTTTGTGCAGCCTGCTGCATGGCTTCCACTTTGAGAGGCTTGCGCACGTGCCAAACTTGAAGACGATCCAAAACCGGCGCCACTCGACTGTTGTGAATGGCATATCGATACTGTTTGCTTACGGCGTCAACGACCGCATGAAATCCAATCGGTCCTGCCTCCACCTTCAATACGGCGACATCTTCTGGGAGTTGCGAATTGAGTCCAGCCATCAACTGCGTGCCAGAAAGCGGGCTGTTGGTCTCAACTCCCACCACCTGGCCGATGGCATGAACGCCCGCATCGGTTCTGCCACTGGCCACGAGACGGACCGATTCTCCAGTGATCTGCCGCCATGCAGTTTCCATCACCAGCTGTACCGAACGTGACTCAGGCTGTTCTTGCCAACCAGCAAAATTTGCCCCGTCATAGGCAATGGTAAATTTCCAAATTGGCATGGGAAAATAGTGGGCAGGGGGCAATAAGCAGTGGGTAGCCCAGATGTGGCAAAGTATGTTGATTTTAAAATGAGAAATGAAAAACGAGAAATGAAAATTGATGATACAAAAGCATGGCGAGTATCTACCGATCTTCTAATTTTTCATTTTATACTTTTCATTTCTCATTTCTCATTGAAAAGGCAATTGTGAGCGGTAGACCGTGAGATAAACGCTTTCCATTTCGCTTTGTGTTTTTCTTTACCGCCGACTGCCCTCTGCCGACTGCCTACTTTCTGATCAACAACTGAGCGATTTGCACTGCGTTGGTGGCCGCCCCTTTGCGCAGGTTGTCGCTGACGCACCAGAAAGCCAGTCCACTCTCACAGGAGAGATCTTCGCGAATACGGCCAATAAATACCGCATTGTCTCCACTGCAATCGGACGGCATGGGGTATTTGCCTGCCTCTAAATCGTCCACCACTTTAATTCCCGGTGTGGCAGTAAAAAGGGCCCGCGCTTCGTCCACAGAAATTTTCTTTTCCGTCTCGACCAACATGCTTTCACTGTGGCAATTGACCACCGGTACACGGACACAAGTAGGGCACACACGAATGGAATCGTCGGCAAAGATTTTTTGTGTCTCGAAAACCATCTTCATTTCTTCACTCGTGTAGCCTGCGTGCTTGGACGAGCCGATTTGCGGAATCAGATTAAAGGCGATGGGATGGGCAAATGCCTGACACGAGTACTCTTGGCCATTCAGCGCCGCCCGACTCCCCTCTTGCAGATCTTGCTCTCCCAATACCCCTGCGCCACTGGTCGCCTGATAGGTACTGACAATCACACGACGAATTTTACCCGCATCGTGCAGAGGTTTCATGGCCAAAACCATTTGCGTGGTCGAACAGTTGGGACTGGCTACAATTCCCTGATGGGAGTCCAACGCATCGGGGTTGACTTCGGGCACTACCAACGGCACCTTGGGATCCATACGCCAAAAACCACTCTCGTCGATTACCACGCAATTCCGCTCAACTGCCCAGGGTGCGAATTCCGCCGCCACTTCATCGGGCGTGCTGCCGATCGCCAGATCAATGTCATCAAACGCTTCAGGGCACAGCAGCTTAACCGTGTGCTGCTGACCGGCAAATGTAATCTCACTACCCGCCGACCGGGCCGAAGCCAGGAAGGTGATTTTCTGATAGGGAAAATTCTGTTCTTCTAATAGCTGTCGGATAATCCGCCCCACAGCTCCCGTAGCTCCCACAATGGCAATCGACTCAAACACGTACTCAATCTCCTAGTCTAATGCATTTCTAAAGTGGACTGCGACTAACTTGCCGCCAATCTCCAATGGCTATAAGCGGGGCATTATAGCTTGTAGCCTCCTAGGTGAGCAACATACCGATGTCACGAACCAAGCAAAATTGCAAAGTCACACTCAGCTAAGTCAGTTCCACCTGCAGAGCAGGTGGCTTGAGGAAGCCCCCTAAAAGGGGGCCAAACAGAAACACCGGGGTATTTGGGGGGATCCCCCCCAGGAGCATTGCAAAATCGGTATTCTGAAGAATCGACTGCAAAGGAAGTGAGAAGTAAGAAATACCACGGAGTCACGGAGGACACGGAGAAGCTTTATCAATGATTCTTTCCCCCGTGCCCTCCGTGACTCCGTGGTTCAATTCATCGGTAATGTTTTAGATCGATGTGGCTTTACAGTTTGTCTCAACTCAAACTACCCTACCTGCTTGCCGACCAGCATCAGAGAAATGCGGGCAGCGAGTGGGTCGACCCAGCGGCGGACGGTGGCTGGGGAGAGGAATGACAAATTGGCGATGATCATGGCCAGTCCAAAGGTCATCAGGCCCATTGCCAGAGCTATGCCCGCATGCACACCCATGGCCGTCCACAGAACCAACGGCCGTGTGTAGCGGTTCCAGACCAAAAAGCAGTACGAAATTTCCCAGAACACAGTTAGATGGGTAGCGATTGCCACCAGCATGGGCCAGCGCGCCAACCAGGTCATGTTGAGTGACTGATATTCCAAGTTGGCCACAGCCCACCAAACGCCCGTACCGGCCTGCCAGTTTGCCCCTTCGAGCTTGGCGATACCGGCGAATAAATAGATGATGCACATGTGAATTTGAATCAAACGTATGGCAACGTTTGCTGAAGTACTGGCAACTTCTTTGGTTGGTTCCTTTTTGTGGCCCTTTTGTTCTTTGTGACCCTGTTGCTCGCGGCGTAATCGCAACAGGCGGTCCAGTGAGTAACGCGCACCACATGGTCCGAGCATCAGATACATGGCCATCATGACATTCACCTTGTCGAGCCCAAAGAACGCGCCAGGGCTCACACGTTGTACGTAACTGACCGCCAACAGATAGCCCAATACGGCGGTCGTACGGCTAAACAGGCCGATCATCAGACAGAAAAATATCACCAAGGCAACCAAGTGTACGCACCACAGTAGCCAAGTCGTCTTGATCCAAAAAAAAATGCTCCAAACTGACCAGATGGGCACCCGCATTCCTTGCACGCCCTCGACTTGGACCTCACTGCGCAAATAATCGACTGGCAACCAACCTTCCTGCCCCAAAAAGGCCGACAAGTCCAGAGACCAAATCAAGTGCGTGTAGAACAGCATGGCACCTGCCAGTACTCGCACCAAGGAAAAGGTGGCCGGATCAGTAGGAGTAAACCAAAAGGCATTCCAAGCCTGATAGAGCTCGTGGCAATAATCGCGCCCCGAGGCCAGCATGCCAGTTTTCGAACGCAAGGTCATCCTCCACCTCCATTGGCCCTGCTGGGGTAAATGATTGCGGAACTCGTGGGTAACCGATGGGAGTTCTGCGTATCCACAGGCGGTAACAACACCGGCGGCGCTGCCGCATCCACCGTAGCCAGCACTTGGTAAGTGTCGGGATCGTCTAACTTTTTCCCTTTTATGACCTGCTCAGGTGAAAGCAGTAAGTGAACCACCCACTGAAGTTGAGCCCTGCCGCCATGCACGCGGGCCAAGTGCTCGGCATAGTGATTTCCCGAGGCTTCGCCCATGCCGGCAGTCTGCTCGGCCAGCATCATGTGTCGGTGGTAAAAGAGGCGTGGCCACTGATCCTTGAGATCAGGGAAATGGCCCTCGACAACTCTGCCATCCGGGCGCGTTACCTGATAGCGAATCAAGTGTGTTCCGGCAGGATCGGGGGCAAAAAACTCGTAGCCATGGTTCAAGTAGGCCAAGTTTTGATAGTGCCAGAAGAAGTCAGCCAACGTACGTATCAAGGGGGGTTGCTGCCAAATAGGATTCTCCGGTGCGGGGGGAGGCAATTGCCGGCCAGCAGAATCGGTCTCCGGAGTGAATCCGGGCGGCAACGCCGCACGTGTGGACAGATTCCAAGGTGCCACGAACACGGCCAATACATGGAAAGCTAGCAGTAAACTCACCATGGTTCGGGTAACGGGCCGCCAAACCAAGTGAGAAACGGCAGCAGGTTTCCTGGACTTGGAAGTCTGGACATTCGGCTCTTGTGGTTTCTGTGCCTGAGGTTTTTGTGTCTGAGCATCCGCGGGGGGATTCGTCTTGGCAGACATGTCGTCTCGAAAACGATGATCGTGTCTTTTTTTACTCATGTGGGTAGTGTAACCAGTCCTCCTAATTTCCCCCAGAGCATGATCTCACCATAAAAAAATCCCTCGCACTCATCGAAACGAGTGCGAGGGACATGAATTACTTTCGAACCGCCCTGCCCTGCAGCAAAGCCAGGAGCCTTGCGGGATCCTCGGTCAACCATCTTCCTTACGGAGTCAATAAAGCCCCCTTTTACGGAGTCAATAAAGCCAGTTGGACATCGGCAGCGTCAAAATCGAAGGCCAACTGGTAGCTTTGGCCACCGGTCACTTGTAAGGTCTTCTCCTGAGTTACCGCCTTGCCATCTCGTTGCAATTCCACGCGAACCGTGTAATCATGCCACTCGGCACCCTCGGCAAGATGTGTCGTCACGTATTTTCGCGAAGTCCCCTGCTGCTTCGTAGCCGCACCAGCCAGATAGACTTTGGCCCCTGCAGGCACCTCGACTTGAAGCTCGGTTGCAACCGATTTCGCTTGCGCCACCTCTGAATTTCTCTCAGCCGAGAAATCGACCATCACCTGTGCACCCGCAGTGAGTTTCACTATCCGTTCTTCCGAAACGGGCTGTCCGTCATTCAGGTACTCCACACGGAAACTATAGGAATATTGGTGTCCTTGCTTCAAGCCACGTGAGACATACTGTCGTTGGCTTCCGGTGCTGGCAGTCGCAGAGCCGTTCACGAAAACCTTTGCGTCGGCAGGTACCGTCAATTGAATCGAGGCACTCGGATCGCCACCATCAGCTCCTTCTGCTGCAGGTGCCTCTTCAGGCACTTCGGCTGGTGCGCTTTCTTCAACGGCACCACCATAGCTGCCGGTACTTCCATAGCTGCCGGTACTGCCATAGCTTCCCGTGCTGCCATAGCTGGCAGAACTACCGTGGCTGCCGTACGAGCCATAGCTGTGCTTCGCAGTCCTATGTGCACGGCGCGCTGCTCTGCGTGCTTGTCCAGGAGTGCCATAGCTCCCCGCACTTCCGTAGGAGCCGTAACTGGCCGAACTTCCGTAGGACCCATAGCTAGCCGAGCTGTCAAAAGATCCGGAGCTGGCTGAGCTGCCGTAGGATCCGTACGAACCTCCCCATCTGCCGTGAGACCTTGCTGCTGCTTCGCTTGTTACCATGGCCGTGACTGCGGCTGCCAAAATTGCCAGCTGAAGCAGTCTAAATATACTCAAATGCTTCATAACCTGCGCCTCCCCTTATTGTTCGTCCAGTATGTTTTTGGCCTTGTCTGAAACGACAAGAAACCAAATTGCCGCCCTACATACATAGGGCACAAGGTTAGAATAGCACTAACAGAACACAATTCAAGCAAGGTGGGTAAAATTGCCTGATTTTAACCATTAGAAGGATTAGGAAATCCCATTACACATTTATTTGGCCCCTTCAGGGATCGTTGTGGAATAAAGCTGGAGCTGAAATACAAGCACGACACGCAAGCGAGTGCGTGAGTTCTCGGTAACCGAACCAACCCACTTGCTTATCGGGCTGTTGAATTAATGCCCAAAGGTGACGATCACATCAGCCGCAGGGCGTTAGCCCCTGGTTTTGCAGCTGTTTTGAGGTCAGAACCGGGGGCTAACGCCCTGCGGCTGATTACATCAACAAGCCCGCTTGTATGCGGGTTAAAACATACTCCTTGAACATTGGGTACAAACATGTAGGCTGCTGTGCAATTGTCCCATAACCTGTAGAGAGTTAGAACATGCAACCAATCGTGCAGATATCACTCGATTTGACCGACCTGGATGAGGCCCTGCAAACTGCGGACATGGCTCTGCAGGCGGGAGTCGACTGGCTGGAAGCCGGGACACCGTTGATTCTGGCGCATGGGATGAGTGGCGTACGAGCCCTGCGTGATCGGTTTCCCAAAGTGCCCATCGTGGCTGATCTGAAAACCATGGATGGTGGCTGGCTGGAGGCGGAGATCATGGCCCAGGCAGGTGCCACCCATGTGGTCGTCATGGCCCGAGCCCATGAGGAAACCATCGTGCAGGTGGTCAAGGCTGGCCGCGATTTCAACCTGCAAGTCATGGGTGACAACCTGGCTTGTCCCGATATGGTTGCAGGAGCCAAGTATCTGGAAGAATTAGGCTGCGATTACGTGATTCACCACATTGGTTACGATGAACGCCGCGGAATTGACGCCCGTGGCGAGTCGATGCCCAGTCCGTTGGACCAATTGGCAGCCGTAGTTGAGGCCGTTCAAGTTCCCGTACAAGCGGTGGGAGGGCTCACGATTGAACAGGCGATTCGCACGCCCACCTATGGGGCCCCCTTGGTCGTTCTGGGCGCGCCGCTCGTGATCGATGCGGATGAGTTTCAAACGGCCTCGGGTGATGTGGCCGCAACACTCCGGCAAATTTGCCAGCAAGTTCACGGTTATGGCGATGTGTCGTCAGCTCGTGCGGAAGGGCAACGCCCTGGGAGTAGTGAATCATGAAAATGCCAGCGGTAGTGAACTACGGTGCCCAACCGGGCCAGGTCGAACTGCGTGAAATCGATCAACCCAGCCTGGGAGAGGAAGATGTGATGTTGGAAGTTGCTGCCGTCAATGTCTGCGGCAGCGATCTGCACCAATGGACTGGTAGCCAGACCTGGTCGGTCAACTATCCGGTGGTGCTGGGACATGAGTTCGCAGGTACCGTGCTGGAAACGGGCGCTCGTGTCCACGGATTTAAGCCACACGATCGAGTGGTAAGCGAAACGGCTGCGGTGATTGATCCCGATTCTCCTCTGAGCCGCCAAGGCCTTTACAATCTGGACCCGAATCGAAAAGGGTTTGGCTATGGAGTCGACGGCGCGATGACACCCATGGTGCGTGTGCCAGCCCGCTGTTTGCATCATCTGCCGCCCACATTGACCATGGAAAAAGCGGCCTTGGTGGAACCTTGTTCGGTGGCTTACAACGCCGTGGTCCACCATGGTTCGGTACGTCCGGGCGATCGAATCGTGGTCCTCGGCCCCGGTCCAATCGGACTGCTGGCAGCAGCGATGGCCCGCTTGCAGGGAGCCGAAGTGGCCATGGTGGGCCTGCCTCGAGATCAGCAGAGGCTGGCAGTTGCCACGCACTATGGCTGCACTCCGATCACAGGCGATCCGACCGAATGGGCCCTGGCTGGGGATGGGTTGGGAGTTCATGGAGTCATCGATGCCGCAGGAGTCTCGGCGACACTCAAAGCAGCCCTGGAAATCGTTCGGCCCGCTGGTTGGATCAGCAAAGTCGGTTGGGGTGATGGCCCGCTAAATTTTTCGCTCGACTTGTTGGTCCAAAAAAACATTACCTTACGTGGTAGCTTCAGCCATCACTGGTCCATCTGGGAGAAAGTAATTGGCATGCTAACCACCGAACAACTCGATGTGGAACCCATTGTTGGTGGCACCTGGCCGCTGCAGCAGTGGCACCAAGCATTCGAAGCAATGCATTCAGGTCAGATTGTCAAAGCTCAGCTTGTGCCCTAGCCTGAATATTTTATAAACATTCTGCTGCGAGTCCGAATAGCACTGCGTCTGCGGCGTTCAATGAAAATTTGGGTGTGCTCATGTTTTTGAAAAATAAAGTTATTATCGTCACCGGCAGCACTCGTGGCATTGGACGAGCGATTGCCTCTTACTGCGTCGACCAAGGAGCCCGCGTGTTGATTCATGGTCGTGATCGCCAACAGGGTCAGCAGGTGGTCGATACTTTAGGTGAGCGAGCCGTTTTGCATCTCGACGATCTGGCCGATCCGGAAGCAGCCCAGCGAATGGTTTCGGCAGCCATCGATGCATTCGGCCAGCTCGACGCAATTGTCAACAACGGAGCTTGGGTAGTCCGAAGCAATCTGGATTCCACCGACGCCCAATTTTTCGATCGTGTGATCGCCACCAATTTACGAGCACCCCTGCTGTTGATTCGAGCGGCCCGGGATTACCTCGCTCAAACCCAAGGGTGTGTGCTGAACATTGGCTCCATCAATGCCTATCATGGAGAGGAGAACCTGCTCGCTTACAGTATTTCTAAAGGCGGTCTGATGACTCTCTCGCGCAATTTGGGGGATGTGCTTCACCGCACACACGGCATTCGAGTGAACCAATTCAATGTCGGCTGGGTGCTCACCGACAACGAATACCAACACAAGCTCGACGATGGGCTGCCACCGAATTGGCCGGAGAAATTGCCCGCACAGATTGCCCCCGCAGGCCGCCTCATTCGCCCAGAAGAAATCGCTGCGGCGGCCGCCTGGTGGGTCAGCGATCAGTCCAAGCCGTTTAGCGGATCGGTCATCGATCTGGAACAGTACCCAGTTGCCGGCCGACTCAATACGCCGGAAGAACTTTGAGAGTTGGGGGCTGGCTCAATTTTCGGCCAATCGAGTCTCTTAACCCATGGACGTGTAAGCCGAAAACTTGTGCCTGCTGACCCCTTCACCCTGACCCCTTCACCCCTCCAAGATACGCCCATGTTACCGACTGAGACTCAACCCCAACTGGCTGTATTTCCTAAAGCCTATCTGGAACCCCTTTGTGAGGATGGTTCGATGACCCTGGATGGTTGGATCGAGTTGGCGAGCGGGCTCCAAGTCGACGGGTTAGAGTTTTATGCCGGCTTCCTGGATCTGCGCAAGCAGGCGGATTGGCCCAAATATCGGCAGCGTATGGCTGACGCCGGTCTGGCCATGCCGATGCTCTGCTGCTCACCTGACTTCACCCACCCCAGCGAATCTTTTCGCCACCAGCAGGTGGATCAGGAAAAACGATGGATTGATATGACCGCTGAACTTGGGGGCCAATATTGCCGAGTCCTTTCCGGCCAGCGGCGTCCCGAGGTGAGTCGATCCGATGGTCTTGACTACGTGGTGACCTGCATCGAACAATGCTTGCCTCACGCCGAATCAGCCGGTGTGACCTTGGTAATCGAAAACCATTACAAGGATGGGTATTGGACCTATCCAGAATTTGCCCAGTCCATGGACACGTTTTGTGAGTTGGTCGGACGGATCGATTCTCCCCAGTTCGCAATTAATTTTGATCCCAGCAACACTTTGTTGGCCGGCGAAGATCCGCTGGAACTATTGCGCCGGATCGTGCACCGTGTCGCGACCATGCATGCCTCGGATCGTTACCTCGCCGTGGGAACCCTGGAAGAGCTCCGACGCGAAGAGAATGTAACGGGCTATGCCGAGCGACTCCATCATGGAGAAATTGGTCAAGGCATGAACGACTACGATGCCATCTTTACCCAGCTCCGAGGGGCGAATTTCACTGGCTGGATCAGTATTGAAGATGGGGTGGACGGTTTTGAGCAATTGCAGAGATCGGTCGCATTCCTGCGCAATAAAATGGCCCAATATTGGCCGGAGGAGTGTTGAGTGTTGAGTGATGTTAGATTCTATTCCCCTCTATACAGTAGCCAAACTTAAACATGCCACAAACTACTGTTTCTATTGCCGATACCCGTCAGCAGCTTCGGGCGGCTATGCCGATTACTGAGCAATGGGCCTATTTTGACCATGCGGCGGTGGCGCCCGTTTCGCAGCCGGCGGTCTTGGCAATGCGCCAGTGGCTGGAAGAGGCTTCCTGCGCTGGCGATACCGCCTGGCCGCGCTGGGCACAAGGGTTGGCTGCCGCGCGACAATCGGCCGCTTGCCTCATTGGCGCCCACGAAGATGAAATCGCCCTGATTCCCAATACGACCACCGGCATCAATTTGGTCGCTGAAGGCATGGACTGGCAACCGGGGGATAACGTGGTCATCCTTGCTGATGAGTTTCCTTCCAATGCCTATCCATGGATCAATCTGGCCCAACAAGGCGTGGAAACACGCCGCCTGGCGACCGATTGGGGCGTGGTGGACATGTGCCAATTGGCCGATCTGTGCGACCAGCGGACACGTATCGTTTCAGTCAGTTGGATTGCCTTTGCCAGTGGATGTCAGCGTGACTTGGCTGCCATCCGTCAATTGACGCACGATCGTGGGGCACTGCTCTTGGTCGATGCCATCCAAGGCATCGGCGCCTTTCCACTAGATGTCCAACAAATGAAAATCGATTTCCTGGCGGCCGACGGTCACAAATGGCAACTTGGCCCCGAGGGTGCCGGTTTGGCCTACATCCGCCGCGAGCATCTAAACAAGTTACGACCCCATGGAGTCGGTTGGCATAGCGTGGTGCACGCCAGCGATTTCAGCCACATTGAGCTGAAGCTGAAGGAGAGTGCCGCACGTTTCGAAGGCGGTTCGCACAACATGGCCGGTTTTATCGCTTGGGGAGCCAGCCTCGACCTACTCATTCAACTGAGAATCGAAAATATTGCCGCCGCCATCCTCGACTTTACCGATCAAGCATGCGCAGCGTTACAGCAGATTGGAGCAGAAATTTTATCACCCCGTGACCCAGAAAAAAAATCGGGCATCGTCACCTTCGATCTGCCGGGACGAGATGCTATGAGTCTACGCAAACAGTGCTTGGATCAGGGCGTTGTTCTAAGTTGCCGGGGCGGCCACTTGCGAATCAGCCCCCATGCTTACAACAATGAAGAGGATCTGCAACGATTGGTAACCGCTTTGCAGTGAATCATTGATAACGGCCTGAAGTCCAGTCACAAATTGATTATCCACTAAATCCTGACACCCAACTCTCAACATCTCATGATCCGACGCGCAGTTTACACCGGTTCGTTCGACCCGATCACCTTGGGGCATCTGAATGTGATCGAACGGAGTGGTCGGCTCATGGACGAATTGATCGTGGGAGTCGGCAGAAACATCGACAAACCATCGCTCTTCACCGCGGAACAGCGGGTCGAGTTGATCGAGCGAACCACCCAGCACGTACCCAACGTGCAAGTAAAATTGTTCACCGACTTGGCGGTCCATTTCGTCCGTGAGTGCAATGCGCGGGTGATCATTCGCGGGGTCCGGTCGCTTACCGACATGGAAATGGAATTCACTATGACCTTGGCCAACCGTAAACTCGATCCGCTGATCGAAACGGTATTCTTAATGGCCGATGATGAGTTTTCCCATGTCTCCAGTTCGCTGATCAAACAAATCACCCCGCTAGCGGGCAATGAGGAATTAGCCCGATTTGTTCCCGCAACCATCATTCCCGATCTGCGAGCAAAACTGCCTAAAAAAGTCTGATGTTTGATCTGCAAAGTTAAAATCAAAAATCATCGATCAAACATCAACCATCTTTAACGAGCAGCTTTAAGCACGCCACTCACGATTGCCAGCAAACCTATCACCGCCAATACCGATTTGGCCTGTTCGTACCAGCCTGCGCCATCCACCGCACGCCCGACGGGAACGTCTTCGACCAAGCCGGTCCTTTCCTGGACACCACGATCTGTGGCGACTATCGCTGCGTTAGGACCGCGGGCTTGCATCACGGGTTTCCAGACCTCACGATTTTCATTCTGGTAGCGATTCCTATTGGCAAGTTGACTGGCCATGGTTTGACTGGCCATGGAATGGGCCGGGTAGGAAGCTGGGCCCCGCTGACCCCAATTCGAAGACTCCCCATGAGGTGTGTCCCAGTTGGTAATCTCCGAATTTGCATGCTCCCCCAATGCAGGCGTGTCATGCATGGGGCTCCCTTGGGTGGTGAGCGTACCTAATTGCTTCGATTCAGCTCGCAGCAACACGTCATCGGCACGCTGGCCGATGTCCGGTGCGAGTGTCGCGAGGAACGACTGGACTCGGCCGCCAAAGCTGCCCAACGTTGTCCCCTGCCCAGCCCCAAACAGAACCCCAGCTAATTGTCCATGCTGGTTGAAAATAGGGCCTCCCGAATCACCCTGCCGTGCTTCTACATCCAGCTCAACCATCTGTTGGGGTAAATTTTCCTTCGGCGAATAATATTGGGTGCAGCTTCCGGTAATCGCTCGATAACGACCTTGGCCATAGCCACAGATGGTGAGCGGATCACCTGGACGAGGTGCGCTGTCGGCAAGCGTGACTGGCGGTACGGAAGGACGCCAGATCACCAGGGCTGCCAGATCCCAGTCGGAATCAACTTTCAAGGCGCGTGCCTTGGAACGGAACCCATCGGGGAACAAGACTTCCACATCCCCTTGGGCATCTCGAACCACATGCCAATTGGTGATGACTAATCCAAACTGATCGCGCACATCCACCAAAGTACCACTGCCGTAGGAGATGGCTCCCTGCTCGGGCGCAATCACACGCACGACCGCGGGATGGGGCAGGTCCGATTCCTTGCGAGTCCATTGGCCAGCCCCCCACAGATTGCTCGACTTCAATGTCTGCATCCGCTCTGGCACAGGCTGACCCAGCACCCCCGCATACGTCAATGGGGCTGACTGGCTGGCTATCCACATCAGGCTCAGCCCCCACAAGCAACGCAGTGAGGCATTTGCAAAGAATGAGACCCTAAAATACAAGCACGAAGCGCCAGCGAGTGAGTTCATGGTAACCGCATTTACCCACTCGCTGGCGCTTCGTGCTCGTATTTCAATTCCAAAATCCTTCACAGCGCTCCCCCACAGGGTACCAGCCTGTTTCCACGCACTATTGCAATTGGTGGCAGCCACAAATTTCACTCATGGGGTCCTGAGGCAGGTGGTTAGGAAAGATTCGACTGCTCCTCGGTACGCAACTGTTCATTCGTAACGATCATTTTTAATAGTCGAGAACGTAATTCGCTGGCGCTCTCTTGCTCTGATTTCTGCGCGGCACGCCATTTCAGAGATCTGCCACGTGCCACCTTGGCTATTGGCAACATGGCAGAAGCTAAATCTGTGGGGTGGGCTTTCATGCTCGATATCCTTCAAGCGGCTATGGGACGGCCACCGCGCAACTCACCATCACGTGGAGGAAAATTCTGGCCTTCATTGTAGAGATCCTTGAGACGGCGGAGCTCAGCACGAAATGCGTTTTCTGCAAACGCTGTGAGGGTAAGGCGGGCCGGATAGCCGGCCAAATGGACGGCCGCATCGCGCGCTTCGTCTAGCAGATCGTGTGGCAGATAAATCGTAGCCCGTACCTTCGGGCGGGGTGGCTGATGCATGAAATTTCCTCGCACATAATTAGCACGGTCAACCCATCCATCGACTTATAGCAGACGATACATCAAACGTCAGACGTTTTCCAGCAAACTCAGCGAAAACGCTAATGTTGAAAAAAATTGCACAAATTCGCTAACCAGAAAATCTTATAAGGAGCGAGGTCGATAAAAACTTACTAGCCCGCAGCGCAACAGGCTGTTGATTTAATGCCCAAAGGTGACGATCAATCTTCTCGCCACTCGCCACTCGCTCCTCGCTCTTCGCTCCTCACCATCGCCTCAACCACTCCCTCACCGGTATACACTTCGGCTACGGCGTGAGGCGGGTAGCCGGCAGCGGCAAGTACCTCCGCAGTTAAGGGACTGATGGCGGCTAATTTCGATTTGCGCAGATGCTCGCCAAACAGGCCAACTAAGGAACGGGCGCTGGCCGAACTGGTTACCGTGATCCAATCCATTTGGCCTGCTGCCAGGCCTTGTGCGATCACCGGGTCGGCTTGCAGGGTGTCCTGACTCCGATAAACCACGGACTGTTCGACCTGGCCGCCAGCGGCTTGCAGTGAGTCGGCCAACACATTGCGACCCCGGCTGGCGCGCAGCAGCAAGAACCTCTGTCGATCCGCGTCGGCAGCCAGAATTTCGGCCATCCCTTCCGCCCGATAGTCGGTCGGTTGGCAATCCGCACGTAGGTGGTACTCGGACAACGCTTGGGTGGTCGCCGGCCCCATCGTCGCCAGTCGAACTCCTCCCAGACTGCGTAAGTCGCGCCCCGTATGGAGCAATCGGTCGAGAAAAAACCGTACTCCATTGGCGCTGGAAAAAACACACCAGTCGAATTCATCGATCCGCCCAATCACCTCATCAACCTCTTTCCAGTCGAGCGGTGGAAGAATTTCGATTGCCGGCTGGCATTGGGTGCTGGCTCCCAATGCGTCCAATTGTTCAACCAGGGACGCGGCCTGCCCAGCAGGTCGTGTAACGAGTATCCGCTGGCCAAACAGGGGGCGATCGGCGAACCAATTGAATTGAACTTGGGCACGGGCTACTTCTCCTACCACGATAATGGCGGGAGGACGAATTTTTTTCGCAGCCAAATGCTCGGGCAGATCTTCCAGAGAAGTATGCAGGACTACCTGCTGGGGCAAGGAACAGTGGCGAACCACGGCCACGGGTGTTGCCGGGGACTTGCCATGTTTCACCAGTGCCGCGACCCATACGGGGGCCGTGGTGACCCCCATATAAAAGACGAGGGTCCCTGGAAATTTAGCCAGCTCACGAAAATCGACCGCCGGTGCATGTGCTGGCTGCTGGGGTGGATTGGAGGGAGACTCTGTTAAATGGCCCGTTGGAAGACCCGTTGGAAGGTCTGTTGACGGGCATGCCTGCTGTCCCGTCACCAAAGCCACACAAGATGCATAATCACGGTGAGTCAGTGGAATTCCTGCATAGCTGCCGGTCGCCAGGGCCGTGGTAATGCCGGGCACCATGACATAGGGCACTCCGGCTGCGTCCAGGGCAGCCATTTCTTCCGCAGCTCGGCCGAAAATGGCCGGATCGCCTCCCTTGAGTCTGACCACGATCTGACCAGCCTGAGCAGCAGCCACCAGTCGCGAATTGATTTCCTGTTGGGTGAGAAGGCGGCCTGGACCCTGTTGATCTGGACTCAGCTGGTCCAAACCGTGCCTTCCCAGACACACCAATTCTGCCTGCTCTGAGGCGTGACGAAGCAAGCTCGGATTGACCAGATAGTCGTAGAGAATTAAGTTCGCTTTGGCCAGGCAAGACTGGCCCCGCAATGTCAACAAACCGGGGTCGCCAGGGCCCGCACCGACCAGATACACCATTCCTTGTCGATTTTTCATGAGTTAAGTATCTCTCCTGCTGTCCCTGACGGGAACCAAAAAGCATTCGGTATCGTACAGAGTACCTGACCGTGTCGATTGAGGTTTCGTGGTGTATACTTGCGGCTCCAGAATACCCAAATCCACAGAGAAACGACAGACACCCTCGCATGCCAAGACCACAAGCTCCTGGTGAACGGCCCCCCTCTCCTGGTGGCCAGATACCCCGTCCGACGAGCTCCCAGCCGGTGACTGCCGCAGTCCGTCACCGACTGCAAAAGCTCTATGAGCATGCGCAGCGTTGTCTGGACAAAGGCGACCATGATTACGCCAACCAGCTTCTTGCCCAATGTGTCAGTGAGGATCCAGCCAATCTCATTTACTTGCAAAGCTTTCTGGCCAATCTGCAGAAAAAATATAACGACAATAAAAAGGGAGCTAAGTTTGCTGGCTTGAAACTTAAAAGCCACCGTTCTGCCATGAATAAGGCGTCCAACCATGGCGATTGGACGAGCGTCTTCCAGGCGGGCTGTAGCGGCTTGGCTCTGAACCCTTGGGACACGGCAACCTTGCTGACGCTGGCCTCCGCGTGCCAGGAACTGCAAATCGATGGGTGCCAGCTCTTTTATCTCCGCTGGGCGCTCGACTCCAATAACAAAGATCCCCAGGTCAACCGGCAGGCCGCCATGGCCTTGCAAAGGATGGGGCAGTTTGATCAGGCGATCGCTTGTTGGCATCGAGTCGAGCAGGCCAAACCTCACGATGAAGAAGCCTTGCAGGCAATCAGCCGACTTTCGGTGGAAAAAACGATTCTCCAGGGAGGCTACGATCCGGGATTGCTGTCGGAGAGTAGCAACAACGAAGGAGAAGAAGGCAAAGATTCCAAGTCGATAGCCCGTCATTCGATCGGTGGCTTGGCAAACTCCGATTATCCAGCAGAATCCGAGGTCCCTCGAGAACAGCGTTTACGTACAAGTATCGCGGAGGAGCCGGCTGAAATTTCCAACTACCTGCAACTGGCCGACCTGTTGTTGCATGAGCAGCAGTTCGACCAGAGTGAACAAATTCTACACCAAGCCATGCAAGCTTCTGGAGGTGGAGATCTGCAAGTCCGTCAGCGACAGGAAGATTTGCAAATTCGCCGAGCACGGTGGCAATTGGCTTTCGCAGAACGCCAAGCCAGTGAGCAGCCTTCCGACGAAAACGAGCAACTCGCAGCGCAGTTAAGGGCTCAAGTCAATCAGGTCGAATTAGAAGTCTTTTCAGTCCGAGCAGACCGTGAACCGCAAAATGAGCGGCTACAGTACGAATTGGGCCTGCGCCTGAAACGGGCGGGCAAATACAAGCTGGCAATTCCCGCTCTACAGGCGGCACGCAATGATACCAGGCACAAAATCGATGTGCTGGTCGATTTGGGCGAGTGTTTTCAGAAAATCGAGCAGTACAAACTGGCCTTATCACACTACGAACAGGCCATTGAAATATCCCGAGAAGAGCGTCAGGGTGCAGAAATAGGGAAATTGGCCCTTTATCGGGCCGGTGTACTGGCCACCGGCCTACGCGAGATCGATCGGGCCGAGCAGCATCTGACCGAACTTGCCGGACTCGATTTTGGTTTCCGTGATGTGGCGGAGCGTCTGGACAAACTGAACCAATTACGCGATAGTGGTTGATTCACACCGTTTCCCAGTAGGTTTTGACAGTAAAAACCGAAGGTTGACAACAAAACCGCAATAAAAACTATGCCAAATTCTAACAGCGCAAGCAAACGACTTCGTCAAAACCAGGCTCGTAAGGCTCGCAACAAGACCATCAGCTCCAATCTACGTTCGCAGCTACGCAGAGTTCGTGAGGCAATTGGCGCTGGCGATGCCGAAACAAGCGCCGCCGAATTCCGTCTGGCCACTAAAAAACTCGATCGGGCCGCATCGCGAAGTATTATTCATGCCAACAAGGCCGCCCGCACCAAATCGCGTCTTTCTAAGGCGATTAAGGCGATCGGCTGAACATTTCTGGTCAAGCCACTGGTTCTGGTCAAGCCAAACTTTTCAGATGAGTGGCGAACCTGCATAGTGGGTTGGCACCGCTTTGGTGGGTTGGCGGCTGAAAAGATTTGTTTGACATACGGAGTTCTGGTCAAGCCACTGGTTTCTGGCCAAGCCAAACTTTTCAGATGAGTGGCGAACCTGCATGGTGGGTTGGCGCCGCTTTGATGGGCTGGCGGCTGAAAAGATTTGTTTGACATACGGCACCCAGAGGTGACAATCACATCAGCCGCCGGGCGTTAGCCCCCGGTTTTGTGGCGTGTTCTGAGGTCGGAACCTTCTGGTCAAGTCGCTGGGTCACCCCAATCGCGGCTTCAGGTGATTGTAATTTCAGAAGTGAATACGGTTTGAAAATCACTCGTGAAACGCACCGTTGCTCGGTTGTGGGTTATAATGTTTTGCTACTCCCCCCCTTCCTACTGCAGTATGAGTAACATTATGAAGCGACGACAATTCTTGGCAACTTGTGGAGTAGCCACCAGTTGGAATTTCTTGAGTCCGTTCAACTTATTAGCCGAAGACGCGTCCAATCTTCGACCGCGGCTGAATCGCAAACTTTTACAAGCCCGGAATAACAACCGTTCGTCAGTCACCTGCCAAAATGGAATTGTCTGTGCCAGCCAACCGCTAGCGGCAATGGCAGGTATCGATATTCTTAAAGCAGGCGGCAATTGTGTCGATGCCGCAATTGGTACCAATGCAATGTTGGGTCTTACTGAACCAGCCAGCTGTGGGATAGGTGGCGACCTGTTTGCCATTATTTGGATTGAGAAGGAAGGCAAACTTTTTGGGCTGAATGCTAGTGGACGGTCTCCCTATGATTGGAGTCTTAAGCGTGCTCAAAAATTAGGGCTTTCGTCAATTCCTCGCCAAAGCCCGCTCAGTTGGAGTGTACCTGGCTGTGTAAGTGGTTGGGGTGAGCTGAACAAACGTTTTGGAAAGTTTAATCTAGCGCAGTGCCTGGATGCCGCGATTCACTATGGAAAAACTGGTTTTCCCATTTCGCCAATCATCTCTGAGCAATTTGAATTCCCACCACAGATGGCCCCTGACCTGGCAAAGATTTATTACCCAGAAGGAAAGCCTCGTGAATATGGTGAAGTGCTTAAAAATCCGCTGTTGACGAACTCTTATCAGCAAATTGCCAAAGGTGGTGCCGAAGCATACTACCAGGGTGATATAGCAGAACGAATTGTTGCCCGTTCAAAACAACTTGGCGGCTATATGTCGATGAAGGATCTTCAGGAACATACGGCCACCTGGGTTGACCCGGTAACTTCCACCTATCGTGGCTGGAACGTTTGGGAGTTGCCACCCAACGGACAGGGAATTGCAGTGTTGCAAATCCTCAATATGCTGGAAAATTTTGACATCGGCAATCTCACTCCAAACTCGGCAGAGCAGTTGCATTTGTTTGTTGAAGCGAAAAAATTGGCGTTTGAAGATCGAGCCCAATACTACGCTGACCCTGAGTTTTCTGACGTGCCGACCGAATGGCTCATCTCAAAAGAGTATGCCAAGAAGCGTGCAAAGTTAATTGATCCTAATTCGGCCCGACAAAAAGTAAAATTTGGTGATCCGGCACTAGACTCGGATACCGTCTATCTCGCCGCGGCAGACGGTGAGGGAAATATGATCTCACTCATTCAAAGCAACTATCACGGCTTTGGTTCGACTCTCTGTCCTGAAGGTGTTGGTTTTGCAATCCAGAACCGCGGACAGTCTTTTTCATTAGATGCGCAGCATCGCAATCGACTCGAGTCGCATAAACGTCCTTTCCATACCATCATCCCGGCGTTTCTTACCCTTGAGGGGCGTCCAGTGATGCCGTTTGGTGTGATGGGCGGTGATTTTCAACCGCAAGGACACGCGCAAGTGTTGATGAACATGTTAGACTACGGGATGTCGACGCAGCAGGCAGGTGATCAGCCAAGAGTCTCACATAGCGGAAGCTCCCATCCATGGGGTGCGAAATCACAGCATGGTGGGTCACTATCATTTGAAAAAGGCTTTGACGCACAAGTGAAACAAACGATGTCTGAGATGGGACATCACGTCAGACAAGGAACTGGCGTCCACGGCGGCTACCAGGCTATTTGGCGCCTCGATAATCCAAGACGCTACTTCGGTGGATCCGACCCGCGTAAGGACGGGGCTGCCATGGGTTATTGAGACTGATGCCACTCGCCAACTGTGCCAAGCCATCAAGGCAGACAAGTCAAAAGAGCCAACCAAGTTTGTGCTCATGAATACGACCGGCAACAGCAACCGCGATTTCCACGAGCCGATTGACGGTTTGCTCTAACCCGGATATCCATAAGTTCACTAGAGGCTCTTGCGGATTCGCTCAAATCCGTTTTGCACTTCTTCAGCGACCAGCTTCATCGACTTCCATATATGCCCGGCCGATTCTTCCACCGCATCCTTAGCCGGCTCGAAGTCACTGGTGAGCTGATCGAATTTCGCCGAGAGTTTTTCCAGCTCCTCCTTGGACTCCATGGATCCCAGGTGAGCCTTCAAGGCAAGCTCATCCCGCTGCTGCTTGAGACTGCTGATCAAGTTGGTAAGAAGATCTTTGTGCTCCGACATTTTTCATCCTTTCGATGAAATCTCCTAAAGGGCAAGGAACATGCTCTAATGCTCTGGCAAACCAACCCTGGCTGGATAGTCAGTATAAACGGAGATGGCTCCATCGTTAAGCCGGGAATTCCCATTTGGGTTGACCTTGGGGACGGAATGAAGACCACCGTCTGAGAGGCTTGCAGATATCGATAGAAGGCACCTGTAGGGATCGCAAGCCAGTGTCTGCCTTTATCCCGCGTGCTGCACCCGTTTCTGCTACGGTGCCCCAAGTCATTTATTGTACCTTCATGACGCTGTGGTACACTGTTTTCTCCATTGGCTCACCATCTATTGGAACGACTGATTTTCATATTTATGAATCAATACAAAATCCCAAATACCGACTTGTCTGTTTCTCGATTGGCATATGGCACCTGGCACATGGGCGGACCATGGGACCAAACGCCTCCCACCGACGACCGAAAACAGCGGGCCGATCGATTGATTCACGCGGCAGTTGAAAATGGCATCAATCACATTGACCTGGCTGACATCTACTCGATGGGCAAATCGGACGAAGTGGTGGGCTATGCGTTGCAACAAGATGCATCCTTGCGAGACAAAATCGTCTTGCAGGAAAAATGCGGAATAGTCGTTGGGGCCAATCCCGATTTCGGACTTCCTCAGAGATACGACCATAGTTTCGAACACATCATCCAATCG
>JBDOMT010000386.1:0-7693 GCA_039831705.1 Pirellulales bacterium | reverse complement strand
GGCTACCCCAGATCGGCAATTGCCGTTGAATAAAGCACTAATACTTTCGCCATTCTTCTTTCCAGAACCCATATCGACTGGAAAATACAACACCTACCTGGCCCAATCGCTAAGAAACGAAGGCTTTGAGGTAGAGGTCATGTGTTGTCATCCGGTGTATCCCAAATGGGAAGTTGAGTCTACCAACGATCAACTGGAGGGTGTTTTATCTATCCGAGGTGGCCAAGGGTTGAAATTTCCCTCGAACATGTTGCTAAGAAGGTTAATACTTGAACTGTGGTATCTGCAATTCGTACTTTTTAACTATTGGTCCAGGCGGAATATCTACAATGTCGTAATCCCCATATTTCCACCTAGTATGTTCATGCTTGCCATATCTTTGTTGAAACCTAAGAAGGCAAAAGTAGTCGGTATTGTTCATGATTTGCAGGGCGTCTATTCGAGTTATACGGGTGGCTATGTTCGAAAATGGATATACCGATGTATAGCATTGGTTGAGAAACGAGCTTTTAAAGCCTGTGACCATCTAATTTTTTTGTCCGAAGGGATGCGAAAGGTAGCCTCTGAAGCTTATGCCTTGAAAAGAGAGACATCATCTGTTCAATATCCTTTTGTGACGATAGAGAAATTCGAAAATAATGGAGATCTTGCAGATTTAATACCGGACGGAGAGCAAGCAATCGTTTACTCGGGTGCTTTAGGTGAAAAGCAATCTCCTGAGAATCTTATGAAGTTGTTTTTGTTCTTGCTGGAAGCGAAAGCCGAACTTAAAGCGCATATATTTTCTCAAGGCCCCATTTATGAGCGCCTTAAAGAAACGCACCGTCATCCACGACTACAATTTCATTCACTAGTAAAAGAAGAGATGCTTCCAGAACTGTTGATGCGGTCAACGGTTCAAGTGATACCTCAGGAAAGTGGTTCTTCAGATGGTTCGCTTCCATCAAAGTTGCCCAATTTGTTGGCTGCAGGAACAAAAATTCTTTGCATTACAGATCCAGATAGTGAGCTGGCTCAAATAATAGGGTCTTATTCGCAGGGAGGAGTTGCTACTTCTTGGGAGATGAAGCCTTTGGTACAAATCGCATCGGATTTACTTGAGAAGGATGGGATGGAATATAGGGATGGTGACCACGTACATTTGAAGCAGTTTACACGGCAGGGGTTGGTGGGAAAAATCAAGGCTGTCGTTTGAATTAGTGAGGGTATTAGCGAAGAATGTTATGCATGTAGATTGCGGTATCAGCCTGTTAAGACCAGATTGAGAGGATGTCCATGTTTAGTAGTCCACTACAAGCCGCATTCGAGTACAGTCTTATTCGATGGGTTCCTGCAGGGTTCATGGTGCTCGTGCTCAATTTGGCAATTCCTTTGTTGGAAGTTGCCAAAGCTGGAGGTGGGGCAGAAAATATATTTCTGCTTGTCAATTCGGAGAGCAAAGATTCGCTGACCGTGGCGAACCACTACATCGGCCTGCGTAAAATACCGGCGCAGAATGTTCACTACGTCAAATGGCAGTACCCCGATCGATACCAGGTCCATGGAGCCACATTCCTTCGTTTGATACTGCTTCCCGCATTGAAAGAAATTCAATGTCGTGGGTTGGGTTCACAAATCGATTATCTGGTTTATTCGTGTGATTTTCCTACACAGTTAAATTTCCAGAAGGATTTCCCAGGAGAGAAATTTCCTCCGCAACTACGCCCTCAGGCATCCTTGACCGGTGCTACCTATCTCTCGCAATTTGTGGTGACAAAACGAAAAGAGATGTTCAATCTTAACACTAACTTTTATGCAGCGAGGCCCGTGGCTGGTGTAACGGTTTCGCGAGGGTTTCGATCCAATTATTACTGGGGCCCCAGGGGAAAACGAGTGTCAGCCAAAGAGCAGGGAATTTCTTATCTGCTTTCCGCCATGCTGGGGGTGACCTTTGGTCGGGGGAATCAAGTCGAGGAAGTACTGCATTATTTGAAGCGGGCCAGAGATGCCGACGGCACACACCCGGAAGGGACGGTTTATTTCATGAAAAATGGGACAAATCCCCGTTCGACAGCCCGACACGGCAATTTTTCGGGCGCTGCGGTCGAGTTGCGTTTGTTGGGAGTGAAGGCACAGATTCTGGATGGCAAATTCCCACAGAAGAAGAAAGATATCATTGGAGTGACCACGGGAACCGCGAATTTCAACTTTGGTGCTTCCGGGTGCCGGTTGCTGCCAGGGGCGCTGGGTGACAATTTAACCAGCTATGGGGGCCAGTTCTTTCACCGGAAACCCAAGCCACAATTGCCAGGCAAGTCCAAGAAGAAGCTACGTCCACCGCAAACACCGCTTACCGAATTTCTGCGTTATGGGGCTGCTGGGGCCAGTGGCACCGTGGTTGAGCCCTATGCAATTCAGGCGAAATTCCCGCTCCCTTCGGTCCATGTCCATTACGCACGCGGATGCTCTCTGGCGGAGGCCTTCTATCAGTCAGTGACCGGACCTTTCCAGTTGCTGGTGATCGGAGACCCTCTTTGCCGTCCGTGGGCGAATATTCCTAGGGTCGCCGTGGAAGGTATTGATGACGGGCAGATAATACGCGGAAAAGTTCGTGTGACACCGACTGCAACCTTAGCCGAGCAGAAAAAGGTCAAACGGTTTGAGTTGTTTGTCGATGGGCTACGCACGCAGTTATGTAAGCCAGGCGCGGCGTTTCAGCTTGACACGACAGCGATGGCCGATGGTTACCATGAAGTGCGAGTGATCGCCATCGAAGACACGCCTATTGAAACCCAAGGTCGCTGGGTCGGTTGGGTGAACGTAAAGAATGGCAAAAACGCTCTACAGATGACTCTCTCACCAGCCAGCCGCATTTTAGCAGATGGTGAACTCAAGATTTCCATCACCAGTACCACGTCCGCTGCGGTTGCGATTACGCACAACGGGCGTGAATTGGGCCTCATCAAAAAAGGGCAAGGGAATATCCGGGTCCAGGCCAGCAAATTGGGTAAGGGTCCGGTTACCATTCAGGCGAAAACGAAACCTGCTCCTGGACAAACGAATGCGGGTTTGACCAGTCGGCCTGTTTCGATCGAAGTCTATTGAGAGCAGGTACTGCTTGCCGAACAGGATCCTGGCCGAGTAGCTGCATGTTCCAGTCGCTGCCCAAAGGTTACCTGCCCGGATAGTATCCGCCTAAGTTCAAGTAGACGGCCGCATGGCCGGTGGGAGCTATATTCTCAGAACCTTTGATGCTGTAGGGTCCCTGAGCAGCAACCTGGTTGAGCTGATGTTGCATCGCCCGGGCTTGACGCTGGTTCCGCTGGTTGACTCGTTGTTGCTCCAACTGCGGCTTCACATTGCTATAGTAATTGGGTGCGCCACCGGTTGGCAAGCCCGAGAGCCCCAGGTAGGGAGTGACTGCCGGACCGCGACTGACTGATGAAAAGGGTTTGTTTTTGGGCCGCGAGGTAGCTGTGCTTCCGAAAATTTGTTGCTTGATATCCTGATTTGAATATTGGGAATAGCGGGGAATTGATCTCCGGGTGGCCTGATTCATGAATCGGTTGCTGCTGAATCTTTTTGCACTATTTTGGTTGCTAATACCGTTGAGTTTGTTGGTCGTGTATTGGTCCAACTCCGAAGTTCCCGATTGTGCCTGAGCCATAGGATGACCTTGGGACGAGATTCCCAGCAGCATGAGACTGGCACAGATAACCGCACGGATAATTTTGGCTTTCATCGACATTGGGGTTCCTCACACTAGGTTGGCTTGACGGATTTGTTATGAGCCGTCGCATTTTGACATTCTCGATAAATGTCTGGTTCCGTATGCGAACCGCATCATAGCTTCATTTTACCCAAGCGGTAGTTTTGAGACAACAAAATTAGGTGGTTATGCTCGGTGGTTTCTGTGAGAAAATCGTGCCTTAGCGCCTATGGCGCCGATTCTTCCAATTTCCCAATCCTTGCCTTTTTTACATGGGACAGGGATAATGCGGGCATGGAAAAGATTCTGCAACCAGCGGTGCTGATGCGTTGGCGCCCAGTTTTACTCGTGGTAGCGGCCTTTTTCACTTCGTCCTTCTCTGCTGCGCATGTGTGTCAGGCCATGACTGTGGCCGAAGCGTTGGATGAAATCGGCTATACCCGCCTGGTCACTCTGCTGGGTGATTCAATCCCCAATGGGGCGGGAGTGGCGATTTCTCAAGTTGAATCGTCTGATAGCTTAGGTGCCTATTTTCCCGATGAAAATACCAGCCTGTTTACGGCAGCCACCGATCCGTTCTCCGAGTCGGTGGATTTCATTGATGGCAGTGGCGGGGAAGCTGAGGGGACGACTAACCATTCTACCAATATTGTGGGTGGTAATTTTTATGGCAACCAATCTAGCCTGGCTGGGGGGGCCAATGAGGTGACTGTCTACGAGGCGAATGATTGGTTGAGCAACGTGCTGAATCTGGCCAACAATCAGGAACCGTTAGCACAGCCCTTTCGAGTGCAGAATTTTAGTTGGGTCGGTTCCTTTCCATCCGACAGTCAGGATCGTAAGGCATTGCGACGGTTCGATTACATCATCGATACCAATGAGGTGACCGCAGTGGTGGGATTGGGTAATGATACCGAATCGTTGCCCCATCTACTCAGCCACAGCTACAACGCGCTTGCCGTGGGGCGTACCGATGGCACGCACAGCACCGGGGTAACGCAAAATTTTTATGGGCCGGGGCGTATCAAGCCTGATTTGGTAGTGCCTAGAACCACCACCAGTGCGGCCACCGCAATGACCAGTTCCGCGGCAACGTTGCTACATGAATGGATGGCAGACTCGGCTGAGTTAATAGGAACCACGGGGTCTGTAGAAATCCCTGGGGCCCGGTCCGAGGTGATGCGGGCCTTACTGTTGGCCGGAGCAACGAAAGAAGAGATTGCCGGTGGTTGGAGTCATACCACCACTCAGCCGCTCGATAACCATTTTGGGGCGGGAGAACTGAATATCTACAACAGCTACTTGATGGCTTTGGGTGGACAATTTTCGGGCAGTTTTGGGGAACCGTCTAATGCGGTGGGAACGCATGGTTGGGATTACCAGGAGGTCACCCCAGGGAGTGATCGGTTCTATAATTTTGAGGTACCTGTCGGCAGTACGGCGGCGGAGCTGTCGGTGGTACTGGCTTGGAATGTGCAAGTGACCGATAGCAATAGTGGCTCGACGTTTTTAGGATCGGAGTCCTTGGCCAATCTCGATTTAACCCTCTACAATTCGACCGACGCGTTTTCTGATTTGCTGCTCGACGAAAGTTTGAGTACGGTCGACAACGTGGAGCATCTCTATTTGACCGACCTCAGTCCAGGGACCTATACGCTGCAGGTTTCCACACAGTCGGCCCATGATTACGGCTTGGCCTGGCGGCTCAATACGCTATTCGATGTGCCATCGGCCGATTTTAATGAGGATGGCTTGGTGGGCGGGGGCGATTTTCTCACTTGGCAGCGGAACTATCGTTCGTTGCTGGACGCAACCCACACATTGGGTGACTCGGATGGAGATGGGGATGTTGACGTCGATGACCTGGCCGCGTTCCAACTGGCCTTCGGGCCACCACCCGTGTTTAGCGGCCCTATCAGTGGCATCGTTTCGGTGCCCGAGCCGGGTGCGATCATTTTGGCACTGCTGTTGGCGGTTGGCCTGTGGATTTGGTGCCGGCGGCTGCGAACCATGCGGCTGCTGGTGCGATGATTTTATAAATACGAGCACGCAGCGCAAGCAAGTGGGTTATCTTACGGCTACCCACTCGCTTGCGCTTCGTGCTTGTATTTTGGTGAAATATGCGGGTTGAGCCAGTTTTAAACCCCAACAACCTGGCTGGCCTTCCACCATAGTGAGTCAATACGGCTGCCACAGACCCACTGCTGGTGCTTCGTATATTAAACGTCCTTGAGGATGGCATGCTTGACACATGCATCATAGTATGTTACATTTGTATGCATGAGAACGACCCTCAATATCGATGATAAAATTTTGGAGCAGGCTTCCAAGTTAACTGGGATTCGGGAAAAAACAGCTCTAGTCCGAATGGGACTGGAATCACTCGTTTCTCGCTATAGTGCGCAACGGCTTGCCGCACTAGGTGGGACAGACAAAAACGCTCAGCGAATTCCTCGGCGGAGACCGGCCAAGTGATCCTCGTCGATTCTTCGGTCTGGATCGACCATTTTCGGAGTTCGAACGGACGGCTCGTTGCTTTACTCGAATCGGAACAAGTGCTCATGCATCCGTTCGTGCTCGGAGAAGTTGCATGCGGCAACCTTCAGAGCCGCGAGGAGATTCTTAAGCTGATGCATGCACTCCCCTCGGTGTGCCAGGCCGAAAACGATGAAGTCCGAATTTTAATCGAACGACACCAACTTCACGGCCGAGGTGTTGGGCTCATCGACGTGCACTTGCTTGCTTCATGCCTGATCGATCATTGCACTCTGTGGACCAACGATAAACGGCTGAAAACGATTGCAGCCGAGTTGCATATCGACAACTAAGGTCTTTGATCACATAAAATAGGGCTGAGCGCCGCAATTTGCTACCGGCGGACGTAAAGGCCGTCAGCATCGATGACCAACAATCCTCCCGCGATGATCCTGGCCTGGCCGTGGACCACGACCGTTTCGTTGCTATTAAGCGCGAGCCATTTCCGCACGTCGTGGCGAAGAATTTGCCCCTGTTTGTCTTTGAATTGCACAATCGCTAGCAGGGTCGAGGTGTCTTGAGCATGGGCAGCGCAGAATACGCACTCCTCACCTGGTGCATGTTGGTGGCCATCGGCTTGTTGCTCGGCGACGGCTGCTGGATCAGCCAGGAAAAATTTTGCTGCGTCTTTGACAAACGGGAAGTCAGGTTCCGTCTGTTGCCAGGGGTTGGCCAGTCCACCAATTTTTCCCACCACTACGACCTCTATGGGACCAGCAGGGCCTACCGATTCAGTCGATTGACTAGGCGGAG
This sequence comes from Pirellulales bacterium, assembly GCA_039831705.1. Taxonomy (GTDB): domain Bacteria; phylum Planctomycetota; class Planctomycetia; order Pirellulales; family Lacipirellulaceae; genus JAJRWS01. The sequence goes on along the minus strand of JBDOMT010000386.1, from coordinate 717 downwards.
AAGTAGTCGAGTCGTGTTCGTGGTGGTGTTCTGAATCATGGTGATCAGAGTGCCCGCCGTCATGATCGTCGTCCCCATGCTCGTGTCCGTCATGATCGTCGTCCCCATGCTCGTGTCCGTCATGGTCCTCGTCCCCATGTTCATGTCCGTCGTGATCGTCGCCCTCATGCTCGTGTCCGTCATGCGCGTGTTCGTCGTGGTCGTCGCCTTCATGCTCGTGTCCGTCATGGTCGTCGCCTTCATGCTCGTGTCCGTCATGGTCGTCGCCTTCATGCGCGTGTCCGTCATGGTCGTCGCCTTCATGCGCGTGTCCGTCATGGTCGTCACCCTCATGCGCGTGTCCGTCATGGTCGTCGCCCTCATGCGCGTGCCCGTCATGGTCGTCGCCCTCATACTCGTGCCCGTCATGGTCGTCGCCTTCATGCGAGTGTCCGTCATGGTCGTCGCCCTCATGAGCGTGCCCGTCGTGATCGTGCCTCTCATGATCATGCTCGGTCGTTTCAGGTCCCAGCAGTGCTTCACGCACCTCTAGTACCGTCTGTACGCCATCAGGCTCCGTGCTGAGCAGGAAGTTCGTGGCCAAGTCGTCCGAGTCGGTAGAAGAGCATCCCACTAAAAGGAGGGGCATCAGGTAAGAGAATTGGGTAATTGTGCGGAGGCCCATTCGCCAGCTGGACATCCGCCAACAGGCCATTTGCCAACTGCATCGCTGCCTCT
>JBDOMT010000324.1:0-1850 GCA_039831705.1 Pirellulales bacterium | reverse complement strand
TTTGAGCCAGTTCGGTAGCGTTAAGGAGGCCGTCGAGGCAATACGTCAAGTCAACATTTACGGCGGATTCAATGACGAGTGGCACCAGGTATTCCCTTTCCATTGGGCGATCAGCGATAAGTCGGGAAATTTTTATGTGATTGAACACATCGATGGAGCATTAAATGTCACCGATGCCCGAGACATTCGTGTGATGACAAACTCGCCCCGCATTGAATGGCATAAGACAAACTACGAGAATTTTAAAAAAGACTTTCCACGGCTCGATGCTAAAACCAAAACGGGCGAGCGCGGTCTATTAAACGGATTACCCGGTTCGTGGACATCACCCGATCGCTTCATCCGACTGGCGATCCAACGAGATCTGTCCGAGCCGCTCGAATCTGTCGACACTGCACTCAACCAGTCTGTACACCTGCTCAACACCGTCGACTACGTTACAGGTGTGCCGGAGATGATGACTCGCGGTGCGGGAAAGGCTGCTCAAGAAACGTCTTGGATCTCTATCATCGATCCGGTTCGTAGGGACTACTACTTCCGCACACAAGACAGCCTGAATGTCCACAAAATTGATCTCGACCAGATCGACTACCGCGAAGGCTCAGGGCCAACTGCCTTTGATATCTATGGAGGTAGCCCCTATGTCGATGTCACTGCAAAAGCCTTAGGAAAGTCGTTGGATCAAGCACGATGAATAGTTTTGGAGTGGGTTTAAAACTCCTGCTTGGCCGCGCATGCCCCATGCTTGGGACTATTGATCAGGTAGCGCCGCCTGCGTCGCGGCAGCAGCGTCAGACCCACAAGGGCTAAGAGCAGGGTTGCTGGTTCGGGAACCGTCGGCTGCGCGGTGAAGTGCAAGGCCAGCGTCGAGTTGAACATGCTGTTGGCCTCGGCAAAACTGATCTGGGGTTGCGCGAGCGTCCGGCCATCGACGAATGTTTCTAATGCGTCATCGATTCCGACCCCGAATTCTACCTCTGCAAAGAAGGTATGGCTGTTCGGCACCAGCAGTACACCGAGAAAATCTATGTTGTGCTGGATGACGAAGGGTGGCCCACCGAGTGGCGGGGCGAGGTCGGTGAATGCGTTGTTGAACACGACGGGCATACCGCCGTCCGGCGTAATCCGGACGAAGTAGCTCATGGAGGCGGCCGCGGCCAGGAGAGTGGCAGAGAGTTTGTCGCCGGTGATTGTCACGCCGAGATTGACATCATAGGGACCAGGAGGGTCCGCCGTGTTGTTCGACGTCAAAAACATGTTCAGGTTGCCGTTGATGTTGCCGTTGGCAATAAACGAATCGTCGCCCGGCGAGATGACGCTCGTGGAGAAGCCCTCCGCACTCGCCCCCAGGAGCAGATCCGTCTGGAGCCCGTTGTAGTTGGCCTCATACTGCGCCCAGGCCGCGGCGAACGAGCGGTCCTCCAGATCCACGACATCTCTCGATACATTCAGTGTCCAGTCGTTTGGATCTGCGAATGGCGGGAAGCTGGGCTCCGGCCACTGCATGCCGACGAGGCGCGTTTTGCTGACGTTCTCCGACCCCTGGGCCGTGATGCCATTGACGATGACCTCTACCGAGGTGTTCAGGTCCACGACAGACGCCGTACCGGGCACGACCTGCACGGTTCCCTCCAGGTTTGCGGGAGTCATGATGAGCCACACGATACCGCACAGGGGTGCGAGATACGATCGGTGCATCGACTGCATGCTCCACCACCTTGTCCAGCCGAAGTGTTCCGTAAAACGCGTCGACCAGCCAGCATGCGTGGGCGAGCTTGCCAGAGCGGACAGCGGCAACAAACTGATCTTGCGCATGAGCTACCCCTTTTACATGACCCGCTAATTTGGCT
>JBDOMT010000254.1:0-1854 GCA_039831705.1 Pirellulales bacterium | reverse complement strand
AACCGTTCGCACTGGATCGTCCGGGATCGTGCAATACCAACAGGTTGGCTGCCAGCGAAATTGCCTCGCCAATCGCTTCCGGGTTAAAGCCTTCGGAAAGTGCGACGGCCACCGCTTCAGCTGCCGCGGCAGGTGAAGCAGCAAAAATTTCGCGGGCCAGTTTGTCAATCCATTTGGTTTCCGGTTGAGTCTTGCCGAGTTCGCCTTGGAGTAACTTGTACTCATCCAAGAGGCTCGGTAGCAGCGTGCGGATTCCTGACGGCGGACGGTTTGTATTCTTCATGTTAATTTCATTATCGACGCAGAACCGCACCGATTGACGCAACAGCGGTCGTGCATACTGCTCTCCGGTAAGTTGCAGAATATCCCAGGACCGCCAGGCAAGCACAACGCGATGAACATTGGGTTGTTCCTGGACGATGTGTTGCAGGTCGTTGTAGGCATCATAGGGGTTGCTGGAAGTCATCATGCCGGCAAAGGCGGCCTCGGTGCCAGCCATGTCGGCCTTGCGCATCAGCGTTTGCAACATCGGGCCGCGGGCGACAGCTTGTGGAATCTCTTTGCTTTGCACGGGTCGCAGGGTCTCCTTGTTACCGGTCTTGCCCGTTTGTTGAATGCGAGCTGTGTTGCGGTACAGCACTTTCAGCACTGGCAGCGCTTGCTGCTCGGTCGGCAATTCCTGCGATAACTGCCAGGCAGGCAAGAGCGCCATCAGCGTGTGGTAACCGGTGTAGTCCTGGCCGCCAAAGCTGCGGGCGTTGGCCAAGGCGCCTGCGGTAACGAGTGTCTTTAATTCCGTTCCCTTGGCGAGTTTATCGACCAGCAGGGGCTGCAATTTGTCGACAGGAGATTCCTGCATCATGGCCACCAGCGGTTCCAGATGGCCAAAAGTCAATCGCTTGTCATCTTGCTCGGCTGCCTGAGCCAGGCCTAAATCAGTTGCTACCACCGTGCCGACGCTGGCCACCAGCATGCCGCTGCCCACGTCCGAAAGGAATCTCCGCCGCGACTCGTTCTGTAAGCGTTTCATCTTGCTACTCCCGGTGGTCAATGAGTCTGATTGAGGAGGACTTTTTCATTGTGTTAAGATAACACAATGGGAGCAGTGACAGCAAGTTGCAACAGACCGGTAGCGTTCTATTGGATGGTTGGGGATGGCTCTGAACTTGTGTCGGCAGCTCAATCAACGGTTGATCAAACGGGTCCGGCGAGGTTGTTAACGCGGCATCAGGAATTTTAAAGAACAGAGAGGTGAAGTCCTATCGTCCCGGGTAGCGAGATTGAACCGTTTTGGTTCCTGCTTGTCCCGGGTCTTTTGGTTTACAATGTTGAAGCTCAGCATGGGCCTGGAAACAACAGCGGCACAAGTTGGCTGCAGGTGCGTCCGGGAAGACCTCCAGCCCGTAAGCCCAGGCCTGGGAAACCGATCACCTCGTCCAGGTAGGTAAAAGTGTGCCTCTGCAAGTCGCCTTGGGCAGAAACATCATCGGACATCGAAAAAAAGAGGTTGAAGATTCCTGTGCAGAAAAGAAATGTGGCGAATCTGTCTTGCCATCAAAGGCTGGCAGCGAGGATATTAGTGGATCGTTGATTTACTAGATCAGGGGTTTTCAAGAGAGACTTGTTGCGTGGTCTTTAATCCGATCAGCGTACTGGGCGTGATTCTGCGCAAAGTAGTCCATGGCCTCATCAAACGCTACTACCCGAAAATCCAGATTACCGGGGCTGAGCATATTCCTCGCACGGGGCCGGTGCTCTTTTGTGCAAATCATCCCAACTCCTTGATCGACCCTGTGCTGATCGGGATCACTGCCCGGCGACCCGTTAGCTTCATGGCCAAGGCGCCGCTGTTCA
>JBDOMT010000191.1:0-1857 GCA_039831705.1 Pirellulales bacterium | reverse complement strand
ACCTTGAATTCTCGACTGTATTTACGACGCGTTGTCATCGATTAGACCTCCATCTTGTGAATAATTGACAATCTTAACAGACTGTCCACAAGTTGTGGGGAGGTTTAGTGAAATAGGATCTTGGTTGTGAACAAAATCACTTATTCTAAATTCGGTGAAGAACCAAATGAAATATGATTACAAGTACTTTTTGCTTCTAATACTAGCATGTGTTGGATTGAATCCATTTTTAGTTCATGCTCAATCGGTCGACGATGATAGACCACTCGATGAACACGATCTGATCGTTTCGCTCGATGAGGTACTCGACGGTCACCCAAGTGCGCTCCGAGCGACCATCACTCTAAAGGTTGTCGATTTGCAATCGGGCGCGATACTCTACGACCGAAGTGGAAATCGCTTGCTCACTCCGGCCTCCAATCTAAAAATTTATACATCAGCCTGTGCATTGGATTGTTTTGGGCCAAGCCATCAATTCCCGACGTTGTTGGTCGCGGAAGGTCCAATTCGAAATGGGATACTCCACGGCAACTTAATACTGATTGGTGGGGGCAACGCCATGCTGACCAGTAGCAAACTGTTCGAATGGATAGATCGTGTGGTCGCTGAAACGAAGCTACACCGTATCGAAGGAGAGGTGGTGGTGAACAATCACCGTTATGGCGATTCGCTTAAAGGGCCGGGATGGATGTGGGACGACGATCCGGACTACTACAACATGCCGGTCACGCCGTTAATGGTTGACTTCAATTGTGTCACCGTGCGACTCACACCTTCGGAGCAGAAATCTCCCCTGGCCGTACTGGCCCCGCCTGCCGCATACCCACCGATTCGTTTCCAACTCCAGGCAGGCCCACTACAGATAAATCCAGAACGACCGTACACAATCACCCGCAAACCGTTTCGCGATTCAATCGAGGTATTGGGACATGGGCCATTGCAGCAGCCTGTAAAAAAACGGATCACAATGAATGATCCATCCTTATGGGTGCAGGCCCTCATGACTCGGCACCTGAGCGATTCAGGAGTAGCATTTACTCCCACGCCCGCCACCTTGGCGCAGAGAAAAGGAAGAAAAGGAGCACTTAAAGAACAGAATCGGCAATGGCGATTGGACGGGGTCTCTTTAGCCGAGACACTCAATCACTTCCATTCGATCAGTGAGAATGCGGTGGGGGAAGTGCTGCTGCACGAGTTGGCCATCGTCCAGGGAACGGAGCAACCTGACTGGTCCGCGGGAGCTCAAACTATTAGCCAATGGCTTGTCGAGACGGCGGGCTTGGAAAAAGATTCGTTTCGTCTGGTCGATGGATCGGGCCTGTCACGCTATAACCTGATTAGCGCCGATTCATCGGTGAAATTGCTGGCCTTCATGCATCAGCATCGGCACTTCAAATCCTATTTCAAATCACTGCGAGTCTATCCAGTCGAGTTGAAAGGACTTGATTGGCCTGAACTGACTACGACGGATATTTCACGTAATCGAGTCTCAGCCAAATCAGGCGGCATGACAGGAGTGGCCACCATCTCTGGTTACCTGCAGACTCTCACCGGTCGTAGGCTTGCTTTTTCCCTATTGGCCAACGGTTTTGTCGGATCGAGCAAACCGCTACACGCCCTACGCAGTCAGGTCTGGCGGGTACTGGTTCGGTACCGGGATAAGGCGGATCAACTCCACAATAAATAAGAGTTTAACCCCACAACCCCAGCCACTTTATTAGAAGCTCGATGTCCGAACTATTATTCATCCACGACCTCCAGTGAAACTCTACTCCTTTGCTTCCGCCGCTTTTTTCTCGGCTTCTGCCAACTTGGCTGCGGCTGCTTTAGCGGCAACTGCTGCGTTGGCGGCAGCGG
>JBDOMT010000205.1:0-7793 GCA_039831705.1 Pirellulales bacterium | reverse complement strand
ATCAGCCTGTTAAAGCAATGCACTGACAAGGAAAGTATCGCCATGCGGCGTCGCATGGCAGGCTGGAATACCGATTACCTTACGCAAGTACTTGGCCTACAAAGGACTTAGTGTGCGTTTGCCCTGATGCGGACGGTGCTTGAGTCGAATGGTTACTCTCTGGTCGAAGCCTCGACCGGCGAGGAGGGACTTGTTCAGTACAATAAGCATGCACCCGATCTGATTATTGTCGATTTGATGATGGAGGAGATCGACACGGGTACTTCGATGGTCCGAGATCTGAGATTGGCCGGTTGTACCGTGCCAATTTTTATGGCTAGTTCTGTCGGCGATGCATTGCAGACCAGTACCGACACGGCCACATTGGGGTTGGCTGGTGTGTTGCAAAAGCCGCTCGACTTTGACAATCTGTTGACGTTGATCCGATCGAAATTACCATGAGTGCAAATACTTCATCTGCCGGCTCACCGAATGACCCTGCCAGCGGCAACCAACACCGATCGAACGAAATGCCTTCCTTGGTCACTTTGTTTCGTGAGCGAAATTTTTTCCCCAATGTTGATGATGAGGCAATCGGCCAGCTCGAAGCCCAAATGCACGCCCGTACTTATTCCGACAAGGCGATTCTCTGTAAAGAAGGTGATGCGGCTGACTGGACTTTTGTGGTCATGCAGGGAGAAGTGGAAGTTATTAAGACGGCCGTCAATGGCACAATGATTCAGGTCAATGTGCTCAAGCCGGGGGAATGGGGAGGCATCATGGGACTGCTGGGGCAAGGGCCCAGGATGGCCCGTTTGCTGGCCCGGGGAGATGTCATAATCCTGGCGATCGAGCATGGTCGCTTAGTTCGGTTGATGGACCAAGTGCCTGGTCTCTCCGCAGGACTGCTGACTTGCATGGGATCTCGAATCCGTGACGATGCGACCCATCTGCTGGCCACACTTCAGTATGTCCGCGCCATTGGCCTGGATGATATTGCTGCGCACTGTTCCCCGCATGAACGCTTGATGCTCGATACGGTTCGACATCGAGTTGCCGCTGCTGAGTCACTGTCGGAGATCATGGATTTTGTCTTTGAATCGATTAAACAAGAAGGGCATTGCGATCGGCTCACGCTGGTCTTTTTAGAAGATGGAGGTGCCCGCCTTGTCAGCTATTGGACTCGTGCAACCTACGAACCGCTCATCCTGCCAGCCGATTATCAATGCGATTTGGTAGGCAGCCCGTTGGAAAAGGTGCTCCAGCGGAAAGGCCCCACGATTAGTCACAATTTGGAGGAATATGCTCGGCAACATCCGGACCATTGGGCGACGCGACAAAAACTCCGCGAGGGCCTGCGTACCAGTATTGCTTCACCACTGGTAATTTCCGGTCGAAGCCATAGTAAACGCACCATTGGATTTATTATACGGAGTGCGCGCAAGGTGGGTGTCTACAATGCCCATGAGGCCATGTTGCACCAGGCAATTGCTGACAACATCGGACCGGCCGTGGAAAAAGCTTATCAGATCGAGCAGCTTACACGGGCCAACCACGACTACTCGGAGGTCCTCGGATTCATCAGTCACGAACTTCAGAGCCCCATCGCATCAATCGTGACCAACGACCGACTGATGTTGGAGGGCTACCTGGGGGAGTTAAATGAAAAGCAAACTGACAAGCTTCAGCGATCCGTCTCCAAAGGGGAGTACTTATTAGGCTTGATTCAGGATTATCTAAATCTCTCGCAATTGGAGAATGTCTCTCTCAAAGCTCAGTTTTCCGACGATGTCCAACTTGGTCACGAGGTCATCGAACCGGCTCTTGAGCTGATTGAAACCGAGCTGGAAGCCAAGCAAATGCGAGTCGATTGGATCTCGTCTGACAAACTGTTGCAGGTGCGCTGCGACCCACGACTGATAAAGATTGCACTGACGAACCTCTTGATGGATGCGATCAAATATGGAAAGGAAAACGGCGAGATTCGCATCCGAACTTCAGAAGAAGAGCAGCAATTTCATATCGCAGTCTGGAACGAAGGTCCTGGGTTTTATCCATCTCAGCGGACCAAATTGTTCAAAAAGTTTTCAAGGATCGATGACCCAGCCCTGAAAAAAGAAAAAGGAAGAAAAAGGGACAGGCATCGGGCTGTACATGGTATGGCGGATTATGCAATTGCATGAGGGACGAGTCTTGGCTCAGAGTGAGCAAGGCAAGTGGGCCGAATTCGCCTTATGCTGGCCTTTGGAGAGTTGAGAGTGTAGCGTGGCCTTGTTGACTAATTAATTTTAAATATTTTCAGACAGGATAAACAAGATTTACTGAGCAGGAATTTCATTGTGTAGATATCTAGGTTCCCGTACATCCTGTTAATCCTGTCAAAATAAAGCCATTCAAGGCAATTGTTCGACAAGACCGTGTAGCGTCCAGAGTTGAAAGACAAGAGGGTCAAGATGTCGCTTGGGAGTAAAGGTAATTCACGGGCAAACGTACCCAATTAGAGTTGGTGAAGAACCGAAACAAGTAACCAGGAGGCCCAAAGTATGTCGCAAAAAACCATAGAAGTTCAGCGCGACATTCGTGCTGAGCGGCAGGCAGCAGCCGATGCGTTTCGCATTGCGATGACTCGACAGGGAACGTTGGTCGTTCGTTTGCTTTCGTCACCAGGGTCAGGGAAAACGACCCTGTTGGAACGTACGGCTGAAAAACTAGGAGAGTCGCAAACGATTGGGATTCTTGTTGGAGATGTTGAGACCGAACGTGATGCCCAACGACTTGCTCCCTATGCGCCTTCCTGCCAGATTACGACAGGGGGAGCCTGCCATCTCGAAATACCATTGATCGAGAAGGCACTGCCAAAGCTTGGAGACAAGAAATTCGACTTCCTGTTTCTCGAGGATATTGGCAATTTGATTTGTCCCGCCTCGCACGATCTGGGTGAACATGTTCGAGTGATTATGCTGAGCACCCCGGAAGGGGATGACAAACCGGGCAAATATCCCAAAGCATTTCGGACCAGCAATGTGTTGGTCATCAGCAAATCCGACCTTCTCCCACACGTTTCATTTTCGATTGAAAAAGCCAAATTAGATGCACTTGCCGTCCAGCCACAATTGACCATCCTGACCGTCAGCTCTTTCACTGGAGAAGGTATGGAAGCCTGGTACGAACTATTGCGCACCAAAAAACAGGAGTTTGCCCCTTAACGGGAATCTTCATCACTTATCGCTCAACTCTCAACACACAATGACCACCCTTCCTCGAACTATTGCTGGCTTACCGATCATTGCCCGTCGATTCATGTTGCGCGGACGTGTACAAGGACTGGGAGTTCGTCCGACGATCTTCCGATTGGCCAATGAACTGCATCTGGCAGGACAGGTACAAAACACATCGCGCGGTGTGGAAATTGACGTGGAAGGAAACGTCGATCTGATCGATCGGTTTGGCCATGAGTTGCCAAAGGCCCTGCCGGTAGGATCTGACTTAGAGGAGATGACCCAACAGTCGATCGACCCGATCGGTGCTGACCAGTTCGCAATTTTGCATGAACCATGCAACGGACCTTTGACGGCCCGTCTTCCTACCGATCTGTCGGTCTGTTCTAAGTGTCGTAGCGAAATTGCCAATCGGGACAACCGGCGCTGGCGCTATCCAATGACCAGTTGTACCGCGTGTGGACCACGTTGGTCGATTATCCGGGGAATGCCGTATGAGCGACCCGATACGACGATGGCTCAGTTTGCGCTGTGCGGATTATGCTTGGAGGAATACGAAAGTCCCCAGAATCGGCGATTCCACGCCCAGACCAATGCATGTTGTGAGTGTGGTCCGCGAGTCTGGTCGATCGACAGCATCGACGGTGACAACATCGACGGTGATTGGGACCGTGGCAAGCGGGCCGATGGAGACCAGGCGATCCAAAACGCTGCCCTGGCTCTGTTGGCGGGACGCATCGTGGCCATCAAAGGCCTGGGAGGCTATCAGTTATTAGTCGATGCTACTAACGAAGGGGCAGTCAGGCAGTTGCGAGAACGTAAGGGACGCCGAGAAAAACCGTTTGCGGTGATGGTCGAGGATCTCTCCATGGCGGACCGCCTGGCTTGGCTGGACGACACCGAAAGGAACGTACTGACCGATTCCAGTGGGCCGATTCTTTTGCTCACTCCTCGGGAAAATTCCAGTTTGGCGGTCGGCATCCATCCGGGCCTCAACACAGTCGGTCTCATGTTGCCCACAACTCCCCTGCACGCTTTGCTTGCCGCCGATTTGGCCCGTCCGCTTGTCTGTACGAGTGGAAACCGAGAAGGAGATCCGCTGGAATACACCATCGCTGGCGCCCAAGAAAATCTGCAAGACATGTGCGACCTGTGGCTGCATCACAATCGTCCTATCGAGCGCCCCATTGATGACAGCGTGATCCGTGTGATTGCCAACCGGCCCGTCACCATCCGGCTTGCTCGGGGGTTGGCGCCACTGGCACTCGAATTGCCCGATTGCCAGCCTCTCTTGGCCACCGGTGGACATCTCAAGGGGGCAATTGCCTGGTCCAACGGTGTGCAAGCCGTTCTCGGCCCCCACTTAGGAGACCTGGAAGGATTGGCAGCCCGTGAACGTTATTTGCAGCAGGACGAGGATGTGCGGCAACTTTATCGATTCACTCCAAAAAGTGTCGTCCACGATTTGCATCCAGACTATTTTACTACCCAGTGGGCTACCCGTAGCAGCAGCACTTGGGGCAAGGCTCAATCGCGCAAGGCTGTACAACATCATCATGCTCATGTGGTGGCAGGGATGGTCGAACACCACCTGCTGGAACAGACCGTATTGGGAATCTCTTGGGATGGCACCGGCTATGGGTCCGACGGCACCCTTTGGGGAGGCGAGTTTCTGCTTGCCACCGCCACTATTTTCAAACGGGTTGCCCATCTGCGACCATTCTGTCTTCCAGGGGGAGAAGCTGCTATTCGGGAACCATGGCGAGTAGCCTTGGCCCTAACCATCGGCCAACTGGACGATGGAAACGATCTCGTCTGGCCGGGAGTCACGTCTCAGCGGCAGGCGTTGGTTGAAGGGATTATCAACAACAGCGATTTTTCACCTGTCACCACCAGTGCGGGACGTCTTTTCGACGGGGCCGCCGCAATTATCCTGGGAATCGAACGAGCCGGGTTCGATGGACAGCCGGCCATGCTGTTGGAAGCAGCGGTCGACCTGAACGATGACGGATATTACAACTTTCCGCTGGTTGGAAAAAAAATGAAACAGCTCGATTGGCGTCCACTGATCGCGGGTCTACTGACGGATCGAGATGCAGGAGTCGATGCGGGCGTTTTGTCGCAACGATTTCATCGAACTCTAGCCAAGGGTATTGCTGAAGTATGTCGTAGTTGGCCCCATTTGCCTCATTTGCTGACCGGTGGTGTATTTCAAAACAAACGGCTTACCGAGCTGGTCGTGGAAGAACTTCAAGATGGACCGAGTCTGCTTGGTTTGCCTGGAAAGATTCCACCGGGGGATGGTGGCCTTGCTGCGGGCCAGCTGGCATTTGCAGCGTCACATGAAAAACAGGCGAATAACCGATGTGTTTAGCGGCACCTGGCAAACTGGTGGAGTGGACCCGACGTGATCCTCCCTTTGACACTGCGTTGATCGAATTCGATGGAGTCCGGCGACAGGTCAGCATGGCCTGCCTTCCCGAGGCGGAGGTAGGAGACTATTGCCTGGTCCATGCCGGCATTGCGATCAGCCGCATCGACGCGGAAAAAGCGGCCGATTTACTCAAGAGCCTTAACGAATTAGGCTTGAATGATGATGATGATGATGAAATACGTGGATGAATATCGCGACGGACGTACCTGCAAGCGTCTTCTTCAAGAGATCCGTCAAACGGCCACTCGGTGTTGGACGATCATGGAAGTCTGTGGTGGCCAGACCCATAGCTTGTTGCGTCATGGGATCGAGCAGGAACTGGAAGGATTCGTTCGCCTGATTCATGGGCCGGGTTGTCCGGTTTGCGTAACCCCATTGGAATCGATTGATTGGTCGATTGAACTGGCTCGCCGGCCGCAAGTCATATTGGCCAGTTTTGGTGACATGTTACGGGTTCCAGGTAGCCGTGAAAGTTTACTCCAAGTGCGTGCTCGTGGCGGTAATGTGCGTTTGGTTTATTCGCCATTGGACGCAGTACAACTCGCCAGAGAAAACCCCGATCAACAAGTTGTTTTTTTCGCAGTAGGATTCGAAACAACCACTCCCGCGACCGCCCTGGCAGCCTATCAGGCACGCAAGCTGGCGTTAGAAAACTTTTCGCTTCTGGTGGCCCATGTTCGGGTCCAACCGGCAATGGAAATGCTAGTCACCAGTCCCGACAACTGTGTGCAGTCTTTCCTGGCCGCCGGCCATGTCTGCAGCGTGGCGGGTTACCAAAGTTATGTGGAGTTTGTTGAGCGATTCCAGTTGCCAGTCATCGTCACCGGTTTTGAGCCGGTCGACTTACTCAATGGCATCCTGGAGGCCGTACGCCAATTAGAACGGGGTGAAGCGTCTGTCTGCAACCAGTACCCAAGGAGCGTCGCGATCGAAGGAAACCGGCGCGCCATGGAAATTGTGGAAGATGTCTACGAGCCGACCGATCGTCCCTGGCGCGGCATTGGTATCGTTCCCAAGGGTGGACTGCGTTTGCGGCAGACATGGCAGCAATTCGATGCCGCCCAGCGGTTCGAATATTCGGGGCTTGCTGTAATCGAACCGGTCGAATGTCGTAGTGGCAAGGTGCTGATCGGGAAATTGACGCCAACCGATTGCGAATCTTTCGGCACTCGTTGTACGCCCGATTCTCCCTTGGGAGCGCCCATGGTGTCAGCCGAAGGCGCCTGTGCGGCCTATTTTCGATATTCTGATTTTAATCGTTCCAAAGATGCTTTGTGAAAATCCCTAGCACGCACTACTAAAATGTAATAATAGCACTCTTAACACTCGAAATACCGTGCCATTCTAAATGTCCTATGCAGTAACTATACAATCAGTAGACCAATACCTTGAACACCGCCATGACAATACCAGGTTCCGCCATCTGTCCGTTGCCCGATTCTGGGGGAGGCGACATCATCACGCTTGCTCATGGCGAGGGTGGGCGACTGATGCGGCGGTTGATACGTGAACGGATCATGCACGCGGTTGAGAACGAAACCCTATTGCAGATGGGCGATGCTGCCCAGCTTCCTGCGGTGGATGGCAGGCTGGCAATGTCGACCGACAGCTTTGTCATCTCCCCCTTATTCTTTCCAGGAGGTGATATCGGATCGCTGGCCGTCTATGGGACCGCTAATGATTTGGCAGTCTCCGGTGCGCGGCCGCTCTGGATCAGTTTGGGGCTCATCCTGGAAGAAGGTTTGCCGCTAAAAACACTCGATCTGGTTCTGCAGAGCATTGCTGAGGCCGCTCGACAGGTAGGCGTGCAAGTCGTCACGGGTGACACTAAAGTGGTTCCGCGTGGCGCAGCGGACCAATTGTTTATCAATACCACCGGAATTGGCCAGGTCAAAAAGCTTTCTGCGGGGCCCCGCCAATTGCAGCCGGGAGATGTAATTTTAGTCAGTGGACCCATTGCAAAACATGGTATGGCGGTAATGGCCATTCGGGAGTCTCTTGCTTTCGAACCTGTTCCCACCAGCGATAGCGGTTCACTAGTCCCCGATCAAGCGAATAAAGAGCGTAAGTTCTACTTGTTTTTGGAATCGAGCTTAATGCGCACCGAAATCGTATGGCATCGCGTATCGCCTCTTTGTTCGCTTGAGAATAATTGGTCGGTT
>JBDOMT010000028.1:0-1867 GCA_039831705.1 Pirellulales bacterium | reverse complement strand
ATTCGCCACGGCGACCTTCCCAGGTTAGCAGTTGTGACATACCCAAATCGGCCGCCTGATCGATATCTGCTTGAAGGCCTAGCAGCGCAACTGACAGGTCCGATGGCGAATCGAGTGCTTGGAAGTAATCACGATCGGCACAATTTAACCGAATCAGTTCAATTCCCGCAGACGCCATGCGCCTGGCCAATTGGTGACGCAACTCGGGGGTCCGACATTCAGCGATTTGTGGCGGCCAGAGTTCGAGCGCTTCGTAACCGGCTGCCGCGGCTTTCTCCAGTGCCATTTCTAAGGGCAACGTTCGAAAAACCATGGGATTACCAATAAGCATGACACGTCCGCAGTTGTCAACAGGATTTCATCGCCCATTGGGCCAAACGATTTGACGAGCTTCGGCAGGTGTTGCAATTTCGCGCCCCAGCTCACGGGAAATACGGACAATTTTTTCGACCAACTGAGCGTTCGATTCTGCGTATTCTCCTGGAGAAAGAAATGGATTGTCCTCCATGCCGACACGAACGTGACCACCCAACAAGATTGCCATGGTTAGTACACGCCAATGAAGGTCTGGATCCATGCAAGACGTATTGTATTGAAAGTTCTCAGGCAAATGGTCGTGCATGTACTGCATGGCTTTAAGAGTCGGTGGAGTATAGCAACCTCCGCGCCATCCCAAAAAGAACGTTATCCAGACGGGCGTCTTCAGCCGACCCAGAGCTACGAAACGCTCGGCATTCCAGACACCCCCATAATGGAAACATTCGCACTCCAAAGTGACACCCGTCTCGTGGCTCAAATCGCAGTATTTGGCAAGTTCCACGCGGTCGTGTAAACCGTAGAGTTCGACTGGATCACAGCCAGGTTCGTAATCGAAGCACTCATCGTGTGCGTTGAAGCAAGTGGAAATCATGTCGGGAGCAAGTGCATGGACAAGTTCCACTCGCTGAGGAAAGCGGCCATTTGCGATACCGTACTGAATGATACAGTCGACATCATCGGTAATATCGGTGGTTAGTTTGACCCAGCCTGGAATGTCAAGATCGGAGAGTTTGGTTCCATCGGCCTGAATCTCCTCGTCGATCGTATAAGGGCCATGCAAGTGGCAGATACTTGCTCCGGCGTTGACCGAACGAATATATTCTCGAGCGACCTGGTCATATCCTTGGGGCGTAGGATTGTGCGGATTAGACGGATACGCCATCGTAGAATCGCACGTCACAGTGATGATGAGCTTGTCCACGGTAAATTCCTCCAAAAAATAAATCGGACAGCTTCAGCCGTCTTGGGAACTCTTGTGGTAAAAGTGCGACTCGTGCTGCAAGAGACTAGAATTTTCATGGTTTTCACTTATGGTGAAACCTCCGTCCATCCTAGCGAGCCTCCCATTTCATGCAAGCTTTTGATTACTAAATGTCATCGTAAAAAGCAATAAAAATCCACATTCGTCCGCACATTTACTAGATTCACACAGACTGATACTCTAGTGGATGTTGTATGAGGTAATAGAGGACCGTGTTGCTCTCGCGAAAGCAGATATCGAGTGGCGGTACTTGTACGATACGGAGTTAACTTTGACTTATGTCCGATCCAGTGACAAGACAATCCCTTGTGGATAAAGTCTACCAGGCATCTGACCGCACAGATTGCCTGTAAGGAACTGGATGTCAAAGACCGAATAAAGATCCCCGCCGCAAGCGGCGGGGTATTTGTTCAAAACAATGTATTTTGGCGATCCTCGTGCAGTTTGCTATACGATCCACCCTGCTTTTTCACATATTGCGAAATGGTAGACTCGCTTCCATGCTTCCCCACCGTACTTGCAAAATAACCATCGCTCCAAAATTCGCCTCCCCACAGTTGCTCCTTT
>JBDOMT010000414.1:0-7826 GCA_039831705.1 Pirellulales bacterium | reverse complement strand
AATGCTTCTTTTAGTGCCAGGCTACGTCTGAGAAATTCGACTTGGAACACATGAATGGCTACGCTGCCAGCCCAAAAAACCAACTCACCTGAATCATTACAGCGTTCCGCCACATCTGTAGGAAAGTCGCTGTATTCAATAATCTGCAAACGATGATCGAGCATCACAAAATTGCCCAGTCGATCCAATGGGCCGCTTTTTGCAATTGCCAGAGAAGTCATTTCTGAGTCACTCAAGAGGTGAGCGCCTATCAAATCAGGATCACCTACGGGGGCTAACGGGTTATCGACCTGAAGATAAAACAACTGCTCGATCCCATGATCGTCCATATGATCGATCGCCCCGCTAGCGGCCAAAGCAGCAATGGTCCCCCCATGGCCATCGGGGGACATGAACACTTCACCCACATCAGACATCAATAGCTTGCCTGTCTGGATATCGACCGCAGGCATCAAGCCCTGACAAAAAACAAAAAGCTGCGACTCGTCGAGTCCCAACCGATCGTGTTGCTGGAGAAATTGTACAGTCGCTTCATGTGTAGCTGGACTGGTCATCAGATAGAGTGGAATCGACACTCCATAACGTTGTGATGCTGCTCGGACCTTCTCCACATGAATTTGCAGCAACGTCGACTCCGATTGGGGACCAATCGGAAAGAGACTCTTAGGCAACTCAAAACCAAGCCGTGTCCCTTGCCCTCCCGCGACCAGCAGCACTCCTACTTTGCCTGCACGCAACGCCTCCATTCCCCGCTCGCGTGCTGCGGTCTGAGTGCACCCCAATAAAGGGCCAGCATTCGAAGCGCCATTACTAGAACTAACGCCCTTACAAGAACTATCTGAGCCGTCGCTCCATTCGGCCAATCGTAGCGCCTGCGGCGGTAACGCGCGCCGGGCTAGTGACTCCCAATCCTGCCCGTTTCGGTCGCCCGAAGATTCACCACTGTCTCTCGGGGACTCATCGACACTACGATAGAGATCTTGGATAAGTTGAAGATCGATCTGCTCGACCTGTCGAGCCAATGCTTGTTGCTCCAGGGGTTCCAATTGGTCCCAAAATTGCAGCACATGCTCTTGGTCATAGGATGCCAAATGTTCTCGCATTGCGGCAATATCAGAATGGGGCATGTCGTACTTTTCTTTAGTCTATTCATGAATTCGCATCAAATATCCACCACTGCTGTACCCAAGCGTATGCCAGCAGGCAGCAGAGTGGAAACAGGATAAAAATAATGCCGTACGTAACCAACGACGTCCACACAGAACGTGGCCAACGGGCCATGGAATGCTCCGATTTATTTGCAGAAGGTAAAGGGCAAGGAGCCATTATCATGCCAGCCAGGGCAGTTGGCTAGTCGGGCTACCTGAAATTCTTCTTCAACACCTACCAGAAACGTGGAACTAACGGTTGCCTGAAATACAAAAGACCGTCTATACTGACGTCCTCTGAATCGAAAATCAGTACTTCATGTGGAGAACCAAATCCGTGGCATCAGGAAAATATTTATTCACCAGCGAAGCAGTCAGCATGGGCCACCCCGATAAGCTGGCTGACCAGATTTCCGATGGCATTTTGGATGCCCTATTTGAACTGGATCCCTACAGCCGAGTTGCCTGTGAAACCATGGTGACTACCGGCCTGGTCGTGATTGCAGGTGAGATCACTACCTCCGCGTTTGTCGACATGCAAAAAGTCGTCCGTAATGTGCTACGAGATGTCGGCTACCTGGATGCCTCCATGGGAATTGGTGCCGACCAGTGTGCGGTCATGGTCACCATCGACGAACAAAGCCCAGACATTGCCCAGGGAGTTGACGATAATGCAGCCCAAGGCAAAGACGTTGGAGCAGGCGACCAAGGTCTGATGTTCGGTTATGCGTGTAATGACACGCCCGAATTGATGCCGCTTCCCATTGCCCTGTCACACCGAATTCTCAATCGGCTCACGACAGCTCGTCAACAAGGAGAAGTGGATTGGCTGCGGCCGGACAGCAAAAGTCAGGTCACCATCGAATACGATGGCCAGAAGCCGGTAAGAATTGACACCGTCGTCGTCTCCACCCAACATGCGCCCGATGTGTCGAACGAAGAAATTAAAAAATTCGTTATTGAAAATATCATCAAGCCAGAACTACCTGAAGACTTGGTAGCCGCAGATGGAGAAATTACTTACCACATCAACCCGACTGGCCGGTTTGTGGTAGGTGGACCCCATGGTGACTGCGGACTCACCGGAAGAAAAATCATTGTCGACACTTACGGCGGCTGGGGCCGGCATGGAGGCGGAGCCTTCAGCGGTAAGGATCCCACCAAGGTCGACCGTAGTGCGGCCTATATGGCCCGCTACGTAGCGAAAAATATTGTGGCAGCCGGTTTGGCCGATCGGTGTGAAGTGCAGCTTGCTTATGCCATTGGTGTTTCCGAACCGGTGAGCATCCACATCGACACCGAGGGTACAGGGCGAATCGAAGACTCACGAATCTGTGAATTGGTGCGGGAACACTTTCCCCTTACTCCAGCAGCAATCATCGAGCACCTCGATTTAAGACGGCCCATCTATCGCAAAACGGCTGCCGGTGGACACTTTGGCCGCAACGAGCCCGAATTTACCTGGGAACGCACCGACAAGACCTCCGTACTGGCGGAAGCCGCGAACCTGAATGCCGTGGCTGCTTCGTGACCATAGACGCTTCTTGACCATGGACGCTGCTTAACCATGAAACCGAAGTGTGCACTAAAAACTGAAAAAGTTTGCCGATCTATAAATTGGCACAAATGGCTGCCAATTACCGTCTTAGCCAGCATGGCCACGCTTAATCTTGTGGGGCTGCTGTTAGTCGTACGTAGATTTTCGGGCGCCTTCCAAGAGCCGTTCCCCACAGGGCCCATGGTATTTACGGCGCTGATCTCCACAACTCTGGTAGCCTATGGCCGCAATGCCTGGCGGCGTCACAATGCCTGGCTGGATCGTAATGACCGCCATTTAAAAGAGGATTGCTACAAGAAATCCCGCTGGGCCAGTTGGAATCCCTGGATCGGTTGGGGCTCCTCGATAGGTCTTGTTTTGATGGCCGTGGGTTGCGCCTACCCGGGGAACCAATTGAGCGACTGGCTCATCTGGATTCCACTGCTTGTAGCAGACCAGTTCTGGCGGCAATCCTTCTTCGACGGCGGTAGACCGACGATTCCGTTGCTAGGCAAATACCTTCCTAAAACGGAAAATCTCATTTCCACTTCTGATTCCACTTCCCATCTCATCTCAGACGCTCCCGCTTCGGAAATTCTCATCACCGACAGTCTCACCACGGAAGAAGACGAACAGCTCCTGCAGCAACTCTTTCGGGTCCGTAATCAGGCCGGCCAGGAAACTATCTACGGCACCTTGCGTGCCGACTTCAAGAAAGGGCAGCGAAATGTGTCATTGCATGTCGGTTTCTGCCCGCCACTCCCTCATTCACCTCAAGTTGAAGCCGAACCGGTCGATGGTCCTGCGGCCACATTGAAGGTAGTCCATGCCCTGGCCCACGGCACACGTTTGGACTTACGCCTGGATCAACCGGCCCATCGGGATTGCCATGTCCTGGTGGACTTGGCGGCGCTGGAAAACGGTGGATAGGCGGTAAAGTCGCACACCCAGGCTAGCAATAGGTTTCGCGAGGTCGTAAATTTTAACGCAGAGGACACGAAGAACCGCAGAGAATTTATAAATGATGCATGAAAATGAGATCAGCGAAACAACGAAGACTCGCGTTGTGGGCCCCTGACCTGTGCAGTATAATTCCCGCGCGAGATCGTCTTGGAGGCGTTCTGCGATCATGGCAACTTGCCAGAACTGGAAAACGAGTTCCCAGGAACAAATCTGCCATGCTCCCCTGCCGGATTGGCCTTGGTGAGGACACACATCGTACGACTCCGGGAGGTCCATTGCGTTTGGGAGGAATCGACGTTCCACACGATCAACAGATGGTGGGGCACAGCGATGCCGATGTGCTCCTGCATGCAATTACCGACGCCCTGCTAGGAGCAGCCGGTTGCGGGGACATTGGTGAATTATTCCCCAACACGGACGAGGCAAACCGCAACCGTGATTCCGGAGAAATGCTGCAGACAGCAGCCCGACACGTCACCTCAGCCGGCTACCAAATTTTAAACCTCGACTGTGTAGTTTCCGCCGAACGCCCGCGTCTGAGTAATCATCGGAAAAGCATACGTGAGCGAATCGCCCAATTACTTGAGATCAAACCTTCCCAGGTCTTTGTCAAAGGCAAAACGGGAGAGGGAGTCGGCCCAGTCGGACGCGAAGAAGCAATCAGTGCCCGCTGTGTCATATTGCTAGCTGAAGCACAGAACGAATAACCTAACGTCGCCATTACCGGCGATAGCCCCAAAGGCAAACAAATCTTTTCAGACCCATAAACACCGATTGAATGACAGCCCTTCCCTTATAATTCCCCATACCATCTGAAAAGTTTGGCTTGCCGCCAATAAATAATTATGGAACCCGTGACACTCTCAACACCGCATACCTCGTTACGCATCTACAATACCCTGAGCAAGCGCAAAGAGCATTTTTGCACCGTTCAACCTGACAAGGTGGGCATCTATTTATGTGGCCCCACAGTTTACGATAAAGCACACATTGGCCATATGGTGGGGCCAGTGATTTTCGATTGCATCAAACGCTATCTGACTTACTGTGGATTCGAAGTGACCTGGGTGGTTAACATCACCGATATCGACGACAAATTGATTGCCAAGGCCAACCAGAGGGACATCTCGATGCTGGAGGTGGCCGAAGAGAATATCATCGACTACCAGGAAAATTTGGCCTCATTAGGTGTCGACCAAATCGACCATTTTCCTCGTGCAACCGAATGCATGGACGACATTATCAATTTGATTGGCTCCTTAGTAGATAAAGATTTCGCTTATGCATCTCAAGGCGATGTCTATTTTGATGTTACCAAGGACGCTGGTTACGGCAAGCTAAGTAATCGTTCCATCGACAATCTCCAGGGCGAAGGAGGGAGTACCGTAGCACGCAAACGCAGCGCCGCCGATTTTGCACTCTGGAAAGCGTCCAAGCCCAGCGAGCCCTCCTGGGAAAGTCCTTGGGGCAATGGCCGTCCAGGTTGGCATATCGAATGCTCGGCCATGAGTCGGAAGCTGCTGGGAGAAACATTCGACATTCACGGTGGTGGACTCGACTTAGTGTTCCCGCATCATGAAAACGAGATTGCCCAAAGCGAATGCTGCCATCATCGCCCGATGGCCCGCTATTGGGCCCACAACGGCCTGCTGCGTGCCTCCAGTCAAACAGGCAAGGTCGGTGGTCGAAGTGATCGCAACGATCAACCCGAAGGAAATTCCGAAACGGGGCCTGGGTCCGGAGGGAAAAAAATGAGCCGTTCCGAGGGAGCGGGTGGCCTGGCCGACCTGATCGAGAGACAAGGCGGAGAGCGGATTCGTTTCTTTTTACTGCGTACCCATTACCGCAGTACGGTCCTGTTTAACGAACCCGAAATTGAAGAGGCTGGCATTGGTTTAGATTCTTTCTTTCGTCTGCTGAAACGATATCAGCGGATCACGGGCAACGACTTTTACGATCTGGAAGCTCCTGCCACGCGGGCGGAGGGAGTCTTTGCAGCCAACGATGACCCCACTTTGTTGGCTGCTTTAGCTTGCCGAGATAAATTCCTGGCG
Organism: Pirellulales bacterium; assembly: GCA_039831705.1. Taxonomy (GTDB): domain Bacteria; phylum Planctomycetota; class Planctomycetia; order Pirellulales; family Lacipirellulaceae; genus JAJRWS01. Next base: position 2,124 of record JBDOMT010000414.1, on the reverse strand, counting down.
GCCATGGACGACGATTTTAATACGGGTGGTGCCATTGGGGAACTGTTTGAACTTGCCAGACAAATCAATAAATTTTGCGACGCGACAGATCTGGATCAAGACCCAGGCAACTCAGAAAAGGGGGGGCGGGAAACCGGCCAGCGAAACCCCCATGACCTGAGCAAGCTGCAGCAACTGTTTCAAACCTGGAAAGAACTGGCTGGAATACTTGGCATCTTCTGTTACAAACGGGCCGATGGGGACCATGATGCAAACGGTCTGCTCGATCCTTTGATGCAACTGGTGATGGCTCTACGTACCCTGGCTCGGGAAAAGAAAGATTTTGCCACTGCCGATAGAATTCGTGACGGCCTCAACCCCATAGGCATCGCCTTGGAAGATCGTGCCGGTGGTACCGAATGGACTGGTGGCAATGAGAATTCGACCGATGGGGCAATGCAATTGCTGATTGAACTCCGTGGATTTGCCCGCAGCAATAAGGACTTCGACACCGCCGACACCATCCGCAACAAGCTAGACGAATTGAGCATTACCCTGGAAGACCGCCCCGGTGGGACGGAATGGGAACAGAACTAAAAGCGAAATTCAAATTGCGGAATGGTCTTGTTGACTAAACTAATTATAAAAAATTTCTGACAGGTCAACAAGATTTACCGGATAGAAATTTCAATGTGTAGAGATCTACGATCGAATGGTGCAAATAATTTTGTACATCCTGTTTATCCTGTCAAAATACATCCATTCAAGGCAATGGTTCGGCAAGACTTTGCGGAATTGGGAAGGCAGGGAAAGTGGCGACTATGAATTCAGATCCAGTCCTCAAAATTCTGGGATCTCCGTTGCGGATTTTGGGGATTGATCCTGGTTTGAATATTACCGGTTATGGAGTGCTGGAAATTATTGGCAAACGGCATCTATTGGTAGAAGCGGGCGTGGTACGAGGCCGTGCACGCGGAACTCTCGCTGAGCGTGTTCATGATATTCACACCGGAGTCACCGATGTCATCCAAGCCTTGAAGCCCGATGTGATGGCCTTGGAAAAACTCTACTCCCATTACGATCGACCCACGACGGCCATCTTGATGGGACATGCACGCGGCGCGATATGCCTGGCGGCCTCCCAAGGTGGGCTGGAAGTGGCCGACTATGCCGCCACACAAGTCAAAAGCATTCTCACCGGAAGTGGCCGAGCCTCAAAATTTCAGGTACAACAGGCAATTCAATACGAATTAAATTTATCAACTTTGCCCGACCCTCCCGACGTAGCTGACGCACTGGCCATCGCCATGTGCCACTATTACCAAACCTACGGCCCCGCAGGAAAATTGAAGAGAGTTGAGAGTTGAGAGTCCAGAGTTATCTTTCCGCTTTCCGCATCACCCTTTATAAAATGATCACAAAAATTACCGGTACCCCAGTTCACGTTTCGGGCGAACGTCTCACACTGGCAGTTGATGCGTTTGAACACGAAGTATTCATTCCCGAATTTACCCGACGCCATCTGCAGGAAATGATCGGACAATCGATCAGCCTCCACACGATCGAATACCTGGAGGGCAATCCTATGCAGGGAAGACTGACACCGCGACTCATTGGATTCTTAAGCGGTATCGAACGGGAATTTTTTGAACTGTTCTGCCAAGTCGACGGCGTAGGTGTCAAGAAGGCCCTGAGGGCGATGGTCCGACCTGTCCAAGAAGTCGCAGCGATGATCGAAGATCAGGATGCCAAAGGGCTCAGCACACTGCCAGGGATCGGGCCGGCTACTTCCGAACGAATCATTGCCAAACTGCGTCGCAAAGTGCCAAAATTTGCTCTGCTGATCGCTCGGGATGCACCCACACAAGCCGACGTCGAACGTGATCTGGTAAGCGAAGCTTTCGAAGTGCTACGCGCCTTGGGACATAGCGAAACGGACGCACATCGTCTGCTGGACGATGCCTTGGAACGCAAGAAAAAACACAAGAACGTCGAGTCGCTGTTACACGCCGTATACGAAGAGCGAAATGCGTAAGTACCGGCGCACAACTGAAGACCACCGCCTGAAGGCGGAGGGTTCGCCGACAGTCGGCTAAAGCCCGACTTTCTGGTTATGGCTTACTTACCGCAATCGCCACGAAGTGG
>JBDOMT010000272.1:0-1873 GCA_039831705.1 Pirellulales bacterium | reverse complement strand
TGCGAACGAGGTTCGTTAACTCACGCTATTTCTTATCCTTGGCCTGAACCTGCTTCTGAACGTCCACGGCCTTGCTATCCACGAGCTTGGCTACCTTTTCCGAAAGCTTGGTTGCCAGCAGTCCGGTTGGATCGCAGCCATTAGCAATCGAGATGATCCTGCCACCCTTCTCGATGAGAAAGTTGGTTGGCATCGTGGTCGTCTCAAAGACTTTCCAACTGGCGCCCTTGGTGTCCACGGCGTACATCATCGTGAGGTTCTTTTTCTTGACGTAGGCCTCGACCTTCTTATCAGGTTCGCGGAACACGGCCAGGCTCGTCAGTCCCTTGCCCTTGTAGGCCTTGTGTAATTCCTGGAAGTAAGCCAACTCCTTGTCGCAGCCACTGCAGCCACAGGTGAGGCGAATTAGTACCGGCCCCTTGGCGGAAAGTTTCTTCAGGTCAATTTGCTTTCCGTTGGTGTCTTTAATGATAAAACTGGGTGCCTGTGCTCCCACAACGACGGTCTTTGCTGCCTTCTTGGTTTCCGCTTTCTTATCAGCGCCTACCAAGCCGGTTGCCACAACCAGAGTAAGAGCTAAAGCAGTCAATGCAACACGTTTCATGATTTTGATCTCCGCAAAAGGTGGGACGGAACTCCGATGCCGGTTGTGCCTGATGACGTATAGTTTACGCCCCCCACCCTGCCAGTACCAGAGAGAAACCTCCGGACTCCGCGAGAAACAACGCATGTTGCTTTACAGAAGGCATTTACGGTGAGCTACCGGCGCGCGGCCAGTGACGCCGTTGACACCGATTTAGCGCAGAGTCCGAATCTTCTTGTACCATTGATGCTCTGGACGCACCCGTGATGATTCGGTAGCGCGAGTCGTCGGTGGGTTGGCCATATAGACATTGCGGTACTGCCCGGTCGAATAATTAAACGTGTCAACACGTGGAATGGACGAAAAGAACGGTGCCAGCGACATTCGTACATACCGCCGGTCGGCTGAAACCACGGCGCTGGCCGTGAAATTTGTTCCTGTCGGTAGCCACGTCACGATGGGCCGAAAACCATTCTGTTGCAGCAACCGTTGCCGATATTGCTGCTGTTGTTGCAGCAACCGTTGCTGGTACACCAACTGCTGTTGGTACGCCAATTGTCGCTGATAAGAAGCAATCGTCTGGTCCAGTTGCCCGCCATTCATGGCCGACAGTTTTGCCGTGTAGGCCTGGGCCAGCGCGGCATTTTGTACCGGAGCTACCAGCCTTTCGTAGATCCAGGCACGCTTTTGCTGGTTCGTCCAGGCAGCCCCATTGCCCGCGAGCGGCACCTGGGCCAAGGCCGGGACCTGTGCGCCCGCGAGAACCAGTGCAACGTACAGCACGTACTTCATCATCGTCTCCTTGCCCAGGATGGATCTTTTGTCATCGACATACTGCTGAATACTGCTATTTACGTGCCAACCGGAAAATAAACCCAATGCGGGTTAGAGCGCCCTACTAATACAGCTGTTTTTTGCTTCTTGACGAGATCGCGTCAAGAGGAGCTTCCTTATTGCGGGCGCAATATGACGACAGCTGCTATCACTTTGATGTCAAGTTTCAACCCGATGACCACCTGAAAGCAATGGGCATTCCGAAAACGAACCATGAGCCTGCCAGTGAAGTTGCTATTTACTCCTTACCAGACGGCCACCAATGAGTCACACGCAGGACATCTTAGCCGCTCTCACAGTGTCGACTTTTGGCCGCGGCTTCGCCCTCACGGCTGCCGACCTTGGCTACTTTTACCGAAGAGGTTTGGCTCCCATCCTTTCGCAGCTCTGTCAGTTCCTTAAAGCGCGACTGTCACGGCCGTCGCCGCTCAGCGCTGGCCAGCACACTCCGCTGAA
>JBDOMT010000294.1:0-1877 GCA_039831705.1 Pirellulales bacterium | reverse complement strand
GCCGCTGCGCGGCTATTATGCCCGCTTTGCCCGGTATCGAAGTACGCTTCCGTAGCCTAGTTCTACTGAAGTGATCGCCTGAAGACGAGGGTTTTTGGATCCCAGTAGGAGACAATAAAAGTGGGTGGCCCCTTTTCCGGCGGCCCCTTTTCCGTCTTAATGTTCGAGTAACTTCGCTTTTTTCAGCGGATACCAATCTTCGATACGTTTTGCCAGGCGCGCGACTTTTTTGGGGTGTTTGTCCGCAAGATTTGCCGTCTCTGCTGGGTCTGCTTCTAAATTATAGAGTTGAGGGCCGCGCACCTCTCGTGGATGGGTGGACTCGTAACGATTCAGCTCGCCGTCGTAGGTCAGCAGTAGTTTCCATTGCCCTTGGATGCACCAACGATAGAGCAGTGACGCTTCGGGATTTTCGATATCTGCAATGTCGTGAGCAAAGCCTTCACCGAAGATTGCCTTACGTTTGATTTTCTTGCCGTTGGTCAAGTTGCCTAGGAGGTTTAGGCCCGGCAAATCGTCGGGTTGGCGGGCATCAGCGGCAGCAAGCAGGGTGGGCACCAGATCGATGCTGCTTACAAGCTCTGGTCGGTCGGCAGGTTTTAGTTTACCAAGCCAGGAGAACATGATCGGTGTGCGAATGCCGCCCTCGTAGCATGTTTGTTTCGACCTCGGCGCGTAGCCATTCTTTTCTGGGTTCTGGATCCAACCGTTGTCGGTGACGTAGACGATCAGCGTATTTTCGCGCAGCCCTTTGTTGTCGATGATATTGGCCAATTCACCACAAGTTTCGTCGAACCAATCGCACATGGCATAGTATTTTGCGACTGGCTTGGGTCGGCCTTCGGCTGTGTACTTTTTAAGCAAGCGTTCTGGTGGATTGTGGGGAGTGTGAGGCAGGAACGGCGCATACCAGATGAAAAAAGGTTTCTCGGCCGCTTGAGCGGTGTCGATAAACTGCTCGATGGGTTTCATTCCTTCGCGGCCAATTTTTAGGCCGTCGTCGCCGTGGCGGCCCTCGGGTTCGGGAAATCCACGGCTCATGCCGTGCGTGAAGCCACCATGCGAGTAGCTTCCTTCCCACCACTTTCCACTTTGATGGGATAGATAACCTTTTTCGGCAAGCAGCTCAGGCAAGGTGTCGAACCGATCGAGATACGAAATCAGTTGGGCCCGTTGCTGTTTGTACAAGTCGGATTTTTTGTCCTCGTGTTTCGGCGAGGGATCGTTGCCCGTAACACCGTGGCTATGGGCATAATGCCCGGTGACCATTGTCAACAACGAAGGTCGGCAGAGGGCAGTCGGAACATATCCGCGGCGAAAGATAACGCTCTCTCTGGCAAGTTTATCAAGATTGGGCGTTTCGATTGCTTCATGCCCCATGAATCCGTAGTCAGTCCATGATTGGTCGTCCGAGATAAGAAGCACGATGTTGGGAGCTGCCAGCGTGTAATTGCTAGCCAACACCATCGGAGTAACAAGAACCAATCGTGCCACGGTCTGACGTAGAAAACGATATATGTTCATTTTAATAACTCGCTTTTTGTTTACTCGTATTTTCCCTTCAGGACAGAGTTGCCACGAGAAAGCCATGGCAATTTTCACCCGCTAAAAGTCCAGAAGAACCATCTTTTTAACACACGAAGAATGCTTTGTCGCATTGACATAGGATTTTTGCGCAATTGCTCATTAGCAAAACAGTCCAAACGACATGATAATGAGGGCAAAAGCTGAATCAGCCGCCTCTGAAGATTCAGTAAGGGCCCACCGGTTAACCCGCATATTTCATCAGCCGCCGAGCGTTAGCTCCCGGTTACTTCTGATTCGCATCATTACTTGATAAACCGGACGCTAACGCGTGGCGGCTGATAAGACACACT
>JBDOMT010000533.1:0-7870 GCA_039831705.1 Pirellulales bacterium | reverse complement strand
AGCCCCTGTTGGGTTCCGCTTGGCAAGTATCATTCCAGTGCTATCAGCCAATTTCGACGGCGATACGGATGTGGACGGACATGACTTCCTAATCTGGCAGCGTGGTTTTGGTGGCGCCGGCACGCCGGCCACTGGTGATGCGAACTTCGATTTGGCCGTCGATGATGTGGACTTGGGAATTTGGCAAGGCCAGTTTGGAACGACCGGGCTCTTGTCAGCAGCAAGCGCTACAGCGGTGCCTGAACCGGGCACCCTGGTGTTGACCACTCTGGCCAGCCTGGCTTGCCTGGCGAGGCGCAAGCAGAGCCTGGAGACCTATGCAACGAAATGATTTTCTAGGCGGAGTCGTTGAAGGCTTCTACGGGCAACCGTGGACTACCGCGGGGACAGGTCAACATATTGTAATCAAATTGGACTTAGGGTTGGAGCATAAATAACTTTCGCATCGTCGTTGTTCGCACTTCGTACTGGATGTTAGGTTCGTAAAGCGACCCCAAATACGAGTGCAAGCTGTCACTGGATTCGTGATACAAACTCTTCACCCGGAACATTTGTATGCAGGCGACGTTTTGTTTTTTCATTACCTAGCGATTCATGGATCGGGTGTGAACAGCTCCAACAAGACGCGTAAGACGGTTTTAATCCAAGTGCGAGACCCGGAAGACCTGCCGATCGATGGAAGCCATTTTTCACACGCACAGGGCATGATGTTGCGAGGCACAAATCCGTGTGTGGATTTCATTCCTTACAGTCAGCATCGCGAATCTCCGTGAGACGATTCAAAAGCCTCTTAACCAATGCCGGTTTGTCCAAATATAGGTTATTGGTTTCGCCCAGGTCTTCGGCCAAGTTGTAGAGCTGTCCCTGAGGATCGCCCTGGCTAGGTTCGATGCGGCTTGGCTTAGAAAAGCCGCCTGACCCGAGTGACGTAATTAGTTTCCAATCTCCCGACTGAATGGTCATCGTTTTGTTGGCACTTTGAATCACCAACGCATCACGGATCGGCTGTTCTTCCGGTTGATCGCCCAACAAGGCTGGCAAGAAATCGAAACTGTCCGGTCCCGCCTCGGGTGGTAGTTCGACATCGACGATCGCTGCAAAAGTTGCCAACATGTCGGTAAACGAAATCGTTTGGTTGCTGATCGAACTGGCTGCTACCCTTCCGGGCCAGCGAACAATAAATGGCATACGATGGCCACACTCCCAGGCGTCGCCTTTCATGCCTCGCAAACCGCCAGACGAATCGTGGCCAAATCGCTCGACATCTTTTTCGTACCACATCGGCCCATTATCCGATGTAAAGATGACAAGTGTGTTGTCCGACATTCCGGCGTCCTTCAATGCTGCCAAGACGCGGCCGACCATGCTGTCAACCATGACGGAAAAATCGCCGTACATGCTGGCGCCGCTGCTGTCCAAGAATTCATGAGCAGGCAACCAGGGTGTATGCGGTGCGGGGAAGGCGACGTAGAGAAACAGCGGAGCGTCGGTGGCCGACTTCGCATGATCTTCAATCACTTTCACCGCTTCGTCTGTAAAACGAGGCAGCACCCCTTTGAGATCGAAATTTGGCGCGATGTGGCCTTTTCGCCAAAACGCTCCTTGAGGAAACGCCCACCCGACAGTGTGGTTTTCTTCAATCTCATTCGTCGGTAGTTCGACGGCCCGATTGTTGCGGATGTAGAAGTACGGAGGGATATCGGTCGAAGCGCGAATCCCAAAAAATCCGTCGAAGCCGCGATCGACCGGCCCACCCGGCAACGGCAAATCGTAGCCATTCTCCTTGAATCCAAGGTGCCACTTGCCCACCATCTCGGTACGATAACCGCTCGACTTGAGCAGCGAGGCAATCGTCATTTGGTCCGCATCAATCAGCGGTTGCTTGCGCCACACCTCGACATCTGTACGAAACGGATAGCAACCAGTTAGCAGACCGTACCGCGACATGTGGCACAAGGGTCCCGGAGCGTGGGCGTCGGTGAAACGCATCCCTTCGCGCGCCAGCGAATCGATGTGCGGCGTCGGAATCTTCGAGGCCGGATTGTAACAGCCGGGATCGCCATAGCCCATGTCGTCAACAAGAATGAAAACGATATTTGGGTTTTTCTCAGGTGTTTCCGCCGCAAAACCTGGCAGGCTACCGATCAAGCACCACGAAAAAAAAGCCGCCATAATGTGTCGCAACAGGTAATTCAAATATATCCACATTGGGTAACTCAGTAGATTTTTGGTGATGATCTTGTTGAAAACTTTGTGGTCTCAGTCTTTGTTGAACAAACCCATGCATCCATCTCCACGGTTAAAAAAGTGGAAAACATTCCTTTAGGAGAGACACGAGCCAATTAGGGCATCCCCAAATGCCAGCCTAAGCCGTTCAGTATGGTAACTTACTCAACCTCTTGAATAAAACCGTGATAGAGGCCCATGTAGTAGGGCAACAAGTAAACCGTTCCACTGGCTAGCTGGTGACCGTCGCCATCGTAATCGAGTTGCCAAGGACTCCTGTTCCAATGGCTAAAATGGCGGTTCTCGACGGGAAGTACTTTGCCATTCACGAGGTAGCCAACGTCGGGCCAGCTAGAATGGATGATTTTTTCCATGCTGTTCTGTCGAGGCAGACGAACGACGTCCAGGCGGTGACTGTTCTTGCAGGCCCAGTTGAGGCGGTCCAGAGGAAAACCTTTGAGTGTCGCCAGGGAATCTTCTAGCCATCCATCCCAAGGCGTAAGGGAACGCGTTCCCCATTGATCAGAATACTGTGCCTCTACCCCGAAAGCCGCGTAAGCGAAATTGAAGTACGGATTCATTTCCGGCTGTTCGTTGGCCCAAACGCTGAAGAACGAGAGCATAATTCGGTCCCGAAAGGCCTCGTCCTTGGCGTATTTCATCAAATTGTAGTACAACATGAAGGCCCTCTCATCGTCGGATTGGTTGCCCGAACCGATTCCGTGATGAATCTTGTAGAACATGGCGTTGGTATCATAGGCATGGTCCTTCATCAGATGTTCGATGTGTTGTCCATAAGTCGGGTCCCCTGTGATATGCTCAGCCACAGCCAGATAAGAGAGCATCGAAAGTGATTTCGAGCCGCGCTCAAACCACCAATGCTTATCGTGATTCAGCGATTCGGGGTTATAAATGCCCCAGCGTGTTGGCGTTCCATCGTGATCGACCAGATTGTAGTCATGCTGAATGAGGTGGTCGGTCAGGTCTCGCACGACCTCCCGCACACGCTCTTTCTCTTCTTTTGTATTAGCAACCAGATCGTAATACAGCGGATAGAAGAAGTAGTGACCGTCTAATTCATCAGAGCTGGTGTCGCTTTTCCAATACCATTTACCATCCGCACTCTTGGGCCAACGTGGTTCGTACACTTTCCAGAGCGTATCTTTTTCGGCCCTGCTTTTCCGATCGTACTCCAAGCGACCGATATTCGGATCGGGCAAATTAGCCGAGCGGATGGTTCGGGCAATATAACCCTTGGGCGGACTGTGCTCGCAGCCTTGGGTGACTTTCTGTAGAAATCGTAGTGCTTCAAAGGCACGCTTGGCACGGTCTTTGGCCTTTGCGTCGCCCGTGGCGGCAAAAGCAAAGCATTCGCCGGCCCCATACATGGCAGTCCAAAGCCCGTCATTGTCGTCATCGTGGTAGATGATCTTAGAAGACTTGTCGCCCGGTTTGGTCAGACCGACATCACTGACGTATCCAAGTGGCGTTCGCCGGATATAACGTTCCATCTCATTTTCATAGAACTCCGCCTTTTCAGCGAGAGTCATCATACGCTGCTCGATGAGACCTACTCCGCCAGCAGTGGCAAACCAGGCGTTTCCACTTCCATCCACAGCTATATCGCGAATGTCATCATCCGGAAGCCACCGGGGACCCTGACGATAGGCCCATGTTTCGCCGTCGAATCGAATCGCTCCCAAATGAGTGCCAAACCAAACCACACCATTTGGTCCGGGCTCGATGACTGTGAAATCGTTGTAAGGCAACCCCTCGCGGCCGGTATAAAAACGCCAGCCATCAGCCGTCCGACAAGCCGCTCCGGCCAAGGTGACGAACCAGAGTTGACCGCGAGAATCGACGGCCACGCCTCGCACGTCGGAAGTTCCCCATCGGCGTCCCAATCCGTCTTCTACAATCAAAGGTTCACAACCAGATCCGACTTGCAGTAATAAGCCTTGATGGGTCGCTATGATAATCTGGCCATCCGGCGTCAATGCGGCTTGATTGACAACAACATCGCCGATGCCTGCATATTTTTCCTGGGTAACGTGCCCAAGCAGCCTCTGCATTTTCGGCGGGCTGGAGGGCGACCATTGTTTCTCATGCCGAACAGCCCAGCCTTTAACCGTTTCGGCCCAAATTGCCCCGTCCGCGTCAACGTGAATAGCAAGCACATCATTAGATGGCAATCCGTCGGCATCGGTAAATCTGGTGGCAATCTCCTGAGGAAATCGGCCAATCTCGACATGTGGTGCTTCCGCATTGGAAGATCTTGTCGATGTCAGCAAGACAAATACGATACACAATATGCCGAGAAGATATCTTAAGTTAATCATATAAGCGTGTCCGAAGTTTGGGTTTGCCACTCTCTGAACGCTCCTGCAAGTTTCTGTAGGCAAAAAAATTCAACGCAGATGTGCTGAGACACTAGAAAGCACAACGTTTTCCCAGTAGAATGCACGCCAGCACATAGACTGATATATTACCAAAACATCGGCCAGTCGTGAACTAGTATGGACGGAATTTCTAGCAATCTTGCGTCAATTGATTACATCATTATTGGTGTGTACATGATCGGTGTACTTTACATCGGCAGCTATTTTGCAAAATACATCCACTCGACGAGCGACTTTTTTCTGGCGGGCAGGGCGCTGCCGTTCTGGGCAATCGGTATGTCGATCGTCGTGAGCGACATCGGTGCGATCGACCTCATCACCGGCGCTGGAGCCGCTTATGATCGCGGAATAGCCCAAGCAAACTTCGATTGGATTGGTTCTGTTCCGGCCATTCTGATTGCGGCATTTATCTTTCTTCCCTACTACTGGCGGGCCGGTGTCTACACGTTACCCGAGTTTCTCGGGCGTCGCTACAACGCGGCAACCCGATGGATTCATGCACTCGTATTGCTCGCCTTCATGCTGGCCACGGTCTCGATCATGCTTTGGACGTCGGCTGTCTTTTTGAACAAAGTGCTCGGCTGGGATCACCTGACGGCCATTTGGGTTACGACGGCGATTGTTGGGTGCTATGCAATCAGCGGCGGACTGGCAGCGGTGGTGATGACCGATGTCATGCAGTTGGTGGTCATGTTTGTGGGCACGGGCGCACTTTTGGCATTGGCCATGTGGGAAGTCGGCGGCTGGTCTGGACTTACTGAAAAGGTCCTGGCTCAGCCGGAAGTAACGCAGGAGTATTTTCGTCTTCTAGTGGAGCACAAACCGGGCACGGAGTATCCCTGGCCGGGCATGGTGTTTAGCCTTGGTTTGATTATGTCGACCGCCTACTTCGTTGGCAATCAAGCGGTGATGCAACGGGCGCTGGGCGCTCGGTCGGAGTGGGATGCGAAAGCGGGCATGTTGACAGCCGGACTGTTCAAAATGATGATTCCGATTCTTGTCTTCTTGCCAGGCATGGCGGCCCGCGGGCTGTTTCCCGATCTCTCGCCCGCCGACGCGGCGATCCCAACGCTCATCGATCGGTTGATGCCTGCCGGACTGAAAGGGCTCATGTTCGCAGCCTTCTTCGCTGCATTGATGTCGAGCGTCGACTCGTATCTGAACTCGTGCGTGACAATTTTCCTCGGCGATATCTATCGCCCTATCCACAAAAAAATAACCGGGCATGCGTTATCCGGGAAACTTGGACTAACGCTCGGTCGACTTCTTACTGCCGGCGTATTGGTCGTCGCCGCGTTTTACGCGCCGCAGTTTGCGAAGTCTGAGACGCTCTACGATGTGATTCAAACACTACTATCGCTGTTCCAAGGGCCTACACTTGCAATTCTGCTCTTGGGGATTTTCTGGCACCGCGCTACAGGCTGGGGAGGGCTTGCCGGGCTGGTGATTGGCGTCTGCTTGACGATGGTGCTAAACATATTGGGTGAAGCCGTCTTTTTATCGGAAGCCGCCTATTTGTATGTTTCATTCTGGTCTTTCTGGGTTTCGCTGGCAGTGACGATCGCCGTCAGCCTCGTCACCACTCCCAAGACTCCGGAAGAACTACAGGGGCTGGTTTACGGATCGGTTCTCAACGAATCAACCGTCGAAGGGCCAGCACATTGACTTTGACAACACAGACTTTCACAATGCTGTTCACGCGGATGGCCGTCGGTGGCTGGTGGGAGAATTTCTGCGAGTTCATTTGCTCAGTGCTCGGCCCACCACTTAAGAGTTTTCACGAACCCATCGATCAATGGCTTGGCAGTTTGCCCATGTCGGTCGCGATAGCCTGTGCGATTGGGCTGTTCGTGGTCGCTGGTATATGGGTTTGGACGTTGCGTAGGGAGTTTATTTTTCGTGGTGCGCCGGACCATCAGTGGTGGCGAGACCTGCGAATTTGGTCCATGGTCGTCTTGTTGCCCTACATTGCCGTCTATTTGTTACTCGGACGTTAGAAAAGCGAATCCTATCATGCCTGAGCCACTTGAAGTCGACACAACCGACCACAGCGAGCGCGATGCTGCTTCGCTGAAAATCCTCGGCTTTTTCTTCAGCGCTCTCGGCGCGCTTGTTCTGGTCGGTACGTTGTGGTCGCTCGACAATGAGCGAGCGGTGATCGTCAACATCGCCAGTGGCACAGTGCTTCTTGTCATTGGCTTCGGCACGATCGTCTTGGCTCGACGAGCCAAGAAGAAAAATTGACAACGGCCTTGTCGAACAATTCCTTCGAAACGAATGTAAGTTGAGCAGGAATGGACTTGGGACGCCGTAGCAGAAACGGGTGAAATATTGGGGTTAGCCGCAATCAGGCCCCTGGAAATTCGCTAGCTGCGACATTGGTATTCCAATTGTCGTGCCAAACAAGTCACATAGGGACTTCATTCAGCGGTTCATCAATGCGGTTGAGGTCATATGCCGCAAGGTCGATCTGGCAGCCACGGTGAATATGCTCAGACATGACTTTTCGCGCGTCGTCCGCATTGCCTTCGCGTAAAGCTGTGATAATCGAACGGTGCTCGTTGCATACGTCATGGAGGTCGTCGCAAGGTCGCTCGTGCTTGCGGTGTCCGAAGATTGTAGCCATGATTCTCAGTTTGTCGGTAATCTTTAGTGCCCTGCGGTTGCCCGCTGCGCGCAACACGGTCATGTGGAAAGCAACGTCGGGCGTTACCCAACGATCGGCAAGTTCGATGGTTAATACGTGGTTCCCGGACTGACCAACTTCATCAGCCACTGCGGCCATTTCGTTGGTGAGCTGATCCATTTTCGCCAAATCCGCAACACTCATAGCCCCAGCCATTTTGCCTACCGCATGGCACTCCAGGGCTTCACGAACATCGTAAAGTTCCGCCAGATCTTCCCGGCCCAACTCAGAGACAAACGTCCCCCTACTAGGGCGGCATTCTAGCAACCCCTCATTGGTAAGTTGACCGATTGCCTCTCGAACCGGAGTGAAACTGACGCCAATCTCCCTAGCCAGTTCTCGGTGCGAAATCGATGCACCAGGTGCCAGTTCACGAGTGAGCAGTTTCGTGCGTATATGCATATAAACGTGTTTTTTCAAACTTATATCCACAATCTCACAAACCTCCTCGAAATGTGATAGACTGGTTGATGTCTATCCGATGTATCAGTTCCTGGTATAATACATTTATTGTCTAAAAATAGAGCCTTGTCAATAAGTGCAATCAAAATAGTAGACC
>JBDOMT010000484.1:0-1890 GCA_039831705.1 Pirellulales bacterium | reverse complement strand
ATTTTTAAGCTTCACTCAAACGATCAGTGTGACGGCGAGTTGGTCTTATCTAGATATTATTTGGAAGGCTACCTTGATGTCTTCTCTGGCAGCGTTTCACCTGGATACGCAGCAAAAAATCACCGCCATGATTTGGACAATTGTCCTCGCCCAAGGATACAGTGCCTACCAGATTAATTTGCAGTACTTTCAAGATGGTTACAGCTTTTGGGCGACCAATAACTGGGGATGGCTTGACAACAACACCTATTCGGTCCTGACGTTGCCGATCATCGCCTGTAGCGGTGCGCTCGCTGTCTATTCGCGACATTGGTGGCAGCGGATGATCGCTGGCGGGATTGCAGTCCTGCAGATCCACCAGATCATGCTCCTGGATTCGCGAGGATGCATGATTGCTGGCGTTTGTATGGCAGTAGTGTTCGTTATCAATATGCCGCGTTCGAAAAACGCAATCTTGTCGGTGTCCGTCCTCTTGCTTGCCGGCAGTTTATTGGCCGGGCCATCGGTCGTGAAGGAATTCAATTCGAGTTTTGGTGATCAAGAGGGACTTGACGCTTCGGCCCAAAGCCGCTACGTGCTTTGGAGGGCCGGTTGGCAAATCACAAAGGACTACCCACTGCTTGGCGTTGGCCCCAATTGTGGCAAGTTTCTTGTTCCCGAGTACTGGGATTCAGATCGTACAGGAACTGAAAGAATTGAAACGAATAACAAAGCTCTCCACAATTTGTTCTTTGAAATCAGCACCGGTTGCGGCCTACCTGCGGCGATTCTGTACACGAGTCACTTCATCTTGGTGGTGCTTGTCCTGCTATACTATCACTGGCAACGACACTCATTTCCTGCCACGGAGCATCCCTTGGGCATGCCAATGTTGGCGGTAATCGCCGGTCAACCTGGGTACTGGGTGGCCAGCATGTTCTCAAGTGGGGCGTTGATGGAATCCACGTACATTTGCCTTGCCGTGGGCGCGGCAACATTGTGCGTACACGCCAAGATGTTACCGGCGACAAGAAAGCTACGTCAGCCAGTTTATGGTACGGCCGCTGAATTCGGGCAAAGCATCGCGTAGAACAGGAGTTTGCTTTCATGCTCAAAGACCTGGCAAATTGGCTGGCGATCTTGATTATTCTGCCACTCGTCGTGACCCACGTCATTCTGAGCGCGGTAGGAAACCGCGACAGGTCGTTTGCAGCTCACGTTCAGCTGCTCAGTCTTTGGCCTGGAACAACGGGGGTGTTTCTCCGGCGCGCCTTTTTTCGCCTCACGCTCACCAAATGCAGTGATACCGTAGCGATCAGTTTTGGGACACTGTTTTGCAGCCCTGCCTGTTCGCTTGGGAGACACATCTACATTGGCCCCTATGGGTCCATCGGCGCGGTCGATATTGAAGACGATGTGCTGATCGGATCTCACGTTTCCATCCCCAATGGCGGCAAACAGCATGGCATCGACCGCCTCGACATTCCGGTTCGGGAACAACCGGGCGAGTGGCAACGAATTCACATCGAAACTGACACGTGGATTGGAGACCGGGCGATTGTGATGGCGAATGTCGGTCGTCATTGCATCGTCGGAGCGGGTGCGGTGGTTACCAAAGCCGTGGAAGATTATGCGATTGTCGTCGGTTGTCCGGCTCGTGTAATCAACTATCGAAATCAACTGGAGCCCGGTGACACCAATACGCAGGAGATTCTGGACGTTTTGAGCCGGAATGAAAGCTAGAGCAAAGCGTTAGACTATGTGTGGAATCGCAGGCGTTCTTTATTTCGACAATCGTCCGGTTGACCGCGGGTTGCTGCGTGCGATGGGCGATTCGATCGCGCATCGCGGCCCAGACGCCGAGGGATTTTTCGTTGCACCAGGACTTGGCCTCGTCCACCGGCGACTATC
>JBDOMT010000362.1:0-7913 GCA_039831705.1 Pirellulales bacterium | reverse complement strand
GCTTGCCCCAGCTACTTCCCAAATTGCCATGTCTCTCATGAATCGGCCAAAAAAATCTCGTATTTTTTTGCTTTTCGAATAACTGTGGAACTTGGGCTAACGAAAGCATGCTGTTCCTCGGTTGAATCATCGAGATGCTCGTTGTCTTCTTCTTCAACTTGGTAACGGACTGGTTCGCCAAGTCTGTTGCTCAGTTCATTGATCTCCCGTTTGAGCTCAATCATACGCAACTCTCGTCCCACGGCGAGAAGATTAAAATCAGTCAATTCGGTAACGCTCGATTCAAGGTCAATTCGAGCTTGGGCCGTTTCGTCGTGAGTGATTTTTTCTGCGCATTCACTTGCTCAATTACGTTTTGCTTTTCTTCTACCGCATCCACAACACGGTTGTACTGGTGCGCAATCAGACCAACTTCGGTGAAGTCGTCTACTTGTACCCGTGCAGTCATGTCTCCAAGGATATGATCTTCCATCGTGTCGGACAGGTCATAGAGTTCTGTTGTTGCTCCATGTTCAGCAACGTTGAGTCCGATTTGCTCGTCCTCTTGCGAAACGCGTAACGCCACGAAATGGTTCACGATTTTGAGTATTGTCCAACTCATGCCAAATACCCAGGCAAAACAGGTGGTTATTCCCGTCAGTTGGACCAGGAGTTGATCCCAACGCGAATGTCCAACCGAGAAAGCCTACATAGGCGCAAACAGGGCAACCGCAATAGTACCCCATGCTCCAGCGAACCGTGCACCGGTATGGCGCCCACCACATCGTCGATTCGAAATCGCTGTTCGAGTAAGTAGGTGCCAAACTGCATGACGAGTGAGGCCGTCACTCCAATGAAAACTGCGGCGGCTACACTCACCAGGTGACAACTGGCGGTTATCGCTACCAAACCAGCCAGTACTCCGTTCATGACACACTCTACAGAGACGATTTTTTTCGTAAGCGTTTGCCTAAGCAGGGCAGTCAATCCACCTGTAATAGCGGCTAGAAATGTGTTGATGAGAACTTTGGGTACGGATTCATTGAGGGAGAGTATGCTGCCACCATTGAATCCAAACCAGCCGAACCAACCGAACCAGGAATCACCAAACATCAGACCGTAGCCGAAGAGCCAAAAAAGTGTACCAGCGATGCATATATCGATGATGTTCTTCATGGCGACGTTAATGCTGTTCTTGGATCGAGATAAGCCCGATTCCAGGCAACAGAACCCGGCCTGCATGAAGAATGCCAGCGCAGTACAGATCAACACCCAGAGTGTATTGAGTTGTAAAGTGGTGTCCATGATCGACGGTTTGCCCCATTCTAGACATGCGCTGACAGATTGCGCCATTCTGGAAGAGATAGGTCGTATATCGATCGTAGGCATGGAGTAAAAAGAATTTTGTCCTGAGAGAAAAATCCGTAAAATCGAACCAATCGTTAGGACGATCAATCCTTTCTACTTTGCAAAGTAATCATCTCGAAGCGAGATGATTACACAGGGAATTGCCGGCAGTACTCGTACAGAGTCATCATGGTTGCAGTGGCAACATTGTAGCTGTGGGGCGGGCCCCAGACAGGGATCTCGACGACCTCATCCAGCTTTTTCAACAACTCCTCAGTCAGGCCGGTTCGTTCATTGCCGATGACCAGGGCCGTTTTGCGTTGGAATTCATAATGGTGTAAATCGTGAGAGTGAGTCGACTGCTCCAACCCCACCAGCCGGTAACCCTCTTGGCGAAGTCTCTCCAATACTGGCGCCAGCGTACGGTGTGTTTCGATTTTGATGGCCTCCGCTCCATCACGGGCAATCTTGCGATCTAACTTGGCTGGACCGGTGCAGATAATTCGGGTGAGGCCACAGCAACTGGCGGCCCGAGCAATCCGCGACAGATTTATGTTGCTACGCATGGGAGCGCAAACCACTAACAATTCACGTGGCCGCAAGAGTTGCGTGGGCGGTTTGTGGCGTTGGTGTTCAAATGGCACAAGTAAACCTGAATGTTGTGTTCGTTCCAACTTGACTGTCTAAAATTTTAACGCAGAGGTGCAGAGGACGCTGAGAACCGCAGAGAAAGGTATTCAAATCCCCTCGGCGCTCTCCGCGCCCTCGGTGTTAATTATTCTCTATCCCATCACCTTATCATGACTTCTCAATTTGACCGTCATAACGAAAATATTCTAAAATTGAAAGCTTGAGAAGTACCTAAGGCGATGCGGTTAGCGCAGACTGCTTAGGGCGTTAGACTACCACGGGAGATGCTCTCCATGTTATGTCCTTCCTCATGCCGATTCCTTGCTGGTACCTTCATGCGTGATCAAACTCGACGTCTACTGCCTTGGCTGGTGTCGGTTGCTTGCTTGCTAGCCTGCGGTTGGGTCGTGTTGAGGCCTGGGTTGCCGCCGGCCGACTTTACCTTTAATAATCAATCAGAGGTAAAATCTCTTGATCCGGCGATCGTCACGGGGTCTCCTGAAAATCGTGTGATCAATGCCCTGTTTCAAGGTCTCACACGTCAACATCCTAAAACGCTGGAAGCCATTCCCGGAGTGGCCCAGCGATGGGACATTTCGGCAGACGGACTTGTGTACACGTTTCACCTCCGACCTAAAGCAAAATGGTCTGACAATACGCCCCTTACTGCGCACGATTTTTACTATTCGCTACGCCGTTTTCTCGATCCGTTGACTTTGGCCGAATATGCTTACCAGGCCTGGTACATTCGAGGAGCACGTAAGTATAGCCGTGGAGCTCGCATGCTCCAGGTGGGTGATACGGTGGAAGTTGAATTGCCTTTACCTACGGTTAAAGAGAATCGACACGTTCGCAATACCTGGCGTGGTGAGTTGTTGCATGGAACGCTGGTTGCCATCGAACGGCCCTCGGAGGTTTCAGCCAACAACTTAGAACCGGTGGTTTCATCTGAGGATCGAACCGATACCTGTTACCTGGTGGAAATAGGGGGTCAGCAGCGGCGTTTTGTGATTTCTTCCAATTCCGACCGGGCTCTTGAGTCTGGCTGCGAAAGATGCCGCCAATTGCTCTCGGAGTTTGGCAATGTGGGAATTCGTGTCATCGATTTGGCAACCTTGGAAATTACGCTGGAAAATCCGACGCCTTATTTTCTACAGTTGTTGGCCTTCTATCCACTCTTTCCGGTCAATCAGAGGTGCGTCGAACAGTATGGCTCGCCGCAGTGGACCTATGCGGAAAACCTGGTTTCCAATGGAGCATTTCGTTTGCAGTTCCGCCGCATACGCGACCGCATTCGGGTAGTTCGCAGCGACACTTACTGGGACCGTGAACATGTCCGACTGGGGATCGTCGACATGCTGGCCATCGATTCACCTACGACTGCTTTGAACTTGTACTTGACGGGTGAATTGGACCGAGTCATCGATCCGCCGCCCACGGCGCTGCAAATCATGCGTCGACAGCAGCCTCCTCGCCTCGATCTGAATCCGGCCCCCTATCTGGGTATTTACTTTTATCGAGTCAACACCACCCGCAAACCGCTGGACGATGTTCGTGTTCGGAGAGCCCTTTCCTTGGCACTCAACCGGCGTGAAATCACCGACTCCATTACTGGGGCCGGTGAGCAACCTGCCTTGAGCCTGGTCCCCCAATCAATTCCTGGCTACCAGGTCCAGCAGTGTGCGTCTCGGAATCCCCAGCAAGCTCGAAACCTGTTGGCAGAAGCCGGTTATTTGCATGGCGATGGATTTCCCCGTTTCCAGATCCTTTACAACACTCATCAGTCACATCAAGCCATTGCCGAATTAATTCGTAAGCAATGGCAGCAGGAATTGGGTATCTCGGTCAATACCCGCAACGAAGAGTGGGCATCGTATCTGTCCAGCCAACGGCAACTCGATTATCATCTGGTGCGTGCCGCCTGGATCGGGGACTACCTGGACGCTAACACATTTTTGGACATGTTTGTCACCGATGGCGAACACAACAACACCGGCTGGGGAAATGCAAAATACGACGACCTGATTGTCAGAGCACGCAGTGAACTAAATCAAGACGCCCGGCTGCAGTTGCTACAACAGGCGGAACGAATTCTCATGGACCAGTTGCCTATCATCCCTATCTATTACTACGTTTCAAAAAACCTTCTCAATCCTGCGGTACGCGGTTTTTACAATAATTTACAAGATCATCATCCACTTTCCGCGATTTGGATCGACCACCAATCGACCGGGCCCAACGAATTCATGCAGGGTTCACCGTGATTGCATTTATGCTGCAACGACTAGGTTGGCTATTGCTGACACTGTGGATTGTCTTCACCGTGTCGTTTTTCCTCATGCGCTCAGTTCCAGGAGGGCCTTTCAGTCGGGAACGGACTCTGGAACCAGAAATTGAAGAGAATTTCAAACGTCGGTATCATCTGGATCAGCCATTGTGGAATCAATACTTGATTGAATTGAAAAATGTCTGTCGTGGTGACCTGGGGTACAGTTTTAAATTGGGTGATTATACCGTCAACCAGGTCATTGCCGAGGGCTGGCCCATTTCGGTTGCTCTGGGGTTGCTGGCGATGAGTATGGCGGTAGGACTGGGTCTCACCGCGGGCATCGTCTCCGCGGTAGCCCGTGGTTCGGTTGCCGATGTGGGGCTGATGCTGCTCTCCACGATCGGCATCGCGCTGCCCAACTTTGTCATTGCCGGGATCGGAATCATACTGTTTGTATTTCTGATTCCAATCTTTCCCGCGGCAGGCTGGGGCCAGTTGCGCCATTTATGGCTGCCCGCCTTTTGTCTTGGCGCGCCGTACGCGGCCTACGTGGCACGAATTGCCCGAACCAGCATGCTGGACGTTCTTTCGCAAGATTACATCCGTACCGCCCGGGCCAAAGGTCTGGGGACAGGTCGGGTCGTTCTGGTGCACGCATTACGGGGAGCCCTGTTGCCGGTGGTCTCATTCCTCGGGCCTGCCACCGCCGGCATCTTGACCGGATCCATGGTAGTGGAACAAATCTTTGCCATCCCCGGGCTGGGCTCGCACTTCATCCAAGCTGCCTTGCAACGCGATTACACCCTGGCAATGGGCTTGGTACTGCTTTACACCCTGCTGCTTTACACCATGAATTGGCTGGTTGATTTTTCCTATGCACTGTTAGATCCGCGAGTGGAGTTGTGAGATTTGGGAGATGAGAGTTCAGAGTCCAGAGGAGTTGTAAATCAAACTTGGATGATCAATTATTTTCACCACGGAGTCACGGAGGACACAGAGAAAAAAGCAGACCAATCAATCTAAAGAAGGACATCAATTTGTTCTTTCTATTGTTAATCCTCTGTGTTCTCCGTGCCTCCGTGGTTGATTTTCCTTTTACGATGAGTTATAGCCATGCGGGTAGATCCTGATCGTCATCCTATGAGCTTGTCGCCTGGTCAGCAGGCTTGGCGCAAGCTGCGCCGTAGTCGCGTTGCGATGGGATCACTGGGAATCTTGATTGGTGTGAGTTGGTTGGCTGTGATGACTCCATTACTACCTTTGCAACCACCTGACCGATCCCAGGTTTCGCTGCAATATCACGACCCTTCCATCAGTCCATTCTGGTTAAACAATTTTCACCTCGACCTGAAGCTGATTGCCCGTACGGAACTTGAGGCCAAGCGTCTACGTGCCGAGTTGAAGGATGATCTGCCTGAGCTGGATCGGCGTATTACGGTCACCCGTGAACAACTGCAACGAACTACGGCAAAGCTAAATCAGATTCCTGACTTGAGTAGCCGTCAACATCAACAACGGCTTGCGCCGACAAAGATTGCATGTTCCCATGCGGTGCAAGCCAGACGGCAGGCATTTGCCAGGATCGATGATCTCATCCAGCGTCCTTACCGACAGTTGGGCTTTGCGGAATTGAACCGACTGAGCCGTCAGATGGTGCGTATTCGGTTCGGCCTGTTTGGAGGTCGCAGCCTCAATGCTTTATGTGGTCGCGATTTACTGGGGCGCGACTTGCTTTCACGCCTTTTCTGGGGTGCTCGCATTTCCCTGTTGGTCGGTCTTGTCGCCACGGTTGTGTCACTGGTCATTGGTGTTTCCTATGGAGCTATCTCAGGTTACCTGGGCGGTTGGGTTGACCAGGCGATGATGCGAGTGGTCGATATTGGCTACTCGATCCCTTTTATTTTCGTGGTGATTTACTTTATCACCATTCTCGGACAAGAAGAAGTTTCCGCAGCGCTAGCCGACTATGGTATCGACCGAATCACCATTTTTTACTTTGTCGTTGGCGCCATTTATTGGCTCACCATGGCGCGAGTCGTACGTGGGCAAGTCCTCTCGATTAAAACCGAACTCTACATCGAAGCAGCAAGTGCGCTGGGTATCCCCAAATGGAGAATTATCTTCTTGCATGTGATGCCCAACCTGATGAGTGTGGTGATTGTCTATCTTACGCTGACCATTCCACGAGTGATGTTATTCGAAGCGTTTCTTTCGTTCCTCGGTTTGGGGGTGGAACCTCCAGACGTCTCCTGGGGCCTGTTGGCCAATGAGGGGATTAAGGTCATCACCCCCATAAAAATTTATTGGTGGCTGGTGTTATTTCCCAGTCTGGCGTTGGGGATCACCCTGATCGCACTGAATTTTTTAGGAGACAGACTTCGAGATGCGCTCGACCCTCGTTTGAGAAGTGAGTAGGGATTCACCAAATATAGCGGCTTGATCTCCAAGGCCAATACGAAGAAGGCTGGGCACCCAATCGCCATTCCATGCCCAGGGTGAATGACACATTGGCCAATGTTGTAACCTGGTCAGCGCCAAATGCCAGATTGTTCAGTACCTCCAATCGCCAGGTGAGCCAAGGCCACATGGGAAATTGTAAGCCAACGCCATAAGGCATGGTTAATAGTGAGGTTCCAAAGTGGACGTCGTTTTCGTCATAAAAATCTACTCGTGTGAATCCTAATCCCATCAAAGCGTAAGGTCGGATTTTGGAGTCTCCCCAGGGGTAGTACACTAAATCGAAATCGGTGATGAATAGGCGGTTGTCGGCGCTCGTATTATTCGAGGTAGAGCGGTAATCGATATTGGGTGAGGACCAACCAAACCGCCATTCGGTACCCCAATAGTGATCAAAGTCCCAACCGATGCGCACACCCCCAAAGGTGTCATTGTTTTGTTGAACTCGATTACGAATCAAGCTGCTGTTGAGCATTCCACCCAAAAACCAATCGACGTGATAAGGTCGGTTGCTCCAGCTCGAGTGGGTCAACGGAATGCCGCGGCCGATGTTACGTCCATGTGTCGAAGAATGCCGAAAACCTATGTCATGAAAACAGTCAATCGGGCTGAAATTGGGCAGGTCCCAATGGAGTTGCATTTCTTCGCTGGCCAGGGGTTCCCACGTGTCAAACTTGGCCGCTTCCGGATCTAAGAGTGGGTTGTTCTTCTCGCCCGCATCCAGTTGTCCATTTTCTGTTCGATCATCCAGAGGAAGAATATCTTCTGCCCGTATTTTCGAGAAAGCACTTTCCTCATCAGGCGCCTCAGCCAGCACAGGCAAGAATATCAAGGCAACCAGAGCAATGGCAGTTAGAAGCGTACTCCCCGCACGCAATACACAACTCGCGCCTAGCGCAGCAGTCGATGCAGAATCGATTTGATAACCGCTGGTCCAAGATGCCCACGGTGCATACATGATGGTAATTGTAAAGTTGGAAGCGAAAAGATGCAGCGAATGTCATGGCTCCGGATAGCCTGGATATTTCATGAACTTCGTCGCGAGAGGCCGGAGAGTGCTGTGTCTGCAAGGCAAACGGTAATTTGGGTGCGGAACGTATTATCTATACTTGAGCACACCCAAATCGTCGTTTAACGCAGCAGACATAGTGCTATTCGGACTCGTAGTAGAATGTTTATGAAATATTCGGGCTAGGGCCAGGACAGATGTTCCTTGCGGAATTGGGGCGGG
>JBDOMT010000469.1:0-1894 GCA_039831705.1 Pirellulales bacterium | reverse complement strand
ATCGATCTGTCGTCGGTCGCCGTTGTTGCTGCTTCGCTGCGCTTCGCAGCTACAACAACGGCATCACAATTCTCCTCGATATCGTTCTCTTTTAACATACAAGGGGGACAACATTGATGAGTCATACTTAAGTTGGTTGCTTACAAGGCAATACGACGATAGTGACCGGTGACACTTTGTGGGTGGCCCCTTTACCGGCCAACTGAACACCAAAACTTTACTTATCGACATAAGTTTCTCCTGTTGTGATTGCCAATTGCAGTTGGATTGGATGGCCAGGTAGGGTGTAATGTAGACTTGCCACTCTGTTTTTTAGTCAGGTCCGTTGCATTTACAAGTTTTCATCATTTAATAATCGATATTAGGCAAGGCATGAGCTACTCCCGTTTTTACTTTCTACCTTTGATCGTTGCAATTGGTTTTACGGCACAAGCAGCATGGAGCGGAAACGAGCTTCGCAATCTGGCACCCCACGGAACCTTTGAAGAAGAAGTGGGTGAATTCTACGGCTGGATACCGCTGGGTGTTGTTGCCGAAGAGCAACCGTCGAGAGTTCAAATCATCGAAGGCGAAGCCCATTCCGGGAATAAGTCATTGCAGATCGTGCCTGGACCACAAGGATTGGTGAAGGGGCTCGTCTACTTCGCTGACTACAACAGCGGGGAAAGCAAGCGGAAATTTTCGGCCCAAGGAGGAGTGCGCGGTGCGCGTACATTTGCGATGCGGCTGGAACCCAGCATGACAGCAATGGAGACCTCAGTGTGGTTGAAGGGAACGACAGGCGACACGTTTTCATTTTCCGCGGTTTGGACAACTCGCAAAGATCGCAAAAATCCAGCCGTCGAGATCAGACGCGACGTCGTTAAAAAGGCAGATCGTGTGGAAGGAGATTGGAAGCGATTTGAAATAGTAGTCGAACGACCGAGCAAAGCCCATCAATTGCAACTCTGGCTTGAAACCGAGGACGACGCGCCGCTTTTGGCCGACGATGTGAATCTGCGATTCACCTATCGACCGGAGCTCATGTTACTTGTCGACCAGCTTGGCTATGCCCCCGACTCGATTTCCAAAACCGCCGTGTTGCAGTCGACTCTGCCCTTGAGTGAAGTTTCTCAGGCCCAATTACTTGATGAACAGACAGGCGAAATCATTTGGCAAGCAGACTTGGTTGCGCATGGATTGCTATCGGCATGGGATCGTTATCATTGGAAGGTTGATTTTTCCGAAGTGAAACGACCGGGACGTTATAGGATGGCCATTCGCAACGGGACGGTCACGACGCGTTCGGCTCCGTTTCAGATTGCTGAAAATCTACTGACCAAAGAGACCGCCGAGCTCGCCTATCGATTTTACTACTATCAGCGGTGTGGCATCGAGATACCCGGGTTTCATGCGGCTTGTCATTTGGACGACGCCACGATGCCCGATGGATCACATCGCGATTTGACCGGCGGCTGGCATGATGCGGGTGACTACAATAAATACAACGGTTTGACGCCGGAGTCGGTGTACTCGTTGGCTTGGGCCTACCATTGCAAACCAGAATTGTACGACCAATGGGACCGCGATCAAAACGGTTTGGCAGACATCTTGGACGAGGCCATTTGGGGCGCTCAGTTCCTGGAGAAGATGCTGAATGCGGATCGACTGGAGCTACTCAATTCAGTTTCGAGCGGCTATCGCTATTGGGGCGCACCGGAAAAGGAAACCGATAACCTGCCCAACACGGACGATGAGCGTCCGGTCCGACCTGGCAGTGGTGATTCGTCGTATTGTGTTTCGGGTTTCGCACTATTGGGTCAAGCTTTGAAAAAGTCTAACAAACATGGGCGGGGTGATATTCTAATTGTGTTATCATTCCATTCCTTTTTGTTAGATTTTTCCAATAGACTCG
>JBDOMT010000396.1:0-7930 GCA_039831705.1 Pirellulales bacterium | reverse complement strand
CCAAGTTTGGTTACAGCGTGCAGGTGTTGCGACGCAAGCATCGCCTTGGCTCGGTGGCTTTGCCGCTTCTTTCGGCTTCCTTCTCATTCCTCTTGACTTGTTGGAATAATGACCAAAATAGCGAATTACGACGACTCAACTTTCTTGCGAAAACAGACAGATCGACTCGATCCCGATGGCCAACCAATTCAACACATCAATCAAAGAATAGACAATCCAAAGAAAATGACAACAGAGCAGCGCACCTCATTTTCTATGAGGCGATCAAGCAAACTTCCTTGATATCTCATCAAAATCACTAAATTTCGACCATCCTCAGCCGAAATCTGATCGTCAATAATAAGTCTGAGCACCTTAAAACTCCGCTTCCCTCCTCACAGCATTTGTTCCTGCATCCCCCCTACGATATCATCATAGGAAGAACTCCCGCCCTTTCCCCCTGGTTCGCAGAAACAAGCAAAGGGCTCCGAGCCTACTCAGCAGTCATCTTCAGATTCCTCGAAATCAGCTGAATTGGTCTGATATGAACCTCGTCACAAAGCGTCATCGGTTATTTCCCGCACCCTGGCTAACAGGCATCGCTTTCGCCTTATTCTGGCATTCAAGCACCTCAGCTGCTGGACCCGATCAGGGAAAAATCCAGTTTAACCGCGATATCCGCCCCATTCTTTCCGTTGCTTGTTTTGTCTGTCATGGACCCGACACTGCCAAACGCAAAGCTGACCTCCGCCTCGATGACAAATCCTCAGTCTACGCCGACCGTGATGGCTATCAGATTGTCACCCCCAATAACCCAGACGACAGCGAACTCTACACGCGAATTATTTCCGACGATCCCGATCTACAAATGCCTCCCCCCGATTCCGATATCACTCTCACAGCACAGCAGAAATATATCATTCGTCGCTGGATCGAACAGGGTGCAACCTGGCAGAAGCACTGGTCCTTCATCACCCCCGCTCAACCGAAACATCCTGCTCTCAAAAACTCAGACTGGGCAAAAAATTCCATCGATGCCTTCATACTAGCGCGCCTCGAAAAGGAAGGCCTCAAACCATCACAGCCAGCCAGCCGCGAAACCCTCATTCGCCGTGTCTCTTTCGACATCACCGGGCTCCCTCCATCCATCGAAGAAATCGATGCTTTCCTCAACGACCGCTCTCCCAATGCCTATGAAAAAGTCGTCGATCGTTTATTAAAATCAAAGCGGTACGGCGAACGGATGGCAGCAGAATGGCTCGATGCCGCCCGTTTCGCTGACACCAGCGGCTATCAAAGCGATGGACCTCGTTACATGTGGCGTTGGCGCGACTGGGTCATCGATGCCTACAACCAGAACATGCCCTTCGATCAATTCACCATCGAACAGATCGCAGGCGATATGCTGCCAAACCCCACTCTTCAACAACGCATCGCGACCGGCTTCAATCGTAACCATCGTGGAAACGCAGAAGGTGGCCTCATCCCTGAAGAATTCGCCGTCGAATATGTCGTCGATCGTATTGAAACCACATCAACTGTCTGGCTCGGCTTAACGCTCGGTTGCACCCGTTGTCATGAACACAAATACGATCCCTTTTCACAGCAAGAATTCTACAAGCTGTTCTCATACTTCAACAATCTGCCGGAACATGGCCGTGCATTAAAAGAAGGAAACTCTCCCCCTTACATCAAAGCTCCCACCAATGCACAACAGAAAAAACTACTCGGTCTCGACAGCAAACTGGCTGCTGCTAAAAAACACTTTCAATCTCTGCAACCTGAAATCGCCACTGCGCAACAAGCTTGGGAAAACTCGTTCTCCAGCAACAAAGAGATCGACTGGTCTGTCACCGATGGCCTGATTGCCCTTTTCTCACTCGATCAATCCTTCGACAACTCGATCAAATCGACCACACCTAAGAACCCTAAAGAACCGAAAAAAGACGAGAAACCACCTGAAATTCCAGGAATTCATGATGGCACAGCCGCATTTACAGCTGGCAAATTGAACGATGCAGGCCAGTTCGATGGCAAGCGGTTCATCACTGCGGGTGACATCGCCCACTTCGACTACTTCGATAAATTTACACTGGCAGCCTGGGTTCACCCTCAGGGAAATCACGGCGGGACCATTATCTCTCAAATGAAAGATGTGGTACGAGGAGATGGCTACTCTCTCACACTCATCGATGGAAAACTACACGTAAATCTGGTCAAGCGCTGGCTCGACGATTCCATCCGCGTCGAAACAAAATCGTCAGTCCCAGTCGATCAATGGTTCCACGTTGCAGTCACCTACGATGGAACTCGCGTCGCTAAAGGGATCACCGTTTACATCAACGGCGAACAACAACCACTGAAAATCAATCTCGACTACATCAACCAGACGTTCACAAGTTCCGAGCCCTTACGAATCGGTGCAGGTAGTGGCCCCGAAAGCCGTTTTCAGGGATTGATTGACGATGTCCGCGTCTACAATCGCAGCTTGAAACCCTCTGATATCCAACTTGTCTCCACACCCGAGTCCATCACCAAAATCCTTTCTCTTGCTGCCGAAAAACGAGCGAAGAACCAGTCAGCCAAACTGCGTGCCTACTATCTCGCTTCCCATGCTCCCAAACATCTGCAGCAAGCAGCTCGAAAAACCGTAAAACTGAGTCGACAACGGTTCTCGTTCTTCGAAAGTATTCCCACTGTCATGATCATGCAAGAAATGGAAACTCCTCGAGATGCTTTTCTCCTCGTTCGGGGGGAATACAATAATCCCGCAGAAAAAGTTGCCCCAGGAGTTCCTGCAACTTTGCCGGACCTTCCCAAGGGTGTCGAAAACAATCGGCTTGGGTTCGCAAAATGGCTCGTCGATCCCGCACATCCCCTCACCGCACGTGTTACCATCAATCGACTTTGGCAGCAGATCTTTGGGCTCGGCCTGGTCAAAACTACCGAAGATTTCGGCTCCCAGGGCGAACTCCCCAGTCATCCCGAATTACTCGATTGGTTAGCAACCGAATTCATCCGCACCGGCTGGGATGTCAAAGAGATCCAGAAAACCATCTTTACCTCTGCGACCTACCAGCAATCTTCGAAAGTCTCTCCCGATTTGTTCCAAAAAGACCCGGAAAACCGTCTGCTGGCACGCGGACCAAGGTTTCGGCTCTCTGCAGAAATGGTTCGCGATCAAGCTTTAACCGCCAGTGGACTGCTCGTCGAAAAACTGGGAGGCCCTTCGGTAAAACCCTATCAACCAGCTGGTTTATGGAAAGAAATTGCATCAACAACCAATTACGATCAGTCGACTGGTTCCGATTTGTATCGCCGCAGCTTGTATACCTATTGGAAACGCACGGTCGCTCCCCCATCGATGATGAATTTCGATGCAGCAGCCCGTGAGATGTGCCAAGTCCGCCCCTCGCGCACAAATACACCGCTGCAGGCACTCAACTTGATGAACGATGTCACTTTCGTGGAAGCAGCCCGCGCTCTGGCTGAGCGAATCATGACACCAACTGACAAATCGCCCGATCAGCGACTCACACGTGCCTTCCGTTTAGCAACTTCACGGCGACCTCAACCAGCAGAACTGGCAGTTCTGGTCGCCAGTTACGAATTCCAACAAGAGCATTACAGCAAAAACATTAAAACAGCGAAGAAACTGATTCAGACCGGCGAATCAAAACCCAACGAAAAACTCGACCCCGCTGAGTTGGCAGCTTATACCACAGTCACCGGCCTCATTCTTAACCTCGATGAAGTGATCACGAAGGAATGAAAACCAAACCTTCCTGCGTTTCACATCGAATCGCATGCAACCTATACAATCTTGAAAACGAACGACGAGGAATCTGAGATGAATCCGTTTCTCGAAAATCAACTAAATATCAATCGTCGTCACTTCTTTGGACGCACTGCAGGAGGCATCGGCACAATGGCATTGGCCTCGCTGCTGAACGAGCAGGCATCATCTGCCAAACCCATAACCCCAGAGAAAAGATCCGGCGGTCTCCCTCAGTTTCCAAACTTCACGCCGAAGGCCAAACGAGTCATCTACCTTTTGCAATCGGGGGCACCCTCTCAACTCGATCTCTACGATTACAAACCTGCTCTGAAGGATCTCCGCGGAACTGATCTCCCCGATTCTATTCGCCAAGGGCAGCGATTGACCGGAATGACCTCGAAGCAGGAACATTTTCCTATCGCACCCACTATGTTCAAATTCGCGCAACATGGAAAATCGGGACAGTGGTGCAGCGAGCTACTACCCCATACCGCTTCAATTGCCGACGATATGTGCATCATCAAGACAATGAACACCACAGCCATCAATCACGACCCGGCCATCACTTTCTTCCAGACAGGTGCCCAACTCGCCGGTCGACCCAGTATGGGCTCCTGGCTTTCCTACGGACTCGGCAGCGACAATCGCGATCTTCCCTCGTTTGTGGCAATGGTTTCGGGAAGTGGTGGCCAACCTTTATACGACCGTCTCTGGGGAAGTGGATTCCTACCATCTAAATTTCAGGGCATTAAATTCCGCTCGGTCGGCGATCCGGTCCTCTATCTTTCCAACCCCCCTGGACTCGATACAAAAACACGGCGACGCTTCCTTGACGATCTCGCCAAATTGAACCAATTAAAACTTGATGAATTCGGCGATCCGGAAATCTCAACCCGCATCTCACAGTACGAACTCGCCTATCGCATGCAGACATCGGTGCCCGACCTGATCGACACCTCTGCTGAAACCAAACAGACATTCGAACTCTACGGCAACGATGCCAAAAAACCGGGGACTTACGCCTACAATTGCCTACTCGCTCGACGCCTGGCTGAACGCGGCGTGCGCTTCATTCAATTATTCCATCGAGGCTGGGATCAACACACCAACCTGCCAACCGGTATCAAAAAACAAGCAGACGACACAGACCAGGCATCAGCTGGCTTGATCAAAGACCTCAAACAGCGAGGCATGCTCGAAGATACGCTTGTCATCTGGGCGGGTGAATTCGGACGCACTGTTTATTGTCAGGGCAAACTGACAAAAGAGAATTACGGACGCGATCACCATCCACGCTGCTTCAGCGTCTGGCTAGCGGGTGGTGGCATTAAAGGAGGCATGTCATACGGTGAAACTGATGATTACTGTTACAACATTGTCCGCGATCCAATGCACATCCACGATTTACACGCCACCATGTTGCACTGCCTGGGCATCGATCACAAAAAACTGACCTACAAATTCCAGGGCCGGTATTACCGACTTACCGACGTGCATGGAAATATCGTGAAACAGATTTTAGCCTGATCGATCCAAAACAGCGAAAGCTCTGTTCATACATCGCTTCAATGATCAGCATACTACTTAGCCAGTTGCTTTCCGACTGGCGAAGAATTTCCCCCCCGAACTAGCCATCTGTGTCAGCGATTCGGTTGGCTCGAAGCGTTTGCCCAACGGAATATATGGCTCTAGCTTCTTGAGCACTTCAGCTGCCCCCATAGAATCACACCAGCGAAGAATTCCCCCACGGAAGGGCGGGAAGCCGATTCCCAAAATCAGCCCCATATCGACATGAGCTGGTTCGCGAACGATTTCTTCATCGACACAGCGAATTGCTTCCAGCAACATCGGCAGGAACAGTCGGTCCGGCACTTCTTCATCGGTAAACTGTTTGTCGCCAACTCGATTGGCTTCCAAAAATGAATTGAAATCGGGATCGTGAGCAGGTTTCATTTTCTTTCCGACAAACTTTCGAAATCCACTACCCGATTTCTTCCCCATTCGCCCCGCTTTCACCAATTGCCCCAATAAAGGTGATCCAATCGTGCGGTCACTGTAAGCATCTGCAATCACTTGCCCTGCATAGAAAGAGGTGTCAATTCCCACCAAATCGGACAGAGCAATCGGCCCCATCGGCATCCCGAACCGAGTTGCCGTTTTATCGATAGCATCCATCGATGCACCTTCGAGCAGCAATTGAACCGACTCATTCATGTAGGGGAAGAGGATTCGATTGACTAAAAATCCCGCGCAATCCTTCATCACAATGGGCGTTTTCCCGATCCGCTTCGACAATTGCACTAATGTAGCAACCGTTTCATCACTGGTTTTTTCGTCGCGGATCACCTCAACCAGTTGCATACGGTCGACCGGATAGAAGAAGTGCATTCCTGCAAATCGTTCAGGGTTGGGAGCTGCCTCCGCCATCCGAGTAATTGAAATCGTCGAAGTATTGCTGGCAAGAATTGCATCTTCATTGAGAGCTGGACCGATTTTTTTATAAGCTTCGGTCTTCCATTTTTCATTTTCCGTGATCGCTTCGACAACAACATCGCAGTCAGAAAAAACGACTTCCGAAGTTCCTGTGCTCAATAGCGCTAGCAGCTGTTGCATATCTTCAGCTGTCGCTCGTCCAATTTTCATTCGACTGGCGACAACATGCGCTGCCCGCTTCATGCCGTCATTCACACGGTCATTATCGACATCGACCATCGATGCCGGAACTCCACGCCGCGCGTGAGCAGTTGCAATCCCTGCCCCCATCAGACCCGAACCAAGTACCCCCACACGACCAACATCTCGCGGGACAATACTGGAATCTTCGATTCCCCGATCCGACTTCAATTGGTTACCCATGAAAAAGACATTGATCAAATTGGCAGAGATCTGTGAACCAATAATATCGAGCGCAATCTCTTGTTCGATCTTCAAGCCTTCATCGAGTGGGCGATTGATCCCTTCTTTCATCGCTTTCAAGGCTGCCAACGGTGCAGGATACTGTCCTTTCGTCTGACCACGAACAAACCCTTCAGAAACTGCAAATGCAAAATTGAACTCATCATCGGACAAACCAACAGGCTGATTGCGACGTTGACGAGTTTCCTGCCATTCTCCTGTCTCATTGAGATATTCGATTGTTCGTCGACCTGCATCGATCAAATCGTCGGCTGGGACGACATCGAACACCAGACCCAACTCTGCAGCCTTCGGCCCGAAGACCGTTTCACCAGTGCAGATCATCTGAATCGATGCATTGATCCCGATCAATCGCGGGAGTCGTTGTGTCCCACCCCAGGCTGGAAACAAACCGACTTTCACTTCGGGTAACGCAATGTTTGTCTTTCGATTGTCCGAAGCAATTCGCTCATCCATCGAGAGAACCAGTTCGGTCCCACCTCCCATGCAATGGCCATCGATCAGGGCAATCGTAGGATACGGCAGCCGACTAATTCTGCTGAAAAGCTCATGTCCGGTCGCCATCGCCTGCTGAACATCCTCACGTGTCGCCTCAGCCAATGCTCCCAGTTCATTCAGATTCGCACCCGCAATGAACTGTCCCGGTTTACCGCTGCAGAACAGCAGACCTTTGAGATCATCGCGACCTTCAAGCGAATCGACCAGCTCTGCTAACTCCGAAACAATTGCCTTGCCCAGCGTGTTCACTTTTTCATCGGGCAGATCGAATGTGACCAGGCCAATTTTTCCGTCAAGTTCTTCGAATTGAAATGCATTGGCCATGACTTCTCCTTGTCAAAGCTCGAGAAATCTGTCCCAAATTGATTTAGAACAGAATCTCAATCTATCGCGTGTTTCACCAGGATTCTCATCGTAAACAAGAACAATAATGACAACTGTCGGTAATGCTCTCTATCGACGTGCGCATTGTCAAGAGCGGGTATCGACCTCAGCACGTAAAATCATCCCAGGAATATTTGGGACATGTGAAGCATCGAAGGCGGTCGGCATCAATAAGATCATCCCGCAGAATTCAAATCCGATTCAACAAATGAATCAAAACCTTAAGCAGCAAGCGATAATTCCGAGAAGCCTTACTGATCGTAAGACATCAAAATCTCATCAGCTTACTGATAGTAAATTTGATTTTCACCCTAGCAGGGATGATTGTACCAAGAGGGATTGGTCAATCAAGGAAAAATTGGCACGAATGAAGAG
>JBDOMT010000166.1:0-7931 GCA_039831705.1 Pirellulales bacterium | reverse complement strand
GTCTACCATTTCGCAATATGTGAAAAAGCAGGGTGGATCATATAGCAAACTGCACGAGGATCGCCAAAATACATTGTTTTGAACAAATACCCCGCCGCTTGCGGCGGGGATCTTTATTAGTCGCGAGTTATTAGGCGCGAGGTGCGAGTTGGGTATTGGCCTCTCTAAACAAGCCTAATTTATACCCAACTCGTGCTTAATAACTCGCGCCTCGCCGCAACAGGTTGAAGTACTGCTGTGCATGCTCGCGGTGAGAGCGGGGTAGTTGCTCCATGACGAGCGGATCGGCCGGTTCGCTTCCTTGAGATGCCATTTCCTTTTGGATTGATTCGGTCACCTGTCCACGCTGGTTAGGGCCATTGGCTGCCCCTGCAATCACGGCCGATCCACGGCCTGCTTTTTGCGGTACGTGTGAGTCCTGGAATTTTACCTCGTTTTTACTTTCGGCTCGGGAGCCGAACCCGTCCCTTCCAGGTTCTCTTTCACTGTCCGACTTCCCCTGGCCGCTTCCCGGCTCACTACGCTGACACGCCTGGCAACCGGTTCCCTCGCATTGAGTGCAAGCCAGGCCATTCAGACAGTCTTTGGCGAATTGAAATTGGTCCAGGGCAGTATCTAGCAGTTCGCTCTCGGCCAGTTCTTGTTCGATTTGTGCGAACTGTTGTTCGATTTGCTGCAAGTCAGACTTTGCTCCTGGTTGATCGCCCTGTGCAATCGACTGTCCTAATTGGCCCAGTTGCTGCCCCAGTTGCTGCATTCGCTGAGTTTGATTTTGTGGTGGCAACCGTTTTTCAAGTTGTTGTTGTCGCTGGGCTGTGCTGGCCAGATTGCCCTGTTGTCGTTGCTTGTCGATTTCGTTGTTTAATTCGTTGCGGGTTTGTTGTCTCGCATCGGCTGTTGCTTGCAGTTTTTTCTGCATTTGCTGAAGCTGATGGACAAGCTGGCTGTTAGATTGAGGAGACAGTTTGCTGTTTGTGATTTGGGTGCGGAGTTGGTCCAATTCGCGACCCGCAGTACTCCACTGGCCCTGCTGCATTGCCTCTGCCAACTTGTCCGCCGGCCCGTGCCCCAAATTTTTCATCTGCGCAAATTGTTTCCGTAACGCTTGGCGGTTTCCCAATGGTTGTTGCCGTTTGGCAATTTGGCTGGCGAGATCATTGAGCTTGACCAGAGCTTTCCTGCGTTGTGCAGGATGAATTGCCGAGAGAGTATCAGCCTCTTTTTCCAATTTGCGCAAAAAAGTTTCTGCATCTTTGAGGCCGGCATTGGCTGCTTGATTGCATTTTTCGACCAATTGTTTGCGCAGTAAACTGGCAGTATCTTCCAATTGTTTTTGGGGTACTTGAGAATTCTCCAGAACGGGGCGACTTTGTGCCTGACGGTCATCAAACCAGGTAACTAATGAAAATAGTAGCATTGCAGGGATGAGTGGGAGCCAGGCTCGTTGACCGAGACGAACCGGGAATTGTTCGGTGACGTCGAGTTTACTTAAGGTACGCCTTGTGTCCGCTAGCAGGGCTTGTCCGGCTGGAGTTGCGACGGTGTGTGCGTCAAGTGATAGACTACTGGCTAACCGTTCTCGCAGCTGGTAGCGGCAATCAATTTCCATCGCCGTGGCCATATCGTCATAGCCTTTCCATCCAGTCCAGACGATGGCCATGAAGAAACCCACCACGAGTGAACCTAGGATCCACCATCCCGTCCAGTCTGTGGGTAGTTGGGCAATAAGAATGAGCTTGGGAAGTCCAATCGCCACCCCCGCAACCACTAAACCAATTGTCCAGCAATACACCAAATGTTGTAGAAATAGCTCTAACTGAAGCTTCCGTCGAGCCCGCGCGACTTGCAGTAAAATTTGGTTCATGGCAGAGCGATGTCCATGGGGTATAATGTTGCAGGTAGTTTGGGAATAAGTACCTGGATTTACGGTGCTTCAATTAGTGAGGATATGCGAAAAAGCGGAAAGCAGAAAGTGGCCAGACATCGGAGGATTATTCAGCTAGCCGTTACGACTATGGAGCTAGTGTCTGGTCAAGCCTTACTTTTTGGGTAGCCGCAGCCATAAGTACCGTCAAGGCAAAGGTTTATTTGTGCGTCGACCCAAAAAGATAAGTTTGACAAAGCACTAACATGAATATGAGTAGTGTCGTAAATATCAACAACGAAGGGGCCAACCGCGAAGGGCGGTCACTCCCCTGCCCTGCAGACTATCCTCATGCAGATGTGGTTCTGTATGACGGGAATTGCCGGATCTGCAGGTCTCAGGTGGGGAAATTGCCCTGGTGGGACGGCGGCAATCGGCTGGCCTATCTGTCGCTACACGATTCGGAGGTTGCCAGCCGTTGGCCCGAGATGGCGCCTGAACGTCCACTGTATCAACGTTTGATGCAGGAGATGTGCATTGTGGAAAATCGGGGTCCAGAACAAGCGCAGATTTTCCATTGGGGACCTGCGGCAATTCGCTACCTCACGAGGCGTTTACGTCGACTTTGGTGGGCGGCTCCCCTGCTTTACTTTCCCGGCAGTATGTTGCTTTGGAAGCCCCTGTATCGACTGATTGCAACAAATCGATACCGACTCAGCGGTGCCAGAGCCTGTGAAGATGGGGTATGTCAGAGATGAGAGTTAAAAATCAGGAGGGCGGGGTCTGAAAGAGTTGAGTGTCTAGAGTTGAGAGTACAGAAAACAAAGTGAGAATCGTGACAAACAGGGTGCTTTTACTGGCGATAGCCCTCCAGGCAAACGAATCTTTTTAGCACATTCAATACCGAATCAATGTTACTCCGATACTAGAAACTCCATGTCAATCTAAAAAGTTTGGCTTGACGCAATAAACGTGCAAGCCGAAAACTTGTACCTGACCCTTTCACCGGGAACCCTATTTATATCCATGCTCTGGTCCTGGGAACTGACCATCCCGGACCTCGTCTCGAAACTGGCGAACAGCTTGGGTAATGGTATCTTGCAAATTTGCATAGGCCTTTACAAAGCGTGGCACGTAATCGGTTTGGAGCCCCAGTACATCGTGTAGCACCAATACTTGACCATCACAATCGGGGCCTGCCCCGATGCCTATGGTGGGGATGGTAATCGTGTTGGTAATGGTGCGGGCGATTTCTGTGGGGATACACTCTAGCACCATAGCGAAGGCACCCGCATCAGCAGCAGCCTGGGCATCGTTCATGAGAGCCTCCTGGTCACGTTGTACTCGGTAGCCACCTAACACGTGAATGTTTTGTGGACGCAGGCCGCAGTGGGCCATGACGGGAATTCCGGCCGAGACCAGCGCAGCGATTGTTTCTGCCTGTTCCGCTCCCCCCTCCAATTTGACTGCCTGACAGCGAGTTTCTTTAAGGACTCGCGCGGCATTTTCGATGGCCTTATGGCAGCCAAGATGGTAACTGGGAAACGGCATGTCGACCACCACGAGCGAGTGCTGCACCGCACGGCCAACCATTTCAGCGTGATAGATGATTTCGTCAAGTGTTACCGGAAGAGTGTTTTCATGTCCCTGGACAACCATGGACATGCTGTCGCCCACCAGGATGCCCTCGACATCCGCACCATCGACCAATTTGGCCATGGAATGGTCGTAGGCGGTTATCATTGTGATTTTTTGGCCCGCATTACCGCCCGGTGACTCCCCATCTTGGGAGTCCCTTTTCGGAGAGTGCCCGTTACCCGTGGGAATGTTAGCAGAGGATTTGAGCGCAGAAAATCTGGGGACAGTCATCCGTCGAGGATGAGATTCGCCATTTACGGTGGTATCGCAATGCGCCATGCCATTCAAGCTACCGGACAAGACGCTGGAGGGGAAGGAGTGGGTGAAGGACGAGGATCTAGGAGCGAGAATCTAGGGGTATCGCAGGAGTGTTTTCCGTTTCTAGATCCTCATGCCTCACTCCTCGCAGGCCCTTGTGCGGTAGTGGGCCATGGAGGTATAATCTCTGGCTTCATTCCCACAAGGTTAGGAGAGAAACGTGTCGATTCGAGTCGCTATCAATGGTTTTGGACGTATTGGTCGTTTGACATTTCGTAATTTGCATGCCCGAGCGGATGAGTTCGAGGTTGTTGCGATTAACGATCTAACAGACAACAAAATGCTTGCTACTTTATTGA
The DNA here is from genome assembly GCA_039831705.1 of Pirellulales bacterium. Taxonomy (GTDB): domain Bacteria; phylum Planctomycetota; class Planctomycetia; order Pirellulales; family Lacipirellulaceae; genus JAJRWS01. The sequence goes on along the minus strand of JBDOMT010000166.1, from coordinate 3,812 downwards.
AATATGACAGTACTCACCGCCGTTTTCCCGGTGTTGTGGAACATGATGATGACCATCTGATTGTCGACGGCAAGAAAATCCGAGCGATGGCCGTTCGCGATCCGGCAGAGTTGCCCTGGGCTGACCTGGGAATTGACGTTGTGGTGGAAAGTACGGGTATTTTTGCCAGCCGAGCGACTGCAGACAGGGCCGGCTACGACACCCACCTTGCCGCTGGAGCAAAAAAAGTTGTGCTCAGCCAGCCGGCCAAGGATGGTGCCGATTTGACCTGCGTGTTAGGTGTGAATGATGATCAATTGACGTCAGATCTGAAGTGCATCAGCAATGCCAGTTGTACGACCAACTGCCTGGCTCCTGTCGCCAAGGTGTTGCATGAATCATTTGGCATTGAAAAGGGGTTGATGACCACGGTGCATGCCTACACCAACGATCAACGGGTGCAGGATATGCCTCATGCGGACCCCTATCGGGCTCGCAGTGCCGCACAAAATATTATCCCAACTTCCACGGGTGCGGCTAAAGCGGTTGGATTGGTCATCCCCGAATTGCAGGGAAAACTCACAGGAATTGCTTTGCGAGTTCCTGTACCAAACGCCAGTGTTGTCGATTTGACGGTAGTGCTCAACAAGGATACCACTGAGGCCGAAGTGAACAGTGCCATTAAAGCGGCTGCTGAGGGCCCCATGAAAGGGATTCTCTGCTACTCAGAAGATCCACTCGTATCGACCGACATCATCGGGGAATCCCACAGCTCAATCTTTGCCGCGGACTTCACCCAAGTTATCGCTGGCAACATGCTGAAGGTGGTGAGCTGGTACGACAATGAGTGGGGTTACAGTTGCCGGACAGCAGATTTGATCGCTCGAATTGGTGGCTGAGTCTTAGCGCCAAGCCGAACTTTTCGCTGCTGCATTTAGGGTGATGCCTGCGTTGTGAGGCGTAGTTGTTGTTTGGTGCTGGCGAAAAGATTCGTTTGGCGAATGGCATTTGGCCAAATAACAGAGAGCTCCGTTTTTTAGGCCCGGAGGATCGACACAGCTATCGTATTGTGTCGACCCACCGGCCCTAAGCTGGTTGCTTAAAAAACCGATGCCTCACCGGGCTGTTGATAGAGTGCCCATTGGTTTCGATCACATCAGCCGCAGGGCGTTAGCCCCCGGTTTTGTGGCGAGGTCAGAACCGAGGGCTAACGCCTTGCGGCTGACTAAATCAACAAGCCGTCACGGCACCGGTTAGGACTGTGCCACCCCTCCGGGCTTATGGCTAATTTGCCAGCAGCTGAATACAACGACGGCCGCTGGAAGCCACAGCTACGAGTAAACTCATTCTAGACATAGCACTAGGCGAAAGGATATTAGTGATGATTCATGTGATTGCTGTGATTGAGGTGGCAACTGGGAAGCGGCAAGATTTTCTGGCCGCATTCCGTAAATTGGTGCCGTTAGTACGTGCTGAAGTGGGTTGTATCGAATATGGGCCAGCCATTGATGTGGCTACGCCCATTGAAATACAAGAGCCTGTTCGGGAGAATGCAGTGACGGTGGTGGAACGGTGGGAAAGCGTCGAAGCGCTTCAGGATCACCTGCGGGCGCCCCACATGGATCGGCATCGCGAACAGGTAAAGGAGATGGTGACCGGTATCAAAATTCAGATTTTGGAACCGGCTTAGTTCGTGCGTGATTGATCCGTTGCTGCTTGGGCCATCCAACGTGGCGATGTGCCAGAGGCGGCCGGGATGCGTGCTGGCAGCAAAGCTTGGGTTTGCGCTGCGCGCCACTGAGGGGTAATCCCTGTTGCCCCGATTGCATGATGGGGGATCGTTGCCTGGTGTTGGATAGGTTGCAGGCGATCATGGTGACTTTCTTTCCGGAGTGGAGAAGTGCGTTCTTGCGTTGTGCTGTCGGTCAAACGGATGGCGCCTTCCATGATGACTGGCGAAATTTCATCCTCAGGAGTGACAAGCGGTGGGTTCTGCCATGCCACCAACTGTTGTGGGTGAAATGGCCTTTTTGTCAGATGCTTTTGGCCATCGATCGTGACCAACCGGGCCCACAATTCCAGCGATTCTTGCGGCAGACGTTCTGCTGCTAGTGGCATTTCCAGGTGCAGCCCATCACCTAAGGAGGATGATTGCCAAGCCAGGGAGACTTCTTCCGCAGAAAAGTCCCAACGCTGTATTCGCCGAGGTTTGCTGCGACCAGGTAAGTGGGATGCAATGGATTCAGTAGAAGCGGAGATTGCCATCACCATCAGCGACAGTTTGCCCACTGCTTCCACCGGTTCGTTGGTCAAGTCGCGAATTTCCACGACGGCCAATAGGCTGCGTTGCGAGGTTGTGGGTTGGGGGGAGGAATCTTGAGGAGCGTGGCCTTCGTTGGGATGCCGGCTTGGCGATTGATGCAGCAATTGCTGGATGACAATCCGATCGATGGCGGCGGTCTCTTCCTCTTCGAAGGCATTTCCCAGAGTCGAACTGTCCCAAGCCTGGGCATCAGCAGACGGTCCGTCGATAGATGGGTTGGCAGATGGATCGGCAGATTCCTGAGAATTAGGGTTCGCACTATTCTTTGCTGCTTGGTGCACAGGATATTCAGGTGAATCACTTAGCGGTCGTTCCAAGATAGAGCGGTAGCCGACCGGGTTGGGGATCATCAAGGGGTTGGTAGAAGTTGCAACCTGCAATGGGTTGCTCACGTTAGTCTCGACATCGGCAATGGGCCAGGGAAGAGACGCTCCGTTCAGGTGATTTGCACCAGGGTCTTCAATTTCTACATCGGGGACTTCGAAATCATCGAAATCATCGGGAGTAGGGGATTGCTGGTTTTCCGCGGGTGGCGTTATCAGCAACGGAGTAGCCGATTCGGGGTTATCTTCAATCTCTGGTTGTGGCAGGATTGGGATGTCTTCGGGGATGTCATCGGGCAGTCCACCCAAGTCGTCACCGTCCAGAATGATTTCTGGCTGGGCTGATTGGATGGATGGGTTGCTTTTCTTGGTCCCAGTGCCAGAATCTGAGAGATTGGTGCAGCGGGCCCGTCTGAGCTTATCAGAATACTCAACCAGATAGTCCTCTAATTCGTAAATATAGTCTTCCTGTTGTCGCAATTCTTGTTCCAGAACGTCCACTTGAACACTCGTGGCCCCCCGGCATCCAGGGAACACCAGCAACAGCAGGCTCGGCGCCGCCCACAGAAATAGCAGATGTAATATCGGAGTGTTCCGGACAGAAATTGAGGTTGAGGAAAGCATACGGGTCCGCACAGCCTATCGGTGGAATAGCAAGCAGAAATAATCGAATCATCAATGAGTGGTACGTGAAATAGATGAATGGCCACCGCCCGTCAAGGGAGAAACATGTTCAAGACATGTGCGGTTCGACCAGTGCTTGCACCTGCGGCTAAACAAGGGCCTCAGTTGTGCAACCCTGGGAGGTTCCACCGATACAGCGAAAGTTTACTTGAAACGAATATCATGTATGCAGCGTGAGTCACACCCTAGGAGCGACGGCATGTGGAATTCGTCTTACAACAAATCACAGTTTCGCGGTTCAAATTGGGGTGCCATTCAATGTGCAGGTAACCCACCCAATCCGAAATTCCATCAGAATGACAGAGACGCCATTGAAAGTTAGATAAGTTATTGTCTCCTACTGGGATCTAAAAACCCTCGCCTTCAGGCGATCACTTCAGTAGAACTAGGCTATGGAAGCGTACTTCGATACCGGGCAAAGCGGGCATAATAGCCGCGCAGCGGCGACAGCAGCCGTTTTGAACGAAACCAATTTTCCGCTTGGGCCACTCGCTGTCGCCCTT
>JBDOMT010000404.1:0-8054 GCA_039831705.1 Pirellulales bacterium | reverse complement strand
AGCTTGCGATCGAAGCGAGCGTGAATTCTTAGTCGCTTGGGGATGGTAAAGACAACTTGCCGATGCGCAACAGGCAAACAAACATCTTCTGCGACGTGGATGCCGGTTAACAATGTCCTTTTCTGGTGACAAGATGGACAAGTGCATCGCTGCTTACAAGAATATGCGATAAACATTTCATGCTTGCAGCTCGTGCAGCGAACTCGAGCAAAACCCTCCTGCAAATCCCCGCACTTGAGAAAGGCTGCCACGGATCGCTCGATAACCGGGCGCCAGAAACCGTACTTGGCTTGAAACCGTTCATCGTAAACTTGCTGGAAAGAGTCAAAATGCTCGTCAATCAAACGCCACAGGTCGGATGCATGTGGATCGCGTGGTTGGTACAATACGGGCAGTTTGGCAAAGGCGGCAACCATAGCGTAATTCTTGACGGCTGCCGAACGGGCCCCGATAGGGTAAAAGAATGTGGCAGGACAGCCCCAAAATGTACCGCCGATATTGATATCGAAGCCATGCAGTTCCGGATATTAACCGGCTGTGCCGAGATGCCATTTGCCCAGGTGTGCGGTATGGTAATCACTGAGTTGAAAAAGCTCAGCGAGCGTCGTGTGGTGGTGTGCGAGGTTCGCTTAGACTGTGGGTGGAATGAGTTGCCGGTTTTGTGGGGGCGAGCGATTTGCCGCTTCATGCCAAATCGTCATGTGAAGTTTGGCAGGAACCATGCCTGTCATGATCGACGCGCGAGTGGGCGTGCATATAGCTGATGCGGGCAACGTTTTCTGGTACACGCTGCAAATCAAATATGCAGGTTTATGTTGCGACACTGTGAACGGTACTATACACTGATGGGAAGTCGTTATCAATTTAACACAGTCACCTTCGGGTGCGGTGAACCTGACCGCGAACTACCTCGCTAATTTGGCAAGGCTGCTCGCGCGGCAGGTTACCGGTGGCGTTCACCGTTGTCGTGGTTGGGCATTTGTGGTATTGGCGCAGGGGGGAGAGCCAAATCCTACTTGGGCGGAAGCCATGTCCACCACGACAGGCTTCTTTGTGCGTAACGGTCAGCAAATCCTGAAAGCGTTCGAACGCTAATCGAATATATGCAGCATCGATGCCCCCAAGCAAGTTTGGTGTGATATCATGGTGCTGGCTACTTCATGGCTTATTTTTCCAGGAGATCCCTTATGCTTTTGCCCCGTTTGTCATCCCTTCCCGCCTTCCGTCAAAAGCCGATCTTTTTTGCAACCAGACTGCTGCTGACGCTCGCCTGCGTCTGTGGCCCGCACCGGTTGACTCTTTCGGCCACCGTACCCGACAAACTCCGACAGCCAAACGTGGTGAACTTCAAGCCTTTGTTTTGCCGCTTCACACCAGTTCCCGAAAAATATGCCAACACCAAATCAGGCTACACTGCCTTCGTTGGTGGACCCGACGGCAAAATCTATCTCGGTACTGCCAATTACTACGACTACGGCCTGTGGCTCGCCTATGATCCGGCCGACCGCAGCCTGACACCAGTGGTCGACATGCGCGAAAAAATCGGCGAGCACCGCTTCGACATCAACACCCAAAGCAAGACTCATTCGCAACTGGCCGTCGGCCCCGATGGACGAATCTGGGGCGGCACTAAGCAGGGACACGAATTGTTCACCACCCGGCCGGAGATCGGCGAGCAATCTGGCGGTTATCCTGGCGGCCATCTGGTCTCTTACGATCCGGCAACCGGTGTTGCCCGCGATCATGGGGTTCTCCGCAATCAGGACGGGTTGATGAACGGTATCGTCGACCAGGAGCGACGACGCATCTACTTCAAAACCGAACCCCGAACCCACTTCCTGATCTACGAGATCGACTCCAATCAGGTGATCGACAAGGGACGGGTGGGGACTTGGTCGCGCTACATCGACATGGACGACAAGGGCGACGTGTGGATTCCAAATCACCAGCGAATGACCAAATACGATGCCGATAAAGACGAACTCATGGAGTTCGAAGTCCACGTCGAGGGCGCTGGATCGCCCTATGAAAAGCCATACGCCTGTGTCATCGGCGGTGGTGGTATCAAACGTGGAGCCGACTTTAATCAACGGGGCATGAAGCTATACGGTGGTGACTTGCGAAACATACAGGAGTTTGATTTGGCGCGTGCCGCCGACGGAGTCGTGCCCATGCGATACGTCTGCCGCTCAGTTCCCGAACCCTATGAGGAGGCCACCGACGTTCACACCATGATTCAAGACGCCAAGGGCCGGATCTACTGGACTGCCGACGTCAAGGGCGATCCGAAGCAACTACTCATCATGCGCTACGACCCGGCCACCGAAGCCAGCGAGTGCCTCGGATACACCGTCGATGGCGAGTGGGACCAGCATGAGAACTCGAAAAATGGCATCGGTAGCATACAAGGATCCGCGATCGGCACCGACGGTACCTTATTCATCATGGGAACCTATCCCTACTACGTACTTGAGTATCCCCAATTAACCGTTGATTGACCTGGAGATGAAATTCCGATGAAACACAACATGTCAATGGCTTGTGGGTTGCTCGCCTTCACATTAACCCCGTTACTGGCCCCGTCGTTCGGTCAAACCACCGTTCCGACCCTGCCCATCACCGAAGCATGCCAAGATCTAGTACCACTCTTTGATGCTCTACCGGTCAATGACTGTCAAGTAACGTCACTGGTTAGGCAGTCCAGCGACGGCCTGGTCATCGGTGCCACCTGTGGACTCAAGCAGATCTGTCTGTTCAGTTTCGACCCCAAACGGCGGCACGTGAAGTTGTTGGATTGCTTTGAGGCCCTTTGGTCGGATGAACCGAAGATCGCCCTGGGACCGGAGGGCGACATCTATCTTGGCGCCCGGCATGCCTACGACAAACAGTTTACTTTCGAGCGGATCCACGAACGGCCCCACACTCCCGGTGCATTCCAACGGCGCGATTCAAAACGGCCGCCCAATCTAGTCAACGCTGAAGTTGCGGCGATGCCGATCCGGCATTATTCAGCCCAAGGCCAGTTGCTGGAAAAATTCCCAGTCCCCCAGCAAGCTCCGCCGAAAGCTCCACCAGAAGGCCAAGAGAAAGATTCACCGATCGCCGACGGGATCGGGGCCCTGGCAGTCTGTGCTGGAGGTTCCATGCTCGCTGGACTCACCGCGCCTGGTGGGCGATTGGTGACCATCTCCCTCGAGACCCAGACGACAAACGATTACGGCGAGGTGGTTCACCTGGCGCAACATCACCACACTCGCCGGATCAGCAAAACCCTGATGGTTGCTGATGACGGTAAGGTCTATTTTTGCGGAAAATCTACGAAAAATAAGGATGCCGATGACGCGACGATGGGATTCATTCTAGCCCTCGATCCTCAGGCAGGCACAATCGATACTCTGGACTTGCGTCTGCCCGCAGTGACAGGACGACATCGATTCGCGGCTATCGATTCGGCGGTCAAATTGTCTGATGGCAGTTTCTTTGGTGGCACCTCTGACGGCTATCTGTTTCAATTCGACCCACAAGCGGTGTCGATCGAGGCTTTTGGCAAACCTCTGCGGCAGCACAACATTTGCGGACTTGCTGTCGGCAGTGACGGCTGGGTCTATGGCGTGGGTGGCGAGCCGGGAAGCCTGCCGCGACTTTTCGCGTTCGAGCCTGGTGATCGACGGATGCGACTGGGTACCTCACCAAGCGGCACGCCCCACGCCGGCGGGCACGCTGCGACTTTCGGAGAAATCGGCGCTGTGGCGAGTACGGTGGACGGGACCCTGATCTGTGGCGAACGTGAGCGGCGCGGCTACCTCTTGGTTTATCAACCAGGTGGCAGCCAACTCGATTGGCAGACTACCACAAGCGGCAAAGACCTCGGACAATATAGACGAGATCGATTTGTCGATCTCGTCCCAGAGGAGAAAGGCGTGCAGCTCGCGCCAACTTACTTGATTTCTGACGCGCCGGCGCGCAGCTCTAAGATCCGTGAGTCGCTTAGCGATCTGGTTTTTGCCAAGAAGATCTTTTACCTGCGATCGAAGTGCAAGCAGGCCGAAGTTTTGTTCTTTGGTGGCGCAACCGATGAGCAGCCAATGTTGATCCATATTAACGGCCACGAAATTCGCCACCTCCGGGATGGGGACAAGTTGCTCACCGGCAACTGGGATCGCGTATCGATTCCCGGCGAGTACCTACGTCCCGGACGCAACGAAATTGTGTTCGGACATGCGGGATATCTGATTGTCGATACCGATCGCTCCGGTGAGAACAGCTTCAAGAGGACCGTGCACGATGGCCCGTGGAAATCGGGTATCCTAGGGCCGGACAATAATTTGGACGGCGAATACGTGGTACGCATTCGCGTGCAAGGTTACCCACCAACCGGTACCGTTCTTTCGCCGGTCATCGACCTGGCTCTCGAATCGTCTGATTTGTCCGCGTCGGAACGCTCACCAGGGCTTTCGCCTGCGGTCAAAATCAGCCAGCTTCGACTCACGGCCCAAGCGACGACTCCGCGTCAAACTTCAGTACAACTTGAGCTGCGTAGCGGCTCGACGCCCGACTACCAGAGGGCGGCGTGGGATGAATGGGGGCCTGCGGACGACATCCAAGATAGAAAGGCGGCGCTGCCCCGCTTTATCCAATGGCGCGCGACGCTCGCCTCTGGCAACGCATTGGTCACGCCCCAGCTCAGAAGTGTTACGGTCGAAGCGACCCGCGAGCTAGCCGGCACGAACAGGCCCAGGGTCCAGGTCATCGAAGCGCCCGACAACAAGATTGTCGAATCTAATTACGACTTTACCTACGCCGATCCACGGCATCCGCGCATGTGGCACCTGCGCGAGAAGTACCAACTCGACCAGGTCGTTGCACCGGGAAAAACCGAAATGGAAAAATTCGCCTTACTCCGCACCTGGGTCCGCCAGCAGTGGGAAGGATGGAACGACAGCCGCTACCATTACTGCCCGCCCTGGGATGCGCTTGAGATTCTTGAGCTGGCTCCCAAGAACCTGGCACTTGGCATGTGCACGCACTATGCGGCCGTCTTCACCCAGTGCGCCGCGTCGCTCGGATATCATGCCCGCGTGCTGATTGTCGACCATCACTGCCTGACGGAGATCTGGTCGGACCAGTACGGCAAATGGATCCTCCAAGATCCCGGCTTGATACCCAACTCCAAATTGGCCTTTCAGTATGAAGTCGATGGCATACCAATCCATGCACTCGAGATGCATCAGCGGTCTCTGACTGGTAAGGCCGAAGATGTCGACGTGTTTCCTCTGCCCAACAAGCCGCTTGCCGAAATGCAGAACATGTTGGTCAAGCTGTACGTCCGGTTCGGGATCCCGCTACGCAACGATCATCTCTACCAGCCAGAGCCGCAGGAAATTGAACACGGGCAAGACCACTACCACTGGGATGGGTACCTGTGGTGGAGCGATCAGCTCGACCCGAAATACCCAGAATATTCACGACTCACCAATCGCCCGGAGGATATGTACTGGACGTTGAACAAGACAGTCATCACGCTCGAGGATACCGAGGCTGTTGGCACCCTCGCCGTCTGCCTGTCCGGCCCCATTCCCAATCTCGACACCTTTATGGTGCGGATCAACCAGCAGCCATGGAAGAAAGCCAAGCCGTCCTTCACCTGGGCACTCCAACCGGGCCCAAATACCCTTGAGGCCAAGGCGGTCAATACGATGGGCATCGAGGGAGGCTCCAATCGAGTCAAACTCGAATACACCAGGCCGTAATCGCAGAATCAAACAGCCATTCGCGACGGTCTCCGGTTCGTCCAACGGGGATAATGGCGTCATTTCCCAGCGATCGGACCGAATGACACGTGGATCCCCCACGGCATTGCATGTCTAATGACGGCAATGTAGCCTAGAGCGAACATCGTCGGTTGCCGGTCGTCGCTTTGAGTCTGTAGTGACGGTTCCCAGCGAACGCGATTTCGTCTATATGCTGACTGTGCCATTACCAGAAAAGGAGGGGACCGAATGAGTCGTCAAGTGAATCGTCGTAGCTTTTTGAGGACAACATCGGCCGCTGGGGCCGGGTTTTGGGTGGCCGGTAGCCCGTTATGGTCCTTTGGCAAATCCGCCAACGAAAAAATCAACATCGCCTGTGTCGGAGTGGGAGGGAAAGGTTCGAGCGATACGGATCAGGCCGGCCACTACGGCAACATCGTCGCACTGTGTGATATCGACGACGAACGATTGGGTAAAAAAGGAGAACAGTTTCCCAAAGCGCAAAAGTTCAATGACTTCCGAAAGTTATTCGACAAGATGGGCAAGAGCATCGATGCGGTAGTGGTGAGTACGCCGGACCATACGCATGCGCCGGCGAGCATCCTAGCGATGCGGATGGGCAAACACGTCTACTGCCAGAAACCGCTCACCCACAAGGTGGCCGAAGCCCGGCTGATGCGGGAAACGGCTCGTAAATACAAGGTCGCCACGCAGATGGGGAATCAGGGCACGGCGGCGAGCGGATTTCGCAGGGGCGTGGAGATCATTCGGTCGGGCGTTGTTGGGAAGGTGAAGGAAATTCACGTCTGGACGAACCGCCCGTTCAATTATTGGAAACAGGCGCCGGATATTGTCGCTCGTCCCGGGGAAAAGCCGCCAATTCCGTCGCATGTCCATTGGGATCTGTTCCTGGGCCCGGCTCCGGAGCGGCCCTATCACCCGGTGTATCATCCGCATGACTGGCGAGGCTGGTGGGATTTCGGAACGGGTTCGCTCGGCGACATGGCGTGCCATACAGCCAATTTAGCCTTCATGGGATTGAAGCTAGACTTGCCGACCCGAGTGTCAGCCGTAAGCGCTGCAGTAAATCCAGAAACGTATCCTGCCTGGGCGACGATTACCTATGAGTTCCCAAAGCGCGGCGATCTGCCGGCCTGCCGATTGACCTGGTACGAAGGAGCCCGAAACGGGAAGCGGAATCTTCCAGCCCCGGATCTGTTCCAGGGCGAGGAGGCGTCGAGCAGCGGGCTGTTGTTTCTGGGAGAGAAAGGTTCGATCTATTCTCCAAACGACTATGGGGCCGAACAAAAACTGCTCCCAACGGGGGCGTTTGCGGACTACGAACCGCCGGAGCCCACGTTGGAACGGTTGGATTCCGGCCGAGGGACCGATCACGATCAGAAGTGGGAGTGGGTGCGGGCCATCCAAGGCGGTCCGCCGGCGATGTCGAATTTTGACTATGCGTCGGTGCTGACCGAAACGATGCTGTTGGGCAACGTGGCGGTACGCATCGGCCAACCAATCGAGTACGACGCGGCGAAGGGAAAGATTACCAACAGTGCGGAAGCGGACAACTATGTTCGGACCGAGTACCGTGATGGGTGGAAACTGTGACAACCTTGAGCCGTGTTTTCCACAAACTGATAGTAATTTTTATTTTAGTACAGAAGTATAGTGTACAAGGCGAGAACTGCTGGTTCAATGGTTGCAGACGTGCCCTCATAGTATGCCGATCAGTGACGAGGTTGAAATTCTGAACTCTATCATTATAGCAGAATTTCAACCGTTGCCGCGCGGATCAGAAAACAGGCCCGGTTGTGGCGCATGAGGATAGTCGACTGGCTGGTAGCGAATCTCCAATTCAGGAGTCATGAGCTTCTTATGGCCTTGGATTCGGGAAGTGAATAACCGGTCCAATGTGCCGCTTGTCAGCAAAGTGCGTTCCACGGGATAGCTCGCACTGCCCGTATGAATCATGCGCTCAATCCCCTTGAGCAACCAGGCAAAGTGTGGATGGCGAGGCTCCGTTCGCTCGTCGAAACGAGTTGCCAGTAGGTGACTATCTCCTTTGATTTTCAATCCTTTGATTTTCATCGCGATAGACGTCCCGCTGGCAAAGCCAGGCAACATAAAGATGGCGCCAAGCAAACCGTCAGCATACTGAAACAAGAATAGGGACTGAAGACCACCGCCTGAAGGCGGAGGGTTCGCCGACAGTCGGCTAAAGCCCGACTTTCTGGTTGTGGCTTACTTACCGCAATCGCCACGAAGTGGCGATTGCATCTAGCCGTGGGGCGTGAGCCC
>JBDOMT010000328.1:0-33077 GCA_039831705.1 Pirellulales bacterium | reverse complement strand
CCGGAATTGAACAAAACGTCTGATCAGGCCGAATCCGTGGATGGCCAAGACAAGCCAGAGTCTCACTCGTTTGCGCCTTCGGTGACCCTGCAGATCGAACAGAAAACGACCTTGAGATACGGTGAAAATCCCCATCAGGCGGCCGCCTTGTATGTTTCGAAGGGGCCAGATTCAATGGGGTCTGATCCAACGGGGGCCGCTACCAGGACGCTGGCTCAGGCCGAGCAGTTGCACGGCAAGGAACTTTCTTACAACAATCTGCTCGACTTGGATGCGGCCCTAGCCTCGGTCCGTTCCTTGCCACAGCCGGGAGTGGTGGTTCTGAAGCATAACAACCCGTGCGGTGCTGCGACTGCCAAGACTTTGGCAGATGCTGGCCGCAAAGCGTGGGATGGCGATCCGGTCAGTGCGTTTGGTTCCGTGCTGGGAGTGAATGTTGTGGTCGACGGCTCGCTAGCCCAGTTCCTGGCGGAGCCTGGAAAGTTTGTTGAAGCGATTGTGGCGCCCGATTTTGATGCCGAAGCCATCGAGATACTCACCACTAAACCGAAGTGGAAGAAAAACGTACGTTTGCTCCGTGTGGGGTCAATGAAGCCGGGACGCGGTGAAAATCAGTGGCGGCCTATCGACGGTGGTATGCTCTGCCAGCAGGCCGACGACCAGCCCGACGAGCCATCGTCTTGGAAAGTGGTGACCGAAACTCCTGTGACCCCAGCATTGCAAGCCGATTTAGCCTTTGCCTGGTCGATATGCCGACAGGTGAAGTCCAATGCGATCGTGTTGGTTCAAGGGGGTGCACTGGTCGGTGTGGGGGCAGGGCAGATGAGCCGGGTCGATTCGGTGGAAATCGCCATTCGAAAATCGCAAGATCGATGTCGTGGCGCGGTGCTGGCTTCCGACGCATTTTTCCCTTTCGCCGATTCTATCGAGCAGGCCGCCGCGGCAGGGGTTGCGGCAGTGATCCAACCAGGCGGCTCACGCCGAGACGAAGAAGTAATCGCCGCCTGCAACCAGCACGGCCTGCCCATGATCTTCACCAGTCGCCGCCATTTTCGACATTGAGAGATGACGGTAGGGTGTGATGCACATAGGGCGCAACGCGCGGGAGGGCGGGGTCTGGCTCAATTTTCGGCCAACCGAGCATCATGGCCCATCGACGATCAAGCCGAAAACTTGTGCCTGACCCCTTCAGCATGGCAGTATTTCGATGCTCTTGGGTGGCACCGACACCGGTCCGCAGAGCGGTTCTTTGGCGAGAGACACATGTTCGGACCAGTGTCGGTGTGCGCAGCACAGGAGGAGATAGAGGTTCCTGGCCTCTTGTGCTGCGCACACCGACAATCGTTCGAATAAGTCTGCACACTGGCAATGTCTATTCCGAACGACTGTTGGTGCCACCCTCATGCCCCACTGCCTGTTTCCACGGCTTCACAATGATGGCCGGAAGGTGCGTGCAAGTCCGGCAAGCACCCCGGCGAGCAGAAGCATTGCGGTCGCCGGCTCGGGGACGGCGGCGATTTGGGGCGTACTCGCTTCGCCAAAACTGCCAAATGCACTTTGCCAGATCAACAGGTCGATACCATCGACCTGTTCATTGCCGTTGGCATCTCCTTCCGCCAAGGTGGTGCCGTTATCGACACCCCGTTGCCAGATAAGAAAGTCAGCGCCGTCGACGTCGTTGTCGGCATCAAAGTCCGGCAAGACGGCGCGCGGGGTATTCTCGAAGATGGTTGAAATTTGGGATTCGGACAATGCCTCAGCATAAACTCGCAAATCGTCGAGAGCCCCGTCCCAGAAACCTTCTAAATTACCGCCGTTGTTACGGGCGCCGATTGCCATGGGAAATTCCCAGGGGGTCTGGGTGTTGGCGCCTGTGAGTGAGGAGCCCGAAATAAGGTCTCCCAATTGCTCTCCATCCAGATAGAGCTTTGCCTCATTGATAACGCCATCCCATGACACTGCCAATTGATGCCAGGCACCATCGGCCCAGGCGATGTTGTGGGTGGCATCTGCGATGTTGTACTGACTTGAGATATCGGCTGCGTGCGGTACCGCTTCCAACTGAGCTCCACTCCAGCCAAATCGCCAAGCTTGAAAATCGCCGCTGTTAGCATTGCCCATCAGCCAGCGTGACTGAGCATTGGCTGGAGAATCGACCTTGATCCAGGTCATAACAGTACCCGAAACCAGTCCGGGGCCAGTAAAGGTTCCGCTTTTCGCAGACTCTCCAGGAAGGCCCGCAGTTGTCACATCGATCCAGTCGTTATGGCCATCCAATAGAATGGCTCCATTGGGCGAACCATCGACCCCCAGGCCAAATAGGGGAGTCCCTTCCAGAGCAGTTTCAGAATCGAGACCTTCTCGGAAAAGGCCATCGGGTGGGAGAGCTCCATTTTTGTCTAAAACGGATGAAGCGTTTGTGAGATCACTATTGAACTCATATTGTGAAATAGGAGTCTGTGCCAGTAGTGACTGCCCCCCGCCAATCCAGATCGAACACACAGTACAGCAAACATAGAAACGCCAAATCATCGATGATATCCTCTTCGGTAAGCCGCAAGTTGCCCCATTTTTTGCGTATGGCATGTGGTATTCAAGTAGGCTGGAACGAGCAGTAGCGCTGTTCCGGCAGCGCCTGCTTGCAGTAACGAGGTACCGGAATGGTATCGCTCGGGCCAATTGTTCAGCCTACGACTTTTTCTCACCCACAATGCCCAGCCTGTCAGTATAAGCAAAATAAGAGTGAATATCTTCGGTTTTATCAACTGCGACTGCAAATTTGCCTTCTTTTCAGGTTGGCTGAATATTTCAAATGATTGGCAAGGCGAGAAACGCTGGTATTTTCCCCCATTTTGGGTGATAATCTAGGTGCTTGGGCCAGAGAACCCTTTTTGAGGAGTTGGAGACAGATGAAAAATATTGAGGTGCGACATCGCGGATTTACCTTGGTGGAACTGCTGGTGGTGATTGCCATCATTGGCGTATTAATGGCCCTGCTGTTACCCGCTGTCCAGGCTGCCCGTGAGCGGGCCCGACAGGTAACCTGCAATAACAATCTTAAAGAACTCGGACTGGCGATGACCAGCGTGGCGACCTCAGGCAAACAGGTCTATCCAGGCTGGGCACAAGACCAAAAGGTTACGCTTCAGGCAGCCAATTTTTTGAACAGCCCGACCATTCCAATTAGCTGGGCGGCTAAATTATTACCTCATCTGGACCAGCAAAGCCTGTGGGACCAATTGTTGTCGAACAACAATGACAATGGGTTTCCTTACGCCGATCCGCCTAAACTGGAGGTCTTTCTTTGCCCCAGTGACGCCCGTACCAATCCCAAAGTTGGTGCGTTGACTTATGTCGTTAATAGTGGTCAGCCAGACCCAGAGCAACTTGTGAATGGAGTTAGCGACCTGAAAGCCAACGGGATCTGTCATGACTTGAGAAACGGTCGTAACGGGCCGAAGGTGCGTAGTGGGGCTGATATTCCGGATGGTACCAACAATACGTTGCTGTTGTCAGAAAATGTGCACAAGGATGAAACGGATTTTCAGAACAATCAGCTATGCACTTGGTTAGGGCCTTTGCAACAAAAGGCAGCCGGTCCCGTGAACCTTGCCAGTAACCCTGAGCAGCGGTTTGGCATGGTTTGGGTTTACGATTCCAGTAACCCATTGGCACCCAATCCAGATTTTATGGATCGTTTCAATCGTGATACGCGAAGCGACACCTCGGCTCCTTACGGGAAGCCCATTGGGCGCAGTACCTCGCGATTTGCCAGGCCTGCCAGTTCACATCCCGAGATATTTATCGTGACTTTTGTAGGTGGTAGCACCAGATCGATTAGTGAAAATATCGATTATCGTGTCTATCAGCAGTTGATGACACCCAACGGGGCTAAAGCCGTTGATTTGGGTAGTAATACAAATGAAGTTGGTAACAATGGGATGAACTTCATGCGACAGCCTCTTTCCGACGCCGACTATTAATTCTCCCAATCCTCGGTAAGCCGGACTCCTGTACCCAAGCTCCACGTATGCCCAAAACGCCCTCCACGCCTCAGGCGACTACGCCTGCAAACCGTCTGATTGCGCCGCGATTTATGTTTCGATTTTCGGTTGATGTTCACCGGCGCGAGCCGTTGTGGCCGGTGCGGGGAGTTAAAGTGAAAGGGCCTCTACTGGATCCGTCGTACCGGTTGATTGCGCCGGGCGAGCTGGATGGGGAACGGACCCTGGCCGACGTGCGCATGGGCTGGAGTCCTGAAGGGCTGTTGTGGACGGTGCAGGTAGAAGGCAAACGGCAGACTCCATGGTGTCGGGAATCGCGTCCCACTGAGAGTGACGGTTTGCAGGTATGGGTCGATACGCGGGCTTCGCGTGATATTCATCGGGCCAGTCGATACTGCCACCGGTTTATCTATTTGCCTTGCGGAGGGGGCAGAGGGGCGGCCGAGCCGGTCGCCGAGCAGTTACTCATCCACCGAGCGCGAGAGAATGCGCGGCCGGTTCGTCCGCGTGAACTTCAGGTTCGGGCGACGACAACCAGCAAAGGCTACGAACTGGCCGCTTTTGCCCCGGCCCAAGTCTTGGCCGGATTCGATCCAGAAAATCAACCCCGGTTGGGCTTCACCCTGGCGGTTCTCGATCGAGAACTGGGCCTGCAGACATTCGCTACCGGAGCCGAGTTTCCCTACGAAGAGGACCCCAGCTGCTGGGCCGAATTGGAACTGGTGGAGTGAAAAAACCCGCGAACCTTGCGGCTCGCGGGTTGTGCAATTGGCATCCAATGATCAATTGATGTTGCCATCAACCATTTGGCTATCAGCCCTCTTTCTTTTCGCCGCCAGCATCAGCGCCTTCAGCGGGAGCTTCTTTTTCAGCACTACCAGATCCTTCGCCGGCACCTTCGGTAGCTGCAGGAGCTTCAGTGGCTGGGGGTGCATCCGCGGCCGGTTGTCCGCAGCCCATGGTGGTCATGCTCAAAACGGCTAACAGCAATAGGGAGGAAGGTAAAATTTTCATCGATCGGAACTCCAAAAACGGGGTAAAAAGGAAAGTACCTAGCCAACCAAGTCGGCCGGAACCATCGCCTAAAACGGATCCGCAAATTCCTGGAAAAACATTCCAGAAAGGCCAGGCTCTTAAAATAACAAGACACGAATAGAACATCGCATCAGGCGATCGATCTACGTCCCTCATTGTAGCCCTCTGGACTGGCTGGGAAGGTGTAATCCGCCATTATTTTTTCAATCGGACCAGTCGGTGAGTTGTCAAGGTGCGGGCTTAGTGACGGTTAGCTGTTGTGGGCAAACTTTGGGAAGGCGTTAGGCGCGAGTTAAGAGTTGGGCGAAGATACCGTATCCAGAAATCAGTCTTCCAACAACTCGAGCCTATCGCCTAATAACTCATGCCTTCAACAACTTCGCTCGTGCGGTGCAAACTTGCTTGCGTGCTGCCGCAGGTGTTTGGGCCAGTGCCGTCAAGTGTCCCATTTTGCGTCCTGGTCGGCTCTCTTTTTTGCCATACAAGTGCAAATGGATGTCACCCTCTGCCAACGCAGCTTGCCAGTCTGGCACACCCGCCGACCACCGTTCACCTAACAGGTTGGCCATGGCGGCTGAGGATTGTGGGATGGGGCAGCCCAGGGGCAGGCCGCAGATGGCTCGTACCTGTTGTTCAAATTGCGAGCAGACGCATGCTTCGATGGTTAAGTGGCCCGAGTTATGGGTTCGTGGGGCAATTTCATTGACCAGCAATTGGTCATCCTCTCGGGTGAGGAAAAATTCGATGCAAGCTAATCCCACCAGGTCGAGTTGCTCCGCGATGGTTCGGGCGATTTTGGCCGATGTAGACTCGCATGCCGCTGTGGCGAATGGATGGTTTTTTTCCAAGTCGCTGGTCGCTTCGGTGAATTCTGACTCCTTTCCGGGGCCCGTCTCTTTCGAAGGAAGCGTGGAGATATCCAAAATGTGATTGACATGGTGATTGGTAATAGGCGGGTAGCAGGCGACATCGCCTCCGGCGGAACGGGCAACCAGCACGGACAATTCGCATTGGTAATCGACCATCGCTTCCCAGACTGCTGCCACTTCGCCCAAAGAGTGCCACGCCTTGGCTGCTTCTTCCGGAGAACGGACTACCACCTGGCCCTTGCCATCGTAGCCACTACGGCATGTTTTAAGCACCGCTGGAGTTCCTACTTCAGTCCGTGCGATCTCCAGGTCCGCCTTGGACTTTACCGGAGCAAATCGGGTACAGGCAATTCCCGATTGTTGAAGGAAGTGCTTTTCACGCAGCCGATCCTGAGTGATATGCAGGACTCGTCCCGAAGGACGTACCGGGCTGAAGCGGGCCGCAGTTTCCAGAGCTTCTGCAGGTACGTTCTCGAATTCAAGTGTAATGACATCCACCGACTGAGAAAAACGTGTCACTGCTGCACAGTCGTGGTAATCGGCCACGGTGTGCAAGGTGGCGACTTCACCGGCCGGACAGTCTTGCTGGGGCGAAAAAACGTGGACCTTGTAGCCCAGTTGAAAGGCCGCCAATGCAAACATGCGTCCCAATTGGCCACCGCCAAAGATGCCTAAGGTTGCACCGGGAAGAATCGGTTGAGAAACGCACATAAGGACCTTGTTACTGGTTTCATTTTCTGCCTCAAGAAACTTCTCGATTTTCAAGGACTTGATCGGTTTGTTGCTGCTGAAATTTAGTGAGCTTTTGTCGTAAGTCCGGTTGATTCGTGGCGAGGATACGCACTGCCAGCAGGCCTGCGTTGCGGGCTCCTGCGGTGCCGATCGACAAGGTGCCCACCGGCACACCGCCGGGCATCTGCACAATCGATAGGAGTGAATCGAGGCCTCTTAAGGCTCGGCTCTGAACTGGCACGCCCAACACTGGCAGGATGGTTTGAGCGGCGACCATACCCGGGAGATGGGCGGCTCCACCCGCGCCGGCCACAATCACTTGCAAACCACGCTCAGCAGCCGACTCGGCATACTGGCACATCCACTGGGGGGTTCGATGGGCGGAAACGACTAGGCTCTCATAAGGCACGCCAAACTGGCTCAAGACCTCCGTGGTGGCCTGCATGGTCTCCCAATCACTTTGACTGCCCATGATGACGCCAACCTGAGGTGGGACGTCAGGATTCTGTGGTGTTTTATCAGACATGACATTGCATCATCAGCGGCCCGTACGAAATTGTCAATGTGGGAGAGTCCAGAGTCCGGAGGCCAGAGGGCTGTTGATATAATGCCCAATGGTAACGATCACATCAGCCGCAGGGCGTTAGCCCCCGGTTTTGTGGCGTGTTCTGAGGTCAGAACCGGGGGCTAACGCCCTGCGGCTGATGTGATCAACAAGCCGGTGAGGCAATGGCTACTATGAGCGACAGCCTTGCCTCCCAACTCTTCTATTCCCTTCTTCGCAATACACATCCTTCCTCCACATCGTCTCCCGGATGGACTACCACCAGGTCTCCTTCGGTCAGGCCGGTGAGGACTTCTGCATTCAAGCCGTTCTGTAAACCCAGCTCCACCCATTGCCGTGAAGCGACTTGGCCATTGACACGGAATACGGCCCAGCGCTCGCCCACTCGGAATAAGGCGCTGGTTGGTACACAGAGAGCCTGTGGAGCCTGGCCGATGACAATGCGTGCTTCGACTCGAAAGCCATCACCTAACGACATTCGGGCTGCTGGCGGATCGATCAGATCGACAATCACATTCACGCGTTGTTCTTCGACACCCAATGTGGAAATCTTGGTGAAGGCAGCCGGTTCGACCAGACGCACACGACCCTTGAGGCCATGCTCGCCGCCCCAATGTTCCAGCAAAACTTCTGCGCCAGTTTCTATTTTGACCGCGTCTTCCGAGAGTACGTCAATTTCAACTTCTAAATCGACCGGATCGCCCAATTCCAGCAATGGAGTGCCCGCCACGACCACGGCACTGCTTTCTTGAAATACGCGCAAAATGCGACCATCGATGGGGGCACGAATCAAAAAGTGGCGCGACCTGCCAGAGTTGTCAAAGTTAGGGTTGTCAGGGTTATGATTGTTTGGGCCATTGTTAGCGGTTGTTGAAAGAACCGAGGGGTCTGTTGGCTCGGTCTCTTGCGGGCCAGCCTGCGATTCTGTAGGGAGTGAGCGAATCAATGCCGATTTGGCTTGTTCAAGTTCGAATCGGGCGATCTCCTCAGCGTGACGAACGGAGCGTAGCAGGGCGGACCGTTGGCGAAAGGCAAGCAGTTTGTTATCGACTTCACTGGCTGAAATGGCAAGAGGATTATTGCGCCGCGCATCGCGGACTCGCTGTAATTCGTTCTCGGTATATTCCCGGGCAACCTGTGCCTCGTCTAGGAGGGGGCCCATTTTCAGTAGGGCTGCGGCGGCCCCTTTCACGCGTGCTTCGGCCTGGGCGATGGCCCGGTCGTCTAATAAAGCGGGATCACGAGGTTCGATGGTTGCCAGCAGAGTTTTTCCAGCTTCAACTTCATCTCCCGGATCCATGCCAACACGTAATAAGCGGCCAGCCAGAGGGGCCGATACCACATACCGTTCGCGGATGCGAGTTTTTCCATCCTGGTCGACGGTTACTTGGATTAGATGCCTTTGGATGGTCGCCATATCGACTTCGATAGGTTGAGGCAATAAACCGTAGCCAATGGTGCCAACCACGGCAGTCGCCATCAACAGCAGAATTATTTTTCGAGCGATGCCTCGGGAACGGTTCATATTTACTCTCGCGATTTCAGTACGGCCACCAGGTCGAGTTGATCGAGCCGCCGTCGTACCAGCAGACCTGAAACGATCGATGCTAATAAGACCACGCTGGCGGAAAATGCATAAGTAAAAGGGCTGATCACCAGGGGAAAACGGAACAGTTCTTGGTCGAATGCCTGGCACATCCACCAAGCCATTCCGTGGCCGATCACCAGTCCCAGAGGGATTGCCAACAGTGTGACTACCGCCAGCTCTCCCAATAAGATTGTGGAAATTTCGCTCCTGGAAAATCCGATCACACGCAAAGTGGCCAGCTCACGACTACGCTCGGAGAGTGAAATCCTGGCACTGTTATAGACTACTCCGACCGCGATGATGCAGGAAAAGAGCAAATTGATCGATTTCATCACGCGCAAGTTTTCAGCAACCGTATGGTTGAAGCTGTCAATGGAATGTTGTTTGATGGTCACCGATGCCACCTGGGGCGTTTTTTTAAGTTGCTGATACAATTTGGATTGATGATGAGGGTCGACTCTCAAGTGAGCGCCGTTAATGACTGGGCCTTCGCGCAGCAGTTGCCGTAAGGTGTCAATATTCATATAAACGCTGAGCCCTGCAAAATCCTCCAGCGTGCCAGTGACGAGCGTCTGCCTGGATGGACGCTTGCCCTCCAGTACTTCTATCTGGACTGGGTCGCCCACTCGAACCGCCAGCACATCCGCCAGTTTCCTTGAAATCAGCAAACCTCCAGGTGGCAGGGAAACTTCGGTGCCGTCGATGTTGACCAGCCCCAGTAAGTGGCCGTCGGGACGGATTCCCTGGATGCCCACTCGTCGATGACGTGGACCGACACGCAATCGGGCGGGTACGGTTCGGCTCGGTTCACAAACTATGACTCCTGGCATTTGTCCCAGTTCGTAGATGGCCCGCATGCCCACCAGATCGGTCGTGGTGATCGCCATATCGAACCTTTGCACTCGATTGAATTGGGTCTCCATCATCGTGTGCAGCGAATCGTCAAAAAAATTGCCGACTACCAAGACCGCCGAGGCCAGGGCAATCGCCAAGGTCGAGAAGCCCGTCTTGAAGGGATGCCGTTCGAGCTGCCGCAGTACCATGCGTACCATCGGCGAGAGCCACCAACCGAGTCCAAGTCGTTCGGGCAGGGTGGGCCCGTATCCGGTAGGTGTTTCTGGCCGCATCGCTTCGGCAGGAGAGAGACGGGTGGCCCGTAGGACGGCTGCTAGAGTACCCGCAACGGCGGCCGCCAGACTTACCAAGGTGACCAGTGATAGGACCGACAGATTCGTCCGATAGAGGAGTTTTGGGAAGTGAAACAATTTGGCATACATGGCGGTTACGGTATGCCCGAACCAGAGGCCAGTGGGTATCCCAGCTGCCAAAGCCATTGCTACGATGAGCAGTACTAATTTCAGATAATGCCAGCCAACTTCCCAATTGGCATATCCGAACGCTTTGAGGGCGGCAATCTGTTCACGCTGCGTTTGGATCAGTCGCGACAAAACCACATTGAGTAAAAAGGCCGACACGCCCAGAAAAATCGTAGGGGCAAACAGGCCCATGTTGCGATTCTGTTCGATTTCGTTGTCGAGAAATTGGTGCGAAAGCTGATCGCGGCGGCCGTAAGCGCCCAGTCCTCCGTAGGGCTTGATGAGCTCATCCACTCGTTGCAGTACGTCGGGTAAGCTGGCGCCGCGCAGTAGACCGATGGACAGGTCATTGAATGCGCCTTCGAGATTATAAGCGACCGATAACGCCTGGTGGTTCATCCAGAAGACACCAAAATGGCGATTGTCGGGAACCATATCTCCCGGGCTAATTTCGTAAATGTACTCAGGTGTGAGGGCAATGCCGACGATACGCAAACGTTTATGGCGACCGTTGATGACTGCTTCAATTCGGTCTCCCACCTGTAACTGGTTGGCGCTGGTAAAAGCTTCACTGGCCAGTACCTCGTCATCGTGCCCGGGCGCCAAACGGCGGCCTTGCTGAAGATAGAGTTGGTTGAGCAAGGGCGGGTGTGCGTCGGGCAGCGAAATCAGTTTGCCGGAAGCCGGTTCATCGAGACCAGGGACCGACAGGTTCACATTGACCACGATACGAGTTTGCAATCGAGCGACCCCTTGGATGTCGGCGATGCGACTTGCCAGGGAATCGGGAGCCCGCTTGAGAGTTGCAAACAGATCGGCGAAATGAAACTGTTGGTAATAGGTGTGTTGGGTTAACTCCAGTGATGCCAACATGCTGCGAGACAGCACAAACAGGGCGATCCCACAGGCCATCACCGACGCAATCGCCACCGCCTGGCCCTTCATGCCCCACAAGTCACGCAACATTTTTCGATTTAGGGCAGACAAGGCAAATGCGGAATTCGGAATGCGGATTACGGAATGGATGAGAAGCATATTTTATTATTTAAAATTCCACATTCTGCAATCCGCATTCCGCATTTAGTTCACCATACCAAGTCCTTGGCGGCTCGTTTGTGTGGATTTTGGTCGGTGCTGGTGATGAGTCCGCCGGAAAGATGCAGCACTCGATCGGCCATTTCGGCGATGACTGCGTTGTGGGTGATAACTGCGGTGGTGGTGCCGAGTTGTTTGTTGATGTGGCCGATTACTTCCAATACGCGGACTCCTGTCTGCACATCCAACGCACCAGTTGGTTCGTCACAAAGCAAGACGGTCGGCTGCTTGGCAACCGCCCGGGCGATGGCCACCCGTTGTTGCTCGCCACCGGAGAGCTGAGCGGGAAAATGGTCTTGGCGGTCGGCCAGGCCGACCATCTCCAGGGCCTCACTGGGGTCCATTGGATTGTGGGCGATTTCGGTGATCAACCCTACATTTTCACGGGCCGTGAGGCTGGGGATGAGATTGTAAAACTGGAACACAAAGCCCACATGGTCGCGGCGGTAGCGAGTTAACCCACGGTCGTCCAAGCCGGTCAGTTGCTGGTCACGAAAGTGGACCGACCCCGAAGTGGGCGTATCGAGACCGCCCAGGATATTGAGTAGGGTGCTTTTGCCACTGCCTGATGGGCCCAGCAAGACGACAAATTCACCCGCACAAAGTTCAAGGTCCACTCCCCGCAGGGCGTGCACGTCGAATTCACCCATCGGATAGACCTTGGTGATCTGACGGGCGTTAAACACGGTTTGGGTGGTAATATTCTCTTTCCAATTTTTGATCATTTGTTCTTCATAATACGGACTTTGCAGAAGTTCTCCTGGTCTTTATGCGTTGAGAGTAAAAAGAACAAAGTGGGAATCGCAACAAATACCGCACCATCTACCGGCGACAGCCCCCCAGGTAAGCAAATCTTTTCAGCACACTGAGTACCACATAAACACAGCTCCATCACTAGAGATATTATAGTTATCTGAAAAGTTTGGTTGCCGGAATAACTGCGTAAGCCGAAAACTTGTACCTGACCCCTTCCATCAGGTATGCCCTATCGTAATCGCCGCAGGATCTGTGGTCTATTGGGTGAACAGGAAACCAGTGTCACTCGAACCACCGAGCCACCCGTATTCTGCTAGCACTTGACTGGCACTTGTCGTCCGAGGGTTATTTTTACTAGAATTCGCCACTTTTCTATACCTTCTCCGCTTGCTGATTGCCTGTTGCTTTATGGTAGACAGTCGTTACTCCAGTTACGGCTCACCAATGGTGTCCCTGTTATGGTTGGTTGCTGCTGCGCTGAGCACTGGACTGATCGGTTGCCAAGGGGTGCGGAAAATGACGGCGCCGTCGAATGTGCGTAATTGGTCTCCAGATCAGCAGGTGCTCCCCTATGCGGAGTATCATGGTCGTGGAGTATCAGTCCATAACATCCGCAATTGCCAATATTTCGGTGAGGACACGTATGTGGTCGATCATTATGATCGGACCTACCAACTGGATCAGCTTGCGGCGGTCGATTTTTTCATGGTGCCCTTTGAGGGGATGCCTTACTTGGCCCACACCATGCTCAGCTTCGAGTTCCGGCCACCGCAGGGCGAACCCCAATATCTGGCGGTGAGTGTCGAAATCCGTAAAGAGAAGGGCGAATCGTATGCCATGTGGAAAGGCAGTGCGCGGCAGTTTGAGTTGACTTATGTGTTGGCTGACGAACAGGATGTGATTCAGTTACGTACCAACCATCGGGGTGAACAGGTTTATCGTTACCGGACCACCGCCACGCCTGAGATGTCGCGCCAGTTGTTGGTGGATGTGCTCGGACGGGTGAACGAGTTGGCCAGTCGGCCTGAGTTCTACGACACGGTGGGCAACAACTGCACCACCAACATTGTCCGCCATATTAACCGAATTAAGCCAAACCGCCTCGAGTACGATGTGCGGATTCTGTTGCCCGGCTACTCCGACAAGCTGGCCTACGAACAGGGGCTTATTGAGCGGCATGGCACCTTCGAACAAACCAAGGCTCGGGCCCTGATCAATCTGCGCGCCTTGGCTGCAACGGACCGGAATGATTTTTCCCAGGTGATACGGCGCTGAAGGGAAGAGTTGAGAGTTGAGAGTCTAATGGTCTGTTTGTTTTTCGGAGTGATTCACTACTTTCACCTCGTCCCCTTGGTAATGTTTCCACTCTCCGGCCGGTTTGCCTTGTGCCATCATACCTTCTGCTGCTTTTGTCCCATCCGTGTTCCAGAATGTCCAATAGCCGACACTCTTACCCAACTGATAGTTCCCTGCGGCCATCTTTTGGCCGTTTTGATGAAACAATACCCACGGGCCATGACGTTCTCCTGCAAGGAGGGATCCTTGGGCTTGGAGGTCAAGGTGAAACAGGTTTTGGGAAGTAACTTTTCCTGCGAGTGGATGATGGGTGCGTGGGTAATAGGTCAAATGGCATTCTATCAGTTCTTGATCGTCAGACAGGACTTCATCATTCCACTGCTGGCAGAGATATTTTAGGAAACCTTCACGAAAAGCTTTGTGACGGGGGTGGGAAAGGAGTACCAGGCCGTTGAACATACGGGTGCTGATGTCGGGTACAGGTTGAGCCGGTGGCTGAGTGGGATCGGTGACTTCGGCACCATTACGGAGGATATCCACATGCTTCCCATTGCGACTGTGGCCTACACACGCCACGTCTATGCAAAGTGCGGGTGGATAGGCAAACATGTTCCATTGCTGATTGAGTACGAGCAGCATGGCAGGTTGCTGGGCCGAGGCGATCTTGTGGATCGTTTTTTCCGAGGCGAATGAGTGCACCAGATTGTAAGCAATGGTGTAAAGAATCACAGCAATGGCCAGTCCCTGTCGGAGTCGATGGGTTTTGGTCCAGAGATCGTCTGACTGGCGTTTTGCCGTCCGTTTGTGTTGACGTTTTAGCTGTCTCGATTCGGACTTCGGTGACTTTGCCAACGAATGAAGCCGATCGAAAACCGCCTGCAAGCTTCGTAAGGGGGCCAGGTCCCACCATTTGCTGGGGACAAACAGCATCAAGCCGGTGATAGAAATGCAAGAAAAAATGAGCACCGTCATCGTCAGTTCAATACCGATATGAAACCCTAAAAATGTCAACAGGGCCACGGAGCGGCAGGCGGTTGTCTTCCAGGGTGAGAACATGACCAGTGGGAATAACAATTCTGCGTACAGAGTGATGTGGGTAAAGGCATGGGTCAGCCATGGAAATTCTCTCATTAGCTTGCCAGCGGGACGTACAATGGCTTCGTTGGACAAGGCGATATCCAAGGCCGTACCGTCAAACCAACAGACATTCCATTTGGAGATGCCGGTGAAAAAATACATCATCGCCATCTGCAACAAGATCCCTGCCGTAGCCACAGAAATCAGTGTGGGTGGTGCTATTTTATCTGATGGGGCAGGGGGGCGTTGGAGGGCGTCGAGCGACCAGCGTTGTCCCAGTGGCAGGAACATGCTCCAGAACAGGAGTACATTCAGCAAGGCATCGCCACCACTTGCGACATAGGGTGCATTGTTGTTGAAGGAGGCGACCAGGAGCCAGGAGGCGATGGTGGCCAGTCGGGTATGCAATCCCAGAATCAGGCACGAGGCTGCGGTAAAACCGGCGATCAGCAAGGTGTATTGATAATAGGAAGAATCACTCAGCCAATTCAGCGACCATTTCCAGGCGCGACCGTAGTAGACTTGTAAGGTCTCAGAAGAGATGGCCTTGTCTGCCGAGTGAAAAGCGTCAAATACCCCCAGATGAGTGAATAAGTAATAGACGATCACCGCTCCCAAACAGATGCGAAACAAGCTGAGAGATCGATAGTCGATGGCGAATGGATGCATTGCGCTATATTTTATTCGGAAGAGATGAACCAAAAAATAAAGGCCCCTCCACCGCAAGGATGGAGGGGCCTGATTCGCTATCTATCCAGAGAGTTGAAGCACGTTGCTTCTCTCCGGCAGAGTTTGTTTACAGGCTGCGACGACGGCGAGTGCCCCACAAGCCGATCAGGCCCAGACCTACCAGGGCGATGCTGGTGGGCTCAGGAATACCGATGGCGCCATTGATAATGGGAAGTCCCTCTCCGGTGCCACCAAAGCCGCGATTTTCAACATCATTGCCAGCAATCGTACGCCAATTCAGAGAGCCGTTGGCATCATTGGAAATGGTGATCATAGCAATATCGAAGGTGCCGATGTCGTCTGTTTCCGTAGTGAACCAGGAAGACAAAATGGTCGTGGGGGTTTCGGTATGATCCCCAGCGAAGCCGGCGACGCCATTAAAACCACCGGTGATGTCACCATTGACGGTGGTAGGAGCCATGCCGGCCGTGTCGCCAAAACCGTTGACTCCATTGGGGGAACCCAAGAAGGCGGGGGCAACATGGTTGAGCGTTCCGCTCACAAGACTGACATTGAGATCGGCGTTGGTCCAGTCGGTGTCAGCCGTGACTCGTATGGCGTAAGTCGAAAAGCCAGCGAGGCCAGGATTATCGAATACGCCCGTTTCAACCAGGACAACTTCGCTGACGGGTGCACCGGCGATGGCGGAAAGCGACGAAGACAAAACAATCAGTAGGGCAAAGAGAATATTCTTCATAGTTGATAGCTCCAAAAAAATTGATGCGTGGCATTCAAATTGCCACTTGGTATTCATAAGAAAAAACGATCAATGTCACTTAAAAAAGCTTCCTGCTGCAAAGCGATGGGGCGGTCGTCCTTACCAACCTTCTTCAGCTCACTTAGCACACTTCAAGCTTTTCGAGGGCGGTGCTAGAATCATCCAGCACGATCCTCTGGCTTCCAGGAGGCACTTCACTACAAGAGCGAGTCGCTTTCAGGGAAGCCGAGTGGTAAATTCATGAGTCAGACCTCGTCGATGTTTTGTCATGGTCCGGGCTGAGAGCCACGGGCCAAACGGATATTTCTAACAATACGGGTTACTTCTTCGGATCGCATGTTGCGACTCTTCTGCCGTCTCAGTCAAACCCAAAGGAAAAGAGTGTGCTGCCGCAGATTCTTACGTTTGAGCTCTGCACCAGATTCAGCCATGATCGATGAAACCGAAGGCTAAAATGGAACTTTCGAGAAACGCCTGACGACAATATTCCTACAAAAGGAAATGTCAAGGAGAACACGAAAAGCTAGTGGAGAGACACCAGAGGGGAAGACAAGCAATTGAATGTTGTCACGGTGTTATAGAAACAAAGGCGTTACCCAGTCGACCCTATAAAAAGGCCGATCAAGAAAAGTTACCTTTGTGTGTATCTCCAGTAGGTCAGCTCTCTAAAAGACAAACTTACCGCTGTCGACTGCCTATCGTCGACGATCTCCCTCGATTCTAACAGCAATCCTTGGCATAGCAAGAAGATTCTTTGGTTTTTTCTGATTTCTTTTATAACCTATAAAATATGGGTGTTTTCTAGCATTATTTTCTGTCAGAACGCAGCCTTTTTATTGTCCCCGTAATGGGTCTAAAACCCTCCCCCTTTATGCCCTCGCCCTTTGTGTCAACATGTATGAGTGGTGAAGGACTTTGGTCCTTAGCTCACGAAACTTATAACCCACCTGCCTTTAGCGGGTGGTAGTTGAGTTGCGCAATCCTGGGTGGTGTGATACAAAATAATACTAGCACGACGCGCGAGCGAGTGGATAATCGTGCGTGACCCACTTGCTCGCGCTGCGTGCTTGTATGGGAGTATCCAACCTTCCTAATGTTGTGGTACGACAGGGGTTTTGTCGTAAAATCCTCACTTCTGAGTCCTCTGCTACGCGACTAAGTTCATGCCTGACATGGAGGAACTACCAACGGTCGCCCTCAAATGTCTGCAGAATATTCACTACGAACCCACAAAAAAAACCTCTCCGCCTTAATGGCGGAGAGGTCTGTTAAGTTTCTTCTCAGGTAAAGTTTCTACCAGGTACTTAGCTGCGACGACGCAATCCAAGGACTCCGCAGATACCAAGACCAGCCAGCACTAAAGTGGTAGGCTCAGGAATCAGTTCGATGCCACCATCTCTAACGCGGAACAGCATGCCTTCAACGACGCCAATACCACCATCTTCAACGTCACTGCCGGCAATCGTGCGGAACCGCAGCTCACCATTGGCGCTACTTGATAGGGTGATCATGGCGATATCAAACTCGCCAATGTCATTGGTCTCCGTGGTGAACCAAGAGGTCTGAATGGAGGTTGGAGTCTCAACATGCGCACCAGCAAAGCCGGCAACACCATTGAATCCACCGGTCACGTCACCAAGGTTATTGGCAGGAGCCATACCGGCGGTATCACCTAAGTTGTTGACGCCATTCGGACTGCCCAAGAATGCAGGTGCTATGTGGACGAGGTTTCCTGAATCTAGCTGGATATCCAAGTCGGCGTTGGTCCAGTCAGTATCCGCCGTAACACGCATAGCCCAAGTGCTGTGGCCATCGCCTGAATTGTCAAAAAGGCCCGAGTTTACTTGAACAAAATTAGTCATTGTGCCGGCTTGTGCCGCAGCGGACATGCAAGCAGCGGTAATCAGTCCTAGAAAAAACTTATACATTAGACGTTGTCTCCATTAAAAGTGACGGTCATGAAAAAAACTAGAAAAACAACTCTCCGCCCTGTGCCTAATCTCCTTGTGCCTAATCTCCTTGTGCCTAATCTCCTGTGCCTAATCTCCTGTGCCTAATCTCCTGTGCCTAATCTCCTGTGCCTAATCTCCTGTGCCTAATCTCCTGTGCCTAATCTCCTGTGCCTAATAGGTCAACTGGAGGAGCCCTGTGCCAACTCGGGCAAATGTGTCCGTGTCGGCAAACAGCTGGGCCTTCAACCAGAGGGGCATTCGTGTTCTAGCGTTTCCTCCGGGTGACAAGTAGGGACAAGCTGGAAAGAGCCAATAAAGCAATCGACGAGGGTTCGGGAACAGCCGTTGAAGCAGCAACTGCTGGTGGATCCCATGCACCCAGGAGGATACCCAGGTCAAGGCCATCTACGGGGACAACGCCGTTGAGCTCGCCCTGAAGCGGAGTCACATCAGCACCCCAGTTACCAAGTTGGATACCCAAGTCCAGGCCATCGACAAAACCGTCCTGGTTGAGGTCGGCTGGAACGGTGGTGGGTCCGGTGATGTCAGTCACAGACGTGTTCACGGCGTTGGCACCTAAAGCTCCACCGAAAGGGCCGGGGAAGACATCGAGGAAGTTGCCGTCACTGAAAAGGCCACTGTCGTCATCGCCAAAAGCAGGGGGCGTGCCAGCAGAGGCAAAAGTACCGTCTGCAATCAGCGTCCGTCCACCGACTCCGACGCCACCAACTACTGAGGGGGCATCTGAAATGTCCTGGCCATAAATGATATCAAGGGTGCCACCGGCAGTCTGGAGCACGGGGTCACGCTCATTGGGGCCACCAGCATCGATGGGATCGATAGCACCAATACCACCAGCAATGTTAACCGCATCGCCGAGGGTGCCAAAGTCGATGTTGTCTACCATGGCACGTACGGCTGCGATGCCATTGCTGCCATCGATTCCACCCGTAGTGTTGACTTCGGCGTAGAGGTTCCACGTGAGAAAGGATGTGTCAAACTCCAATTCAAGGTCAATGTCGTCTGCTTGCACAGACGAAGTTCCAAATGCCATCAGCGTTACAGCAAGTAGAGTCAAAGCTAATCCACAATTCATTGTCATTTTTTCTATCCCCATCTCATGTAAACGAATATTATTGAACGATATGACTTCTAATTCTCACGTTGCTTGGGGCGAAAGTGCTGGAGTTCAACAGTCGATTGACTTCGTGATCCAGATTTTGAAGTAACCCATTTGGGCCGCTGAAATTTGGACAGCTGAAATCAATCCCTCGCGTTGCGCTCATTCACTATAAACCACGTGATCAAGGTATCTGATACAAAGTGAGAAGCCTGCCCACCAAACCGTGCGATTCCGTCCTAACTTTCATATGTTCGGATCGGCAAGGTCTCCGCAGCCTTGCGTGCAGGGATCGTCCCTACAGAAATAAGTCACGTAGGTTGCCTTTCATCACTCACTTTACCAAGGATTTGTTGGCTTGCAACAATTTTGTGTGGATTTTGGCGTAAAATAAATGGCCAAAGTTCCACCGATTCGTATTGAAATGGGAGTTATGGGCATTTTAGCGCTTATAATTAAAGGACTTGCGTAGACTGGACGAGAGTCAAGGGGAGCTAAATATTATCAAAAAATAGATGAAATAATCGCGCTCGATGGGGTGGGAAGGCATGGACGCGTTTATGGGTTTTAGCGACCAGGGTGGTGCAGTTGGCCAGAACGAACCGGGTCCCTATAATCGCCTGAAAGACGCGGGTTTTTGTATCGCAGAATGTGACAAATGACAACAAAGAATGAGGAAAATATGCTTACGGTTCATTTGCCGGATGGTAGCCGGCGTGAATATGCCCGCGAGGTTTCCGCCTACGATGTGGCTGCCGATATTGGCGCGGGGCTAGCCAGAGCCGCGGTTGTGGCAGAAGTGGACGGCCAAATGCAGGATTTACGTACACCCTTGAAGGCTGCAGGCACGGCTTCTAATGATACGGGTGAAGACTGCATAGACGGAGACCAGTCGGTCTCATTACGCCTGCTGACCCGACGTGATGTCGAGGCGCTCGAGGTGTTACGACATAGTGGAGCCCATGTGATGGCGCAGGCGGTGATGCGGCTGTTTGGCGGATCGGGAGTCGTATTGGCCTTCGGTCCCACGACGGAAAGTGGATTTTACTACGATTTTCAGCTCGACCGTCATCTCTCGGAGGAGGATTTTCCAGCGATTGAAGCCGAGATGCGCAAGATTGTAAAGGAGGATGAGCCTTTTGAGCGGTTGCAAATGTCGCGCGACGAAGCGTTACAACTTTGCCACGAACTGGGCCAACCTCTGAAAGTAGAGCATATTGAGACCGGGCTCGCGGACCAGTCTCAGCTTTCGTTTTACCGGCAAGGAGAATTTTTGGATCTTTGCCGAGGTAAGCACATTCCCAGTACCCGCCATTTGGGTAAAGCATTCAAACTGCTGAGCGTGGCGGGAGCCTATTGGAGGGGGGATGCATCGCGGCAGCAATTGCAGCGGTTGTATGGGACGGTATTTTTCGATAAAAAAGATCTCAAACAGCACTTGGAACGGTTGCAAGAGGCCAAAAAACGCGACCATCGAGTCTTGGGCAAGCGGCTACGCCTGTTCGAAATTGATGAAATGGTCGGTTCAGGCCTGGTGTTGTGGAAGCCGCGTGGCGCGATTGTCCGGCAACAGTTGCAGAATTTCATTTCGGAGCATCTGCAGCGTCAAGGCTACAGCCAAGTCTTTACGCCCCATATCGGCCGTTTGGAACTCTACCGCACCAGTGGCCATTTTCCCTATTACCAAGATTCACAATTTGCACCACTGATCGACCATGATCAACTGCAGCGGCTTGCCGATGAAAACTGCAGTTGCGCTGAATTAGCCAACCAGATTCGTGAGGGCGAGATCGACGGCTATCTGCTTAAGCCGATGAATTGCCCCCATCATATACGTATCTATGCTAGCGATCCGCATAGTTATCGCGATCTGCCCATACGCCTGGCGGAGTTTGGCACTGTTTATCGTTGGGAGCAGTCGGGTGAACTTGGCGGGATGACTCGCGTGCGTGGTTTCACCCAAGATGACGCCCACTTGTTTGTGACAGAAGAGCAGCTTCCCGAGGAGATCAGCGGTTGCTTGGAGTTGGTGAAAATAGTGCTGGACACGCTGGGAATGAACGATTATCAGGTCCGTGTTGGCCTGCGTGACCCTGGTAGTGATAAATATGTGGGGCTTGCGGATCAGTGGGAGCGGGCTGAGCAAGCCTGTTTGCAGGCCGCCGAGCAGTTGGGGATGAAATTTGCCGCAGAGCAGGGGGAGGCGGCCTTTTACGGCCCCAAGATAGATTTTGTGGTGCGTGACTGCATTGGCCGACAGTGGCAGTTGGGCACCGTCCAGGTCGACTACCAATTGCCGGAGCGATTCAACTTGGAGTACATCGGGGCTGACAACGGATCGCACCGTCCAGTCATCATTCACCGTGCCCCGTTCGGGTCGATGGAACGATTTATCGGTGTGTTGATCGAGCACTTTGCCGGAGCTTTTCCGTTGTGGCTCGCGCCTGAGCAAGTCCGTGTGCTTACGGTAAGCGAGAAGTCGGAAGCCTATGGTCGCCAGGTTGAGTCGCAATTTCGGCAGGCCGGGTTGCGTACGGCAGGTGATTTTCGAGGGCAAAAGTTGGGCGCTAAGATACGTGAAGCCCAGTTGGAGCTAATTCCTTATATGTTGGTGGTTGGCGAAAAAGATGCGGCTGCCGGAACCGTAACAGTTCGCGACCGAATCGAGGGGGATGTGGGGGCGATCCCAATATCCGAGGCGCTGGTCAAATTACAGGAGGAAATCGAAGCCAAAACGGTCAGGCAGAGGAGAGTTGAGAGACCGGAGGTGGCAATCAAGGGGCAAGGCCTGGGAGGGTTGAGATAAGTTCCCAGAAGGTCTGAGTCGTATTTGCTAGCTCTGGTCGTTTGTGCTACACAAGTCGTGGCGAGCCCCGTTTTAGGCCCGATGGGCCGACACGATTGTCGTCGTTGCAATGTGTTGGCTTGCCGGGCTTAGTTGAGCAGGGTGAAATAAAGTGCTTGCCCCCTTCACAATGTCGGGTCTGTGACCCATATTTGAGTGACGTCGTGGGATGTGCGTTTTTAGGCTTCGCACACTTTTTATCAATTAGTCCAAATTGGGGAGGTTTCCAAGATCGAACGCAAGCAACAACGGATCAATGAGCAGATTCGCGTACCTCAGGTCCGCGTAATTGCGGATGACGGGGCTCAATTGGGTGTGATTACTCGAGATGAGGCTTTGGAGAGGGCACGCGAAATTGGATTTGATCTGGTAGAGGTAGCGCCTTTAGAGAAGCCGCCTGTCTGTCGTATCATGGACTTCGGCAAATACAAATACCAGCAAAAGAAGCGGCAGCATAAAGGTCATACCCACCAGAGTAAAAATAAGGAAATTCGCTTGCGCCCCAAGATTGGGGAACACGATTTCGTGACCAAGCGCGAGCGGGCACGCAAATTTCTTGAAGACCGTGATAAGGTGGTCTGTTCAGTCATTTTTCGTGGTCGCGAGAATGCTCACGTGGA
Organism: Pirellulales bacterium; assembly: GCA_039831705.1. Classification (GTDB taxonomy): domain Bacteria; phylum Planctomycetota; class Planctomycetia; order Pirellulales; family Lacipirellulaceae; genus JAJRWS01. Next base: position 10,760 of record JBDOMT010000328.1, on the reverse strand, counting down.
TGAGGGATTTAAGCTGGTCAAGCGCCTCATGGTCGATTTGGAAGACATTGCTAAAGTGGAGCAAATGCCGTCCATGCATGGACGGCGGATCGTGTTAATTTTGGCTCCAAAATAGTACAAAGAGCGAAAAGCCGAGAGTAATGCGGAAAACTGAGAGCGGAAAGCGGAGCCAAGGGCACCACAATTCTGTTCTTCTCCTGTCTTTTTCCGCTTTGCCTTCCCCCCTTCCCTCTAGTGTCGGTTTGTCCTAAAATGAGGAATTCCGATTGAATAATCACGTTCTCCTAGATACGAGCTGGCCATTCTCATGCCGAAGCAAAAGACACACAAAGGCACAAAAAAGCGGTTCCGCCTGACGGCATCAGGGAAGGCCAAGCACCGCAGTTCAGGCACCAGCCACCTGGCTTCCCGAATGAGCCACAAACGCAAGCGAAACCTCCGCGGTACCGGTACCACAACCGCTAGCAACGCCAAGTTGATTCGTGAAGCGCTAGCAGGTAACGGATATTAAGTTTGCACGATAAGAACCGGGGGCTAATGCCCTGCGGCTAATCCTCACACACACACAAACATGCCGGGTAGTAACGCCTTTCGAACGACGAAGGGGGCCTGGGCATGACAACTGGAATGAAAAAGGGTTTCTCCGATGAGAACCACCAAGGGAAGCGCCCGAAATCGGGCTAAAAATCGTCTCTTTAAAAAAACCAAGGGTTACGTGGGAGGTCGCGGTACCTTACTGCGTACCGCCAAGGAAACCCTGGTACGTGCCGAGGCCTATGCTTATCGGGATCGACGGGTCCGCAAGCGGGAGTTCCGTAAATTGTGGATTATTCGTGTGAATGCAGCAGCGCGTGAGCGCGGATTGCGTTACAGCGAATTGATGAACGGTCTGAAAAAGGCCCAAGTTGGATTGGATCGAAAAATGTTGTCCGAAATGGCGATCCATGACCCGGCTGCATTCGATGCCGTAGTGGAAAAAGCGAGTGAAGCGCTTGTAGGGTAATCGAAGGGTAATCGAAGGGTAATCGCATGGCCCTGGATGAATTTCTTGCCAGCTTGGAGGCTGTCAGACAGCGTGCCCAAGAGGCATTTGCCCAGGTTGCTGATGTGGCGGCGTTAGAAGTTGCCCGGATTGACCTCCTGGGTGCCAAAAGTGGCCGCCTGCGCGCTATCCAAAAAGAAATGGGTGGAGTCGACAAGGCCGACAAGCCGGTGGCGGGTAAACGTTTCAATGAGGTGAAGACATTTGTTGAAACGGCCCACTCTCAAGCCATAGAAAAGCTGGCCGAAGCTAAAGACCTGGAACAAAAACGGTTAGCTGCCGATGCAACGCAGGGAGGGCATGCAAAAAATCCAGGATCGGGGAGTCCAGGCTTGAGCGATGTTGCTAAGTTTGACCTTACCCTCCCCGGTAATCCGGTTCGATTGGGCCATTTGCATCCCATCACCCAGACCATCCGCTCGATGAAGGAGATTATGGGCCGACTAGGATTTTCGGCCGTCGAAGGGCCGGAAGTAGAAGATGATTGGCACAACTTTGAGGCGTTGAATATTCCTCGAACCCATCCGGCCAGAGATCCGCTCGACAACTTCTATTTGACTACAGCTTTATCTAATACACGGGCTTTATCTAGTACACGGGGTAAGGACAACCCATCTACGGAAAATTCTGCCATTCACCAACCGATGCTGCTTCGCAGTCAAACAAGCACGGTGCAAATACGAGTGATGGAGTCGCGTGTGGCAGCGGCCCAGAAGGCCGCCTCGGACGCAGGATTTGCCAAGGGTGAGGGGCCGCCCCCGGTAAGAATTATTTCTCTCGGACGCGTGTATCGACCGGACACGGCCGATGCGACTCATTATCCGATGTTTCATCAAATAGAAGGCTTGTTAATCGACCAGGGTGTGACCATGGCCGATCTGAAGAGCATCCTGCGGCTGTTTTATCAGAGTTATTTTCGGAGTGACGGCCAATCCGAAACAAAAGGGCAATCCGAAACAAAGGGCCAGTCAACGGCTGAGGAAGTGCATGTTCGCTTTCGCACGTCGTTTTTCCCCTTCACTGAGCCGAGTGTTGAGGTCGACATGAATTGGCAGTCTGGCTGGATGGAGATGGGTGGAGCCGGAATGGTCGACCCGAACGTTCTGCGCGCGGTTGGTTACGATCCGGAAGAGGTCACCGGCTTTGCCTTCGGTCTGGGAGTGGAACGGATCTGCATGCGGCAACATGGAATCACTGACATTCGAGATCTCTATCAAAACGACATACGATTTTTGCAACAATTTTAGAGAGAGTCCAGAGTTAAGTAGGGGGGCTGGCTCTTTGGTCAAGTTCCTAACCACAAACACACAGGTAAACTGCAAAGTCACATCCAGCCAAAACCATACCGAAGAATTGAACCACGGAGTCACGGAGAGCACGGAGAAAAAGAACTATTATTAAAGCTTCTCCGTGTTCTCTGTGTCTCTGTGGTAATCCTAGTTCTCAATATTCGCTCAATTGGATTTTTGTAATACCGACTTTGCAGATCTCCTGCCACAAACACCCTACCGAACCCTATGATAATTTCTTGGAAATGGCTGCAGGAGTATGTTGGGCTTTCAATGCCCCTGGAGGAGTTGACCGAGCGGCTGACAATTTCCGGGCTCAATCTGGAAGGGCTCGAAAAAATTGGGGACGATTGGGCTATCGATCTGGAGGTGACCAGTAATCGCCCCGACTGTCTTGGGCATGTGGGCGTGGCCCGTGAAGTGGCCGTGTTGTGGGACCTGCCGTTGCAGATAGCTTCTCCAGAGCCACAGGCAACGGGACCAACGGTGGAGGGGCAGGCTAGCGTTACCGTGGCCTGTTCTGATCTCTGTCCTCGTTACACAGCACGCGTCATTCGTGGTGTGAAAATTGGCCCCAGTCCCCAATGGCTTATTGATCGATTGCGAGTGCTTGGCATTGCCGTGATCAATAATGTGGTAGATATCTCTAACTATGTCATGATGGAGTGTGGACAACCTTTGCATGTGTTCGACATTTCCAAGCTGTCGGGTGGCCAGATCAGAGTTCGGGAGTCTCTGCCAGGCGAGTCGTTTACTGCAATTGACCATCGCCAGTATGAATTGGCTGCCGGCACATGCGTGATCGCCGATGCAGAAAAGGTGGTGGCATTGGCAGGGGTGATGGGTGGTGCGGAATCGGAAGTATCGGCTACAGCCACCGATTTGCTGATTGAGGCAGCCGATTTTTCTCCGCTGTCCGTAAGGAACACAGCGCGGCAGCACCATCTCCACAGTCCATCCTCTTTTCGATTTGAACGCGGAGTTGATTGGCCGGGTATCGATTGGGCCAGTCGGCGCTGCTGCGAGCTGATCTTGCAACATGCAGGAGGTGAGTTGGCGTCGGGGACGGTCGACGTGGGTGAAACTCCTGCACCTCGCTCGGAAATCAAGCTGCGTTTCAATCAGCTTGAGCGAGTTTTGGGAATTGCAGTGTGCCCCGATCGGGCCCGAGAGATCCTGACTGCGTTGGGAGGGCGTGAAACGCATGCTTGCGACCACTGCGTGAAGGTGATTCCGCCCACTTGGCGTGCCGATTTGAGCCGAGAGATTGATCTGATTGAGGAAGTGGCGCGAATTCACGGCTACGACAAAATCCCTGAGGATACCAGCGTAAAACTGGCCTCTTCGGCTCGCAGTCGCGAGGATGTCGTCTGGGAAGCAGTGGGCGATACTCTGGTTGCCATGGGGTTTAGCGAGGCAATTACGCTCAGTGCCGTCCCTCGCGAATGGATCGATTGCTTTCAACCTTGGACCACGGCGGATCCTCTGGTAACGGCCACTCCGGTACTCCGACGGGCAAATTGCCTGCGGCAGAGTCTGGTGCCCAGTTTGCTTGCCACCCGCAAGACCAATGAATCACTCAGTAATCCAGTCATTGAGCTGTTTGAAATAGCAAATGTCTATCTGCCGCAACCTGAGGGAATGCCAACCGAACTTCGTCTCCTTTCAGTGACCAGCGGAAGCGAGTTTTTCGAACTTAAGGGTATCTTGGAAGGACTCCTGCAAAAGCTTGTGCCTGGACTTCAGTTGTTGGTGGAGCCATGGGAAGACCGACTGTTCGCTGCTGGCCGAGGTTGTCGCTTAAGTATCGCTGAGCATCCATGGGGCGTTTTGGGAGAACTGAGCTCGTGGGGCTTGGAACAATTTAAGTTACGCAAAGGTACTACCGTAGCCGAGATCGACTTGGGTCCACTGGTGAACCTGACCCAGCGAGTGCGCACCGCAGAACCCGTCTCCCCTTATCCGGCCGTCGACCGAGATTTAAATGTGGTGGTAAGCGAATCGGTCCGTTGGGCTGAGGTGGAACGTATCACCCGCACCCATGCGGGCGACTGCTTGGAACACATTGAGTATCAGGAGACTTATCGCGATCCTGGACGACTTGGCGAGGGGAAAAAAAGTCTCCTTTTCACGATCCAACTTCGCTCCACCGAAGCCACTCTCACACGCGCGCAAGCGGATCAGGTTCGATCACAAATAGTGGCGGCCCTTGACGAAGAGTTGGGCGGCCAATTGCGCGAGTGAAAAAAGGTTGAACGTTAGGGCCACCCCTTTGGGGTTTGGATCATCTTTCAACATTAACCCAGGGTTGCGCTTCGCTCGTATCTTGCTGCGCTGCACCCTTATAGTAGTAATATCTCTCTTCTGAGCGCCCAACTTTTCCTCAGAATCCGTACAACCGTCGCAATCAACCTTCTGCAAGCAAATTGCTTTGACGAGCCATATTCTGCGGCGTATATATTCTTGAAAATCGATTTTTTAATATCTGTTTGTCCAGTTGGCTACTGTCGAACGCGGAATTCAGTTATCGCGAGATGGTGTTTTGGTGTAATCAATCATGGAAGAATCTAAATCTTGCTCTGAATGGGCCAGTAAACGCTCTAACGAAACTGCTGAAGCATTGCGCAAATTGCGAGTTCAGGCAGATGAGTCACTGAATGCGCGTCGTCGTCATCTGAGTGACCTGGAGACGGAACTCAATCACCGCATCCAACAAGTGGCTTCTGGATTGGCACACGAATTGGTGGAAACGCGTGATCTTGAAGAGACGAATTCTCATGAAGATCTGTTAGCTCAAGTTGACTTGTTAACCGATCAAATTGAAAGAGAATCTTATCATCAAGACCAGCTCAAGCTGGAATTGACTGGACTCAAACAAGCGAGCATTGGGTTCGAGCAAGAACAGGCCAAGTTTCAGGAAGAGCACCAGGCGCAGTCGGAACACCTGCAACAGCAGCAACAGCAACTGTCGAAGCAGTCTGACGAACTGCAGGAACTGGCGCAGCAGCGAGAGCAGGCCACGGTGCAGGTGGAGGAACTCATTGCGCAGCGGGAGCAAGCTAGTCAGGCTTTGAGTGATCTACAGGCCCAGCCATGTGCGGAATGTGAATCGTTGCAGCAACGGGTGGCGCAGCTTGAACAAGTGGAATGTGAGAAAACTCAGCGTCTGGCCGAACAGGAAAATGAGCAGGTCCGATTGCAAGAGACAGTACAGGAGATACGTGCAGAAGCAGAGCAGCAGGCACAACAGCACACAGAAGCCGAAGCAAAAGTGTCTTTAGAACTGGAGCATTTGGTTGCTGAACGAGATGCATTGGTAGTTCAGGTTGGTGAACTGGAAGATGCGGCCCCCGCTGCGACAAAAGCTGGACACGAGGAAGAAATGGCCGATCTTCTGCAGCGATTTGAGCTGGCCATCGAGGATGTGCGAAATCTGAAACAGGAAAACTCCCAGTTGCAAACCCAGTTGCAAACACAACAGGATGCACTTCAGACCGATCAATCGGTAGCTACTGACGATGGGCCTTTGGATTGGCAAGCTCAGAAGGCAATGATGCTGGCCAGTTTAGCTGAAGAAGAAGGTGGGCCGATTACAGAACAGCGTCAACAGGACCGTACGACGATTCAAGATACCTTGTCGGTAACCGATCAGGTGGTAGCCGAAAAGGATCAAGTGATTGTCGAACTTCGAGAACAGATGACAACGCTACAATCAGACTTGCTCCAAAAAGGCCAAACATCTGAGGAAAGCCCGAAATCTGAGCATCAAGCGGAGCAGGCTTCACGGGATGCACTCTTGTCGGATGATGAATTGATTCAGCAGGAAAGGAACCGCTTGGAGCAACTACAGCAGGGGTGGGAAGACAAACTCCGTCAGGCTGAGCTAACGATCTCCGTGGAACGCGCCACATTGGCTCGTGAGCAGGCGGCTTTGGAGGAAAAAATGGCTGCGGTGAAAGAACAGTCGTCCGAAGATCAAGATGGAAATGACCAGCGCCCCCGTCGACGTTGGATGGCTGCATTGGGGATTAAGAGTGGTGAACAAGACGAGTAGAGAGTCTACTCTACTTTTTCCCCATCGAGGCAGAAAATGGCAAGATGTTTGCCGTCAGGCCCGAGAAACTCTTCGAATCGGAACACCCCTTCAACAGCCACTGGGCGAATGGTGTACTCTGCCGTTTTGTCAGGTTGCATGCGTATCAGGATACAATCGTAGAGCGCGGCGCCCGGACCAAAACAACATTCCAGATTGTCTCGAACCAGGACAAACTGTTTCAAGCCTCGTTTGCGTGAGGTGGGATAAATATAGCCGCGAATACGTATTTTTTTTCCAAATAGTTTTTCGATTTGGGGCGTGAGCCGAGAACGATCAAAGTGGTCGGTTTTTTCCATATCGAATTTGAGATCGTCGAATGTCGAGTCAACGGTTGGGATGGATTGGGAGGGAGCAGACGGTGTGGAATCCTGCTCCGACACAGCACCGAGTTTTAGGGGTTCTTCAAGATCCGCAGTTGGATTCACACTGGTTTCGGATGCGGTAGGCGATGGACGATCAGTGGAATCCGTCCCAGTCACCGAGGCCCCCGTCATCGAAGAACCACAACCGACGCCAACAGGCATGGCCAATAGGAGCATCAGCAAGGGGCACATCAATCGTGTAGGTTTGCGGGAGAATCGATGTGGGGGTTGGAAAAATACCAAGGGGGTTTGGGGAGGTACGCCCCAATGAACCTCAGACCGTGTTATCACCTGATCGATACACATTTCATTCGCTTAGTTAGGAGGAAGAATCATTTATTACGAGGCGAAAGGTTGATGGATAGTCTGTTGATTCTTCATTGGGGGGGCCCCTTCAACCCTCTCAGGATCCTCCACACTCTCTAGCGTGCATAGTCGGCATCCAGAATGTAAACGGGATGGCCAGGTCCCTTGAGTGCATTTTCTGGAAGGACATGTAAGATGCCGCCCATACGAAACAAGCGGTTTGAGAAGTCAATATTGAGCGAATTATCCACTTTGACGAGCACTTGGTCATAATATTTCATCTTAGACATATCGCCAAAGCAGCATTGATTGTTGTCTCGCACCAACAGAAAACCGCGGACATGTCGCCGTTGAGGTATTGAATCGGGACGCATGTATCCCTTGATAAAAACAGATTTTCCGTCTAAGGCACCAATATCGGTTGGCACAGGAACATTTCCGCGAATTTCTACTTCGTCGGGACGAAATTCTGTGAAGGAAGTTCGCAGGTAATTTTCGGGAACTTCGGTAGCGTAAACGTATCCCGAATAGCCAATGCCACCCACCAGACAAAATATCGACAGGAGCATGCCGGCGACTGCCAGGCCCTTGCCGCTGAGATTTTCGGGCTCCAATCGAATTCGTCGGAGGGCTCTCAGGCCGATCGCCAAGCCAACAATCGGGATGGGGCACATCATTAGGCAGGCTTGAAAACTGTCCCGACCAGCCAGGAATACCAAGCCTGAAAGCAAGCCCAGGATGAGTGAAGCAACTGCGCCACTACTGAGAGGCCGATATTGAAAGTCTTCCATAGCGTGGTCTTGGGAGGCTGAAGATAAAGCTTCGGTGGTAGCCATGTTGGTATGGATCGGTTGGTGTTAATCAATCAGTCTCGCGGAAATCACTACCCCGTAATAATACCGCAAAGATGCCCATTAATATCAATCCTGCGATTAGGGGAAATCCAATCATGGTGAGTCGACTTGGAGGTTCGGTGGCAACCCCTTTGGGGGCCGGTTCGGACTTCTGAGCCGGAGCTTCCTGTGGAGACTCTGATGACCCCGTACCTTGTGGAGGTCCAGAATCTTGTGAAGATCCAGGATCCTGTGGAGCATGGGAATCTTGCGTAACCTGTTGATTGGTTTTTTCGATGTCCGGATTCTCCACCACCTTGTTAATTTCAGCCGAATCGATCGTCGAGTCGCTGACAGTCTGCTCTGCTTGAGCTGATTCGTTTTGCTCAGCTGATTCGTTCTCGTGTTGTTGTTTGGGTTCGTTTTGATCGGCCACCTTTTCCTGCGGATCGGCCACTTTTTCCTGCGAATCTACAAGATCAGTTGCTGGATCTTCCGCAGTCTTCGAAACGCTGGAAGTGGCTCGGCCAAACCCACTGAAGGCCATCAGGCTGCGGGCCCGTTCGACCGTTTTGGGGTCGAGTTGCTCCAATTCGGTCAGTGCCTTCTTTGCACGAGATCCCACTTCGCCCGTTTGTTCCGCAGCTACGACCAGGTACGAGATGACCGGTTGTCGTATCCAGCCATCGGAGTCGGACGTTTTGAACATCGTGACCAGTCGATCCAGTACTTCCCAGTCCTCCCATCGTGTCAGATCGGGAATCACCTGGTCGGCAATTTCTGAATTATCCAGTACCAGGCGGAGTGACTGCAGCAAACGTTGCTTGGGAATCACATCGGTTTCTTCCCCATGAAATCGGAGTGCCATAATCGTTGCGTAAACGTGCGTGTACTCCGTGGCCGGATTGCTTAAGAATTGCCGCTCGATGAGCGGTAACCCGGCCGGCCCTTTGAGCTTGAGATAACAGGCAACCAGCGCATCAAGGCACTGCTTTTTACGTCGGGCTTCAGCTTTTACCAGTTCATCGACGATCGGCAATCCGATGGCGGAACCAGCCAGTCCGGCAAAAGAAACCATGGCAGCCACCCCTGGTTGAATCTGCCGGTAGTTGTATTGCAACAGGCTTTCAAGCATTTCAATGTCTTGGTCCTGGCCACAAACGCCAAGCATGGTTAAGTAAAGCCTGCGGCGGGTTGGGCCGACTTGCGGATCGTTGATCCAGGCCACTAACTGATTCCGATCCATCTGATCATTCAATTCGATGATTTGCTCATACGGCGCTCGGGCAAATTCATCGTAGGAATCTTGAGCCAACAAAGGGTCGCTGTGCTCAAGGTATTTCATAAAGTACAGCAATCGGTCCGAACCTTTGGCAGGAAGTGCTGTGAGCTGCTTGACGTATCCGGCGCCTTCCGGAGAAAGGGGCAGGGGGGTGGACCAGTCGACTCGTGGTTTTTTAGAAGCTGCTTTTAATTTGCCAGCCGCCACGGCTAACGATGAGCCGCCCAATCCCGTGTTGGTAATGCCGGAGATCAGAAAAGTTTTGTTCGGCTGGTAGTCGCCAAAGTAAACAACCTGCAATTGTTGATGAGCACCCAATGTTTCTGCGCCACTAATAATATGGTTGATTTGAAAAGTAGCCATTCCAGTATTCGGATCGGTGCTCGGTAAGGAACTTTGAGCTTGCTCTTCCCCTGCTTCGGGCTTGTCTTTCGCTGCGAGCTCGGAGGTTTTGCCCAGGGGGACCATTTTCGCCAGAACGGCTACGTCCGCGCTTTGAATTTCTTCGGAGAGTGTTTGTGCCGTGGCACTGCAGAAAGGGCAAGCAGTCGCCTTTGGGGCTGCGGTCCATGTTGAGGCCATAGCACTTAAAACGATCACGAGAGCCGTTCGGCGTTGGCTCAAGGGCAGTTGGCAATGATTCATTCTCGTGGTCACCTTGGTGTGACGAATATTGTTTGTGCGGTAGTTGGCAATCAGCCAGAGGGCAAAACGATCTTTGGTTATTCTAGCGTGAGTAGTGGCTATCAGACAAATGGGATCTTAGCCCAGCGAACGTGCAACGTCGGTGCGGTAGGCAGTCAGAGCGGGTAAAAAACCAACCAGGGTGGCAAATGCCATCAGGCCGGGAATTAATAAGGCTTCCTGCCAGCTAAAATGCCAGAAATGAATCGTGATGCCGGCATGCGCTTCGATCGACGGTGCTGCTACAGCCAGGGTGGCATGCCCCAACAGAACCCCCGCCACTCCCCCCAGTAAGGCCAACAGGATGGATTCGACCAGTATGATCGACATCACAGCACCCCGACTGGCTCCCAGGGCCCGCATCACACCAATGTCGCGGCTGCGTTCACTCATGGAATTATAAATGCTGACCAAGATACTCAAGCCGGCGACGACGATGATCAGCACGGTCAACACCAGCAGCACTATTCTTACCGGTCCCACGATGGTCTCTTTCAATCGGGTGACGACTGCGGCCGGGGCGATGGCCTGGGCAATACGGTCGGTACCTTTGTTAATTTTCTGGTCGAGGATCATGGGGCCGAACTCATTTTTGCAAAGTACCAAAATCGATGTGATTTCACGCCGTAATTCGGGCAGTGGCTGGGGTTGTGAGGTTTGGGGTGTTGCCGCATGGGTCGTCGTGGTTGCGGAAAGTGAGTGGCCTTCAAGTAAATAAAACCCTTCCACATTGATAAACAGGGCCCGATCGTTTGCGGTGCCGGTGGCTTTGGCAGATCGGGCTTCTTGTCCGACTGCACGATCTGATCGACGTTCACGTGTCCCCAGCCGCCTTTGGCACGATCGACGATTTGAATCGTGACGGT
>JBDOMT010000498.1:0-8107 GCA_039831705.1 Pirellulales bacterium | reverse complement strand
AGGTGATGTCCAATGGCTCTACGCAGCTTGCCCCAGCTACTTCCCAAATTGCCATGTCTCTCATGAATCGGCCAAAAAAATCTCGTATTTTTTTGCTTTTCGAATAACTGTGGAACTTGGGTTAGCCTGGATATTTCATCCGTTTCGTCGCGAGGCCCCGTAGCCATCCGAGGAAAAGGTTAAGTCCTTTCGTGGCAAGGCATGTGAGGTTTGCGACCGCAGGCGTGTTTTTTACACATTGAGGCGCCCACAGCTGCGCCGTGATGCCCGGAGCCGAAACATGATGCAGCCACGGAAGGACTTGGGACGCCGTAGCAGAAACGGGTGAAATATTCGGGTTAGCCCACGGTTCCCTAGAAGTGCGATTTCAACTGCCGCTCGCCGTAACTTACTTAACTTTGCTTTGTTCTCAAGCTACTTTGCCGGCAACGATGGATGCGTTGTGGCCACCAAACCCAAAGCTATTACTCATCACATGGCGGATCTCGCGCTCTTGAGGCACCTTGGGGGTGTAATTGAGGTCGCAATTGGGGTCTGGCGTATCCAGGTTAATTGTGGGTGGACAGATTTGATCACGTAATGCCAGCAAGCTGAGGGCTAATTCGACTGCTCCGCTGGCACCCAACATGTGTCCCAACTGGCTCTTGGTGCTGGAGATATTCAGCCGATAGGCGTGATCTTCAAAAACGCGCTTAATGGCAATCGTTTCTGCTTTATCTCCAAGAGGCGTACTGGTGCCGTGCGCGTTGACATAGTCGATTTTTTCAGGATCTAAACGGCCGTCGCGAAGTGCATTGCTCATCGCGCGAGCAGCTCCAGTTCCGGTGGCGTCCGGCTGGGTAATGTGAGCTCCATCCGCACTGGCGCCGTAGCCAAGAATTTCTCCGTATATTTTTGCGCCTCGTGCTCTGGCGTGTTCCAGTTCCTCGAATATCAACACACCAGCGCCTTCGGACATGACAAATCCATCGCGATCGGCATCGAATGGCCGGCTCGCAGCTTGAGGAGTGTCATTGCGCATCGACAATGCTTTCATGTTAGCAAAACCGCTCACGCCGATCGGCGTGAGGGCAGCTTCGCTACCCCCAGTGAGCATGATATCGGTGTCGTCATACTGGATTGATTTGAAAGCATCCCCCATGGCATTGGTTGCACTCGCGCAGGCTGTAGCCACCGCAAAATTGGGGCCACGCAGGCCATATCGAATCGACAGATGCCCGCAAGCAGCGTTTACCATCAGCTTGGGAATCGTAAATGCAGAGACCTTGTCGGGCCCTTTTTCCAGCAGTCGACGCTCCTGGACTTCAATCTCATGGAGGCCACCCACGCCAGACCCCATGATGACACCCGTGCGGTATGCATCGAGCTGTGTGAAGTCAATGCGGCTGTCTTTCACGGCGTCAATGCCTGCTACCAAGGCGAGTTGGGCAAACCGATCCACCCGTTTTACTTCACGTCGTTCGATGTATCCGTCGGTGGACCAGTTTCTTATTTCCCCGCCAAACCTTACTTTGAACTCAGAGACATCAAAGTTCAGTAGGTCGTGAATGCCACTTTCACCAGCGAGGACTTTTTGCCAGAGATCTTCCACCTGGTTGCTAATCGACGAAACAATACCAAGTCCGGTTACGACAACACGCCGTTTCATAATAGACCTTTTAGTAGTGAAATTCCAAACGAGGCTTGAACCGCCATACGAGGCTTGAATTGAGTGATGCGCCAAGCGAGGCTTGAACTGAGCGAGGCTTGATTGGCTCGAGTGCAGCCCGATTGGTTAGAGCGCACAGAGAACTTACCCGCTGTAACTAGTTGTCACTTGAGCCATTCAATCGAGGCCCGAACAAAACCTGGAGGCCCAAACAAACCCGAGGCTTGAACAAAACCTGATGGAACTACGGTGTTAGTTCTTTGCGTTTTGCTCAATGAACTCCACGGCTTGTCCAACGGTTTGGATTTTTTCAGCCGCGTCGTCTGGGATGTTAATATCGAATTCTTCTTCGAGTTCCATCACTAATTCGACCGTGTCGAGCGAATCGGCGCCCAAGTCATTAACGAAGGATGTTTCAGTAGAAACTTTGTCTTTGTCGACACCTAATTGTTCGGACACGATGTCCATTACTCGTTCCAATACCGAGGCCACGTTGATGGTCCTCCTATATGTTTAGGTTAATTTGTACAGGATGGTGGAAGGGATGTATCATGCGGGATCGATAGCATAATTCGATTTGGTCAAGGTGTTGCGAGCAGGCCCCGCAATTTACTTGCCCCGTTGCTTACTCTTACCCCGTTCCTTACTTACACACTGCTCTTTATTCGACCGAAAGCGCTCACGGCCCCAATTGCCCACGATTCCAATAACTCAATTTGGATCTTGGGCAAGCCGCTAATAATAGACCGGTTACGCACGGGTGGTCAAGATATACCGTTTCTCAGATGAATTGTCCAGGTAGACTTTGCCAATTTAGGCAGCCAGGTAGACTTTGCCAATTTAGGCAGCCAGGTAGACTTTGCCAATTTAGGCAGCCAGGTAGACTTTGCCAATTTAGGCAGTAAGTCCACCGTCGACAGTGAGCACTTGGCCGGTAATGTAGGCGGCAGACTGGCTAGTCAGGTAGAGGACAGCGTCTGCAATTTCGATGCTTTGCCCGAGACGCTTTGCGGGCACTCGTTTTTTGACTTCCTCCTGGATTACGGGGCCTAAGGCGTCCGTCATCTCTGTGGCGATGAAGCCAGGGCAAATTGCATTGACGGTTACTTTGCGGCTGGCCAGTTCACGGGCAACAGATCGTGTCATGCCAATGATGCCAGCTTTGGATGCCGAGTAATTGGATTGCCCCGGATTGCCCATGATCCCAGAGACGCTGGAAATATTGATAATTCTGCCACTTCGTTTGCGCATCATGGGCATCGAAGCGGTTCGAGTGAACAGGAAGACCGATCGCAAATTAGCTGCCAGGACGTCGTCCCAGTCTTCATCGCTCATTCGCGGAATAAGGGTATCACGTGTGATGCCCGCATTATTCACCAAAATATCGAGTTGCCCCCAGTTTTCGATCACATCCTCAATGACTTGAGTTACTGCGGCTGAATCGGTGACATCACATTGGTAAACTGCGGCCGTTCCGCCAGTTTGTTGGATTTGGTCGACGGTTTCCTGCAGTTTTTCCAGGTTTCGGGCTACGCATGCTACTTGAGCACCCGCTTTTCCCAGCACCAAAGCAATCGCGTTGCCAATGCCGCGTGAGGCCCCGGTGACAATGGCCGTTTGTCCTGTCAGATCGACTTGAATACGTCGTGATGGTTCGTCCGTCATGGAGATTATCTCCTTCTAATGGTCAATGGTTCAAGCTGCTCCTCACACGGCCACATTCTCGCAGGGGAGTTTGCGGGCAATTCTTTTGAGCAGTCCCCGCAGCACTTGTCCTGGACCGATTTCATAGGTTTGTCTTATCTCCAGGTCGTCAATCAACCAACGCATGGAACTCTCCCATAGAACTGGCTTGACCAACTGCTGCAGCAGGAGCGTACGAATCTCCTCGGGGTCATCATGAGGCCGTGCATCGACGTTGGAGATGACCGGAATGCGTGGAGGGTTGATTTCTACATGAGAAAGAGCGGTAGCCAGCTTTTCTACGGCGGGTTGCATGAGGGGCGTGTGAAACGCGCCGGCAACTGTTAGTGGGAGCACTCGCATTGCGCCTGCCTGCTCAGCCAATGGGCCAATCCGCTCGCAGGCGGATAAATGACCTGAAAGGACGATATTCCCTGGGCAAAGAAGGTTGGCAATTTGTAGAATTTCCCTATCAGGCCCTTCGTTTTTTAGAGCCCCTTCGTTTTTTAGAGCAAGCTCACAGAGAGCCTGAACTTGTTGCAGATCCAATCCGAGTACGCTGACCATGCCACTGGGAGCAGCATCGGATGCTTCTTGCATTGCCTGACCTCGTAACTGTACCAACTTCAGGCCGGCATCAAAGGAGATGGCGTCTGCAAAAACCAGAGCGGTGTACTCGCCCAAGCTGAGGCCCGCAGTCGCCGCACAAGATGAAACCAGTTCTGGAGCGGATTCCTTAAGTCCTGTCAGTGCTGCCAGACTGCAGACAAACAGAGCAGGCTGGCTGTACACGGTGGAATTCAGTTTTTCCGCAGGTCCTGCACGACATAGGGCGGCCAAATCGTAGCCCAAGATGCCACTGGCTCGATCGAACAAACTGCAGACCGACGGTAACCGTTCGATCAGATCACTGCCCATGCCGACGGCCTGAGCGCCTTGCCCTGGAAATAGGAACGCGGTTTTAGTCACTACTCTTCCATCTCAACGACTGTTCTGCCCATGTAATGGCCGCAGTTTGGGCAGGCAACATGTGAAAGGGTAGGGGTTCCGCATTTCGCACAAGCTTGCAGTTGCTTGGCTCGCAAGCTGTCGTGGGAGCGGCGCTTGCCGGTTCGCGAATTGGAATGTTTGCGTTTGGGTACCGCCATGGCTGAATTCGTCGTCTGGAGTGCAAAAGGTTGAAGGTTGTATAATCGCTCAAGGCTACCCGCTGCAGATGGGGGGTGTCAATGGGTGAAAACGACTCGGGCCTATGTTTTTGGATGCTTCACTCAAACAGCGGATGACTGTCCTCATTTCCCTCCTCCGTCTCATGGTTGTCTGATTGCCAAGGGGCTGCCTGGATCATGTTCGAGTGATAAGGATTTACCAGATCCGGGGGTGGCGAAACCCCCAAATGCTGGTAGCCAGCGGTGGCTAACTTGCGACCGCGAGGAGTACGGACGATCAGTTCGGATCGCAGCAGGAATGGTTCGACTTCGTCAGTCAGGGTATCGATTGCCGTATTGAGTGTGTGGGCGACAGCCTCGACTCCTACCGGCCCTCCTTGAAACACTCGCAGGATGGTTTCCATGTACTTGCGATCTTGTTCATCTAGTCCTAGCTGATCGATCCCTAGCATGTTAAGTGCCGCGTCAGCCACGGCCAATGAGATGGTGCCGTCTGACTTTGTGGTGGCGTAGTCGCGTACCCAGCGAAGCCGGTTATTAGCAATACGAGGTGTCCCACGACTACAAATGGCCATTTTTTCAGCAGCAGCGTCTTCGATGCCTACCTTCAGTTTGGCCGCGCTCTGAAGGATGATCTGGGTTAATTCATCATGGTCGTAGAAATTGAGATGCTCACGGATCTGGAAGCGATCTCGCAGTGGAGCGGAAAGTAAACCAGTCCGTGTGGTAGCTCCAATAATGGTAAAGGGACGCAGAGCCATGTTCACGGTGCGTGCATTGACACCTTCACCAAGGGTGATGTCGATGCGGAAATCTTCCATGGCCGGGTACATGAACTCTTCCACCGTTTTGGGCATCCGGTGGATTTCATCAATGAACAGGATCGAGCCTCCCTCAGCGTTGGTCAGATAGGGAAGTAAATCCTTGGGAGCAGCCAAAGTCGCGCCGCTGGCGATTTGCAAAGGCACCCCCAAGGCATGGGGGATGCAGGTAGCGAAAGTTGTTTTTCCTAATCCGGGAGGGCCATCCAGGAGGATATGTCCCAGTGGTTCGTTGCGGATTTTAGCAGCGTCCACTGCAATTTTTAGCCGTTCGTACACACTTCGCTGCCCAATCATATCCTCCATCCGTCGCGGACGCAGAACCAGATCTTCCACGGGTGTAGCCTTTTGATCTACTTCGTCCTTGCCCGTGTCTGCATTGGTCCCTGCGTCTGCATTGGTCCCTGCGTCTGCATTGGTCCCCACATCCTGCTGGGGTTCGGATTCGTCGCCAGGCTGTGCATCTTTGGCAGAAAAAATTGGTTCACGCGACATGTCAGGATTCCTGATTCGGCAGTGCAGGTAGCTTATGAAATATCCAGGCTAACGCATCGTTTCAACTAAAATTGGGGTTGTAAAAAATCAGCCGAAACGCGTTAGCGTCTGGTTGCACGGTAAAAACCGAGGGCTAACGCCCTGCGGCTAATTCAAATATTAAGCTACAACGATGCACTAGCGTACTATATCAGATCAGCACTT
The DNA here is from genome assembly GCA_039831705.1 of Pirellulales bacterium. Classification (GTDB taxonomy): domain Bacteria; phylum Planctomycetota; class Planctomycetia; order Pirellulales; family Lacipirellulaceae; genus JAJRWS01. The sequence goes on along the minus strand of JBDOMT010000498.1, from coordinate 2,087 downwards.
GTCACGGATATGGTGATTACTGGACACTTGTCGATTGTCAATGCCTGCCGAGTTTGAGTAGATTGCAGCTATGAATTGGCATAGTTACTTCCGTGGTAGGACTCGTGATCCGGCCTTTCTTTGGCGAATGGTGCTGGCCATTCTAGCCATGGGGATCGTGTTGGGCTTTGTGGCAGAGCATCTTCCCAGGACGGTGGCTTCCCCTGGGGAAAATTGGACGCCTCAAGGTAATTTGTCGAGTGCAGGCCAGCAACTTGAACAATTAGCCAGTCAAGGTCTGTGGTGGCGACTGTGGTGGGCCATTCCAAGTGTCATCTTCCCCAGTAGTTTAAGTGCTCCAGGGCCGTTGTTCTTAGCCGGTTGGGCTGGCTTGCTGTGGTTTGTATTTTCGCTCCAAGTCATTCATGTTCGTGGTTTAAGCGACTTACGGCTGCCAATCTTATTGATCGCCGTAGGGTTGGGTATGCTGAGCATCTGGCCGACCCATTTTTTCCATTATTACCAGGAGTTTCACTGGAATCTGTCACCAAGCAATGACTTAGTTCCCGGTTTGCGGTACTACGTGTTGGGGGTTGGCTTATCGGAAGAGTTGGCCAAACTGCTTTGTTTGCTTCCCTTGTTGTGTCTGTTACGGAAGCATGATGAATTGCTGGTGCTGATCGCATCTGCCTGTGTCGGCCTGGGATTCGCGGTGGCTGAAAATGCGGGCTATTTTTCACGTAGTGGGGGTAGCGATCTGGTCGGTCGATTTTTGACAGCCAACCCGGCTCATATGACGTTTACGGGGCTTGTCGGTTTAGCGGTTTACCGAGGAATGCATCAGCCCTCCTCTTGGGGGCCACAGGCGGTGGCCATGTTTGGTGGAATCGTATTTGCCCACGGACTTTATGATGCGGCAATTGCTCTTCCTGCATTGGCAGAATATTCACTGCTGGGAACGATGGTGTTCATTGGAGTGGTGTACCAGTACTTTCACGAGTTGCGTACGCTACGACCTACTCGGGGCGAAACGATCAGCCTTACGGCCAATTTTTTAGTGGGTATTTCGCTGGCAACGGCAGTGACATTCGTCTACCTTAGCGCGACAATCGACTGGTGGACTGCGTGGAAAGTTCTAGCTCAGGAGGGGTTGGGATTGTCATTGATGGTCTATATGTTTTTGCGAGAAATGCCTGAGACATTGGTTTCAGTGTGAGGTGTGAGTGGTAAATATAGTTGACAGTTGGGATGCTTGGAACTTAGATTATCCTTTGTAGACTGGTCGACGAGCAAGGAGGAGCGCAGGTTTTACGATTTTTATTTACACAGATAATGTTTGGGGGAACCCTACGATGCACGTACAAAATTGGTTGTTCGGCGGGATTGTGGCAGGAGCCGTTGGAGCCGCAGTTTGGGTTTATATAGAGTACAGCTCACAGTCGGAGTTTGCTTGGATGGCCTGGCCGGTTGGTCTACTGGGAGGATGGGGAGTCCGCAAATGCGCTGCCGCAGACACTCGCGGAGGTTTCTTGCGTGGTGCGCTTGCCGCTCTGCTGGCATTGGCGGCCATCCTGGGGGCTGGATGGTCCATGACCCGACAGATTGGCCAGGCGATCGTTCCGGCAATTGTGGTCACGACAGGCGAAGCAGGGGTAGGAGATCAGAAGATCACGGATGAAAACAGTGATGCCATCGAGCCAGTGACGGTGGATTTTGGAAAACCAAGTACTGGATTGCTTCCTAGCCCAATCGACCCAAAGGCCGGCAACGCAATGCAGAACATGGATATGCTTTGGCTTTGTCTCGCCGCCTTAACCGCTTATGTCGTAGGAAAGGGAGCAGGATCTGACTCTGTGCGTAGTGGAGAAGAGTTGGCCGATAAAGAACCTATAGTCGAAGAGTCTGAAGAGACGGGCTAAATGTCAGGAGAGCAGGCAACCGGTGAGGCTGGCGATGCCGGGTAGTCGATACGATTATTTTTTCCTACTGGGATCTAAAAACCCTCGCCTTCAGGCGATCACTTCAGTAGAACTAGGCTACGGAAGCGTACTTCGATACCGGGCAAAGCGGGCATAATAGCCGCGCAGCGGCGACATCGTTTAGCCGTG
>JBDOMT010000273.1:0-1937 GCA_039831705.1 Pirellulales bacterium | reverse complement strand
CCAAACTGCCTGACTCGGCAAAACATTCCACGAAAACTGGCTGTGGTGGGATGGGGTGAAGGAGGACGACTTGCACTTTACGCAGCAGCACTGGATCACCGGATCGATGCAGCCTGTGTCAGTGGCTACTTTGCTTCTCGTCAGGCAGTTTGGAACGAACCAGCCGAGCGTACGGTGTTTCGACTGCTGACCGAATTCGGCGATGCGGAAGTTGCATCGATGGTGGCGCCACGTTCACTCATCATCGAACAGAGCGACTATCCTCGCTTTGTCTACCGTGCGGATGAAAACGGTGAACCAGAATGTTTGGGGCAATCTTCAGGCGCGCATGAAAAACAGGGGAAACCAGGGAAGTTAATCGTCCCATCCAATGGCGAAGTGCAGACCGAATTTGCCCGCTTGCAACACCATGTGGCCAGGCTGCAGCCCTCACCACCGGTGAAGTTACTGACGGCCAACAAGCCACTGGCAAGCGCAACCCTATCCGCTCTTCTGACCGCTTGTAGTATTGATAGCGACCCATTGAATGATGCGGCCGTTACAGTTTTGGGATCAGCCAATACTTCTGACCAGTCAACTAAGGTGGCCCTACGTCAAACGAATCAAGTGGCCGAATTGGATCGGCATAATCAATGGGCACTCATCGATTCACAACGTGTGCGTGGTCAACGGTTTGCCAACATCAAAACCGATTCACTGGAAACATTCCAACAAAGCATAAAACCTTTTCGCCATCAATTTCAGCAAGAAGTGATTGGCCATTTTGGCCACCGATTGCTCCCTGCAAATCCACGATCGCGCAAGTATCAGGAAGGGCCAACCACCATTAGTTACGAGATAGTACTCGACGTTTTCCACGACGTATTTGCCTATGGAATTTTAACATTGCCGAAAGACCTCGACCTCAACGGCAACGAAAAACGGCCTGTCGTCGTTTGCCAGCACGGCCTAGAGGGTCGTCCGCAAGACACAATATCCGAGGCGGGTTTCCATTATTACAGCGCCTTTGCCACCCGCTTAGCCGAACGCGGATTTATCACCTTTGCACCCCAAAATTTGTACATCTTTCAAGATCGTTTTCGTACTTTGCAGTTCAAGGCAAACAGCATTGGCCGCACTCTTTATTCGGTGATGGTTCCGCAGCATGAGCAAATCACAGCATGGTTGGCTGGATTGCCCTATGTGGACCCTGGCCACATCGCCTTTTATGGTCTGAGTTACGGTGGTAAATCGGCCATGCGCATCCCCCCACTTGTCGACCGCTACTGCCTTTCAATCTGTTCCGCAGATTTTAACGAATGGGTTTGGAAAACAACCGCAACCGATCCCAAGGCGAGCCGCTATACCTATTCCTACAAGGGTGAATACGAAATCTTTGAATTCAACTTAGGGGGTACGTTCAACTACGCCGAGATGGCTGCACTAATCTGCCCCAAACCGTTCATGGTAGAACGGGGCCATTTCGACGGAGTAGCCCCGGACGAGATGGTCGCTTACGAGTACGCCAAAGTACGGCATCTCTACCAGGCCAAGCTGGGCATCGGCGATCGAACAGAAATTGAATGGTTCGTGGGCCCCCACAAAATTAATGGTAAGGGGACATTCGCTTTCTTACACAAACATCTGAATTGGACACAACCTCAGAACTAGTAACCTGAGGATGCTCACACAGTCAACAACGGTAAACACCCCATTCGCCGACTATTACTCAATAATGTGATCGCAAAAGTAAGGAATCCGTGTCCTTGCGGCTAAAGCAAAAACAGGACACACAATGCGTAAAGCAAAAACAGAGAGCAAAAACAGCAGCAAAAACAGGACACACAATGCGTAATGTGAGCTATTGTCGCTTGGCGATAGCTTGAATGTAGCTCCTATTGCTAGAAACGGGTGGATGAGACCCGAAGATGAGTAAGAGCTTTGGCCAATCACCGTAT
>JBDOMT010000385.1:0-8139 GCA_039831705.1 Pirellulales bacterium | reverse complement strand
GCTTTCGCCACTTCGTGGCGATTGCGGTAAGTAAGCCATAACCAGAAAGTCGGGCTTTAGCCGACTGTCGGCGAACCCTCCGCCTTCAGGCGGTGGTCTTCAGTTATGATTGTAATCACGCGTCAAAGAGATGATGTCCAACCAGGATTCTTCTGGATGACACGTTATTTTGGCGGAGTGATTTTCACACAGTCCCCAAAGAGACAACGAAAAAACGGAAAGTTGTTTATCGGCTGCCCCTAAATCTTCGCATACCATTCAAGGCCGAACACCCACACCGACTTTGCCTTGGACCCGGGGGTCGTGCACACCGACGAGTTTGCCCCCTTTCAGGCCGATTGCCTGGGTCACGCCAGAATGGTCTACTTGCTCGATTTTGTGCCCTTTGCGTTGTAAGGCTAATTTCCACTCTGCCGGCAAGGCCTGCTCTACCAGTACCTGATTGGGCAGCCATTGGTGATGATAGCGTGGACCGGCGACGGCTTCGGTCAACGATTGGTCAAAGTCGAGCGTGCGCAACAAGGTGTGTACGACCTGAGTGATGATTTTCGGGCCTCCTGCTGCTCCCACGGTAAGTACCGGCTGATCATTTTGAAGCACGATGGTGGGACTCATGCTGGATAAGGGCCGCTTGCCAGGAGCGATTGCATTGTTTGCCGCTCCCACCAGTCCAAAGGCATTGGGAATTCCTGGTTGGCTGGAAAAATCATCCATCTCATTGTTCAGCACGATCCCGGTTCCGGGAACGATCACTTTCGATCCGAAAGACGTATTCACCGTAGCCGTAATCGCCACCCAATTGCCTTCACTGTCAGCCGCAGCAATGTGTGTGGTATGACGATTTCCGAACAGATCATGGGTGTCGCCCGGAGGCTTACCGTGGGAATCGACTTTGGAGGCTCGGGCCATATCGATCGTGCCTGCCAACTGGGCCGCATAACTTTTGTCAATCAATCCTTGAGGCACGTCGACAAAATCGGCGTCGCCCAGCCAATAGGCCCGGTCGGCGAAAGCTCGCTTCATCGCTTCGAGCACTAAGTGGGATGCTGTGATAGGATTCTCTGCGTGGAGCGACCGCAGGTCATAATTCTCTAACATATTGAGAATTTGAGCCACATGCACACCGCCCGAACTGGGTGGTGGAAAACCGACGATGGTGTATCCCCGGTAGGTTGTGACGATCGGCTTGCGCTGGCGAATGGTGTAGTGGGCGAAATCTTCTGCGGTAATCAGGCCCCCATGGTGGGCCATCCACTCAGCCACCGCCTGGGCATAAGGTCCGCGATAAAACCAATCAATTCCCTGGCTTGCAATCTGACGATAGGAATGAGCCAGTTCGGGCTGTTTGAGTATTTCTCCCTGTTGGTAAGGCGAACCGTCCGATTTGAGCAACACGGCGCAAGTCGCTTCAAACCGTTTCATGCTGTCAGCTACCTTGGCCAGGTTCGCCGCATAGCGGCCATCGATGGCAAATCCGTCTTCAGCGATTTGGGCCGCTGGCAGGAGCAGCTCGTCCAGTTGCCGCTGGCCATATTTTTCCAGCACCCATGCATAGGCGGCCAGGGCTCCGGGGACGCCAACAGCCAAGGGACCGGTGGTACTCAGTTCGGGCACGATTTGCCCATCTCGAAGATACATGTCGCGAGTTGCGGCCGCTGGAGCCATCTCGCGACCATCGATGGCCACCAGGCGGCCATCGGCCAGACGTAACAACACAAAACAGCCTCCTCCCAGTCCCGAATTGTGATTGTCAACCACGCCCAAAGTCAACGCGGCCGCTATTGCCGCATCGACCGCATTGCCACCCCCTTCAAAAGTTGCGATTGCCGCATCGGTGGCCAACGGTTGCACCGTAGCCACGACGCAGCGGCTTTCAGCTAGTGCTAACGATGTTGGTGCCACTGATCCTGACAAGCAACAGTCAAGCAGTATCAACCAATGCCAAACGAATCTTAGCCGCAATGATAAGGCTTCACACGAATTCACGGTTTTTCTCGGCAAGGGGTGTGGTAATTTGTCAGTATGCTATAAAAATTGTACTCTCGCAAAGGCGCAAAGAACGCAAAGGATTGGAAGAGCACGATGAAGAATGGAGTCACTCGGACCGTCAACGATCTTCTCGAGTAAGAAGAGTTTTGGCAACCTTGGCGAGAGGGAATCTGGAATCGAATGAGGTGTTACCCACATCTACAGTTCCAATCCCAGGTAATTCCGTACATTTCCATAGCAAATATTGCGAATCATGGGTGCCAGTAAATCCTCCTCGTCGGGGATCACTCCCCGTTCCACATCACTACCCAGTAGATCGCACAGACAGCGGCGAAAATATTCATGTCGAGGGTAGGACATGAATGAACGTGAATCGGTCAGCATGCCGACAAACTGAGATAGCAAACCGAGGTTCGATAGAGCATTCATCTGCCACTGCATGGCTTCCCATTGATCCAGAAACCACCAACCGCTACCCCATTGGATCTTGCCAGGTAATTGACACGATTGGAAATTGCCAATCATGGTTGCGAAGATGTAGTTGTCGTTGGGGTTGATGTTGTACAGGATTGTTTTGGGAAGACTGTTTTCTCGATCCAACCGGTCAAGATACGCCGACAAGCTGGCCGCCTGCGGCAGGTCACCGATGGAATCGCAACCAATGTCACGCCCCAGAGATTCCAGTAAGTGGCTGTTGTTATTCCGCAGTGGCCCCAGGTGAAGTTGCTTGGTCCAGCCTCGTTCTGCATCGAGATGGCCAAAATAGAGCATCAGGTTCGAAGCAAACTGGCGAGTTTCGGTGGGACAAGCCGCTTCACCAGCTCGTGCTTTGTCAAAAATATGTGCGGCTTCGGTGTCACTACAAAAGTCTGCGTAACACTGTTCCAAGCCATGGTCGGAGAGGCGACAGCCAACTGCGTGAAATGCACCGTGTCGTTGCCGCAAGGCGTCAAGAAAATCTTGAAAATGGGCGATGTGCGTGTCGCTGGCAGTCGCCAAACGGTCGACCCATCCATTGAAAGAATCAGGTGCGTGAACTGTGAGCGCCTGATCGGGACGGAAGGTAGGAAACACGCGTGTTATCAATGCACTCTGAGCAATCGTGCGGTGATGCGCCAGGTCGTCGGTTGGATCGTCGGTTGTGCAGACCGCCCGAACATCGAATTTCTTCAGGATGCCATGGGTTGATAACCCCTCTTCGGCAAGTTTCTGGGAAGCGGTTTCCCAAATGGCTGGTGCCGACTGTTCGTTCAACAGCGAGTCGATATCGAAATAACGTTTCAGCTCCAAGTGAGTCCAGTGATAGAGCGGATTGCGTAGGGTCTGTGGTACCGTACGTGCCCAGGCGAGAAATTTTTCATACGCGGTCGCAGTGCCGGTGCAGTATTGCTCTTCTACCCCCGCAGTCCGCATCGCCCGCCACTTATAGTGATCTCCCTCCAGCCAAATTTCTGCCAAGTCTTTGAACTGGCGGTTGCCAGCAATGTCCTCAGGGGGCAGGTGACAGTGGTAATCCAGGATGGGCTGATCGGACGCATAGACATGATAAAGGTGCCGAGCGGTATTGGTTTGCAGTAAAAAATCGTCGTGGATAAATGTCATAGGCGTAGTCTACCCCATGGGGAAGAGTTATGACAGATAGCTGGCAGTGCGACAGCGATCAGTTACAATGGGGAATGCTACCAGCTAACTTCCGACCTCTGACCCAGGGGCCTCCTCGGTGAGGTAACTGCCGAATGCAATACGACATTTCAACAAGACCAGGCTGGCGAACCGTATGGTTCGGGAGTCTGTTGTTTCTCTTGGCGGCCGGGCTGGAAGTTTGGGGAAATGAACCGACCCATTGGGCCTATGTGAAACCGGTTGCTCCAAGTTTGCCCACCGTTGAGCGAATCGATTGGGCATGCAATCCGATCGATCACTTTGTGCTTGCGCGTCTCGAAGCGGCAGACTTCCAGCCCTCGCCCCCAGCGACTGCGGCTCAACGACTGCGGCGTGTGACCCTCGACCTGATCGGCCTGCCACCTACCCCCGAACAGCTTGAAGCCTTTCTCGCAGATCCTTCGCCTGAAGCTTACGAACAGACGGTTGATCGTCTCCTCAACTCGCCACGCTATGGCGAAAAGTGGGCACGCCATTGGCTCGATCTGGCACGATATTCTGATTCCAATGGTTTTCAGGCGGACCAACTGCGCGACCTTTGGGCCTATCGTGATTGGGTCATTCGGGCAATGAATGCCGACATGCCTTTCAATCAGTTCACGGTCGAGCAGTTAGCTGGAGACCTGCTACCCGAGGCCACGCAAGAACATTTGATTGCCACCGGTTTTCATCGCACTCCCACCTGCAACGTTGAAGCGGGGGTCGATCCTGAAGAAAACCGAACCAACCAGGTGATTGATCGAGTCAATACAACCGCCACCGTATGGCTTGGCACCACGCTCGCCTGTGCCCAGTGCCACGACCACAAATACGATCCGTTCACACAGAAAGATTATTTTCAACTGTACGCATTCTTTAACAACACGCCCATGGAAGTAAAACAGGCCGATGGTGTGCGTTATGATTTCTATGGCCCGAAAATAGAATTGCCTCTGGCTCCCAACGATCAAATGCGGAGGAAGAATCTACAGCAGCAATGCCAACGTCGGCAGAAAGCACATAAGCAAGCGCTCGCTGCAGGCCAATCCAAGGAAGAAATTGAAAAGCTCCAGTTGGAGGTGGAGAAGCTTCGTCAACAGTGCGCAGATATCGTGCCCCCCACAACCTTGGTGATGGTCGAAATGGAGAAGCCACGCACGACACACATCTTCGAGCGGGGCCAGTTTCTCAACCTGGGAAACACCGTTGAGCCGGACGTTCCCACATCACTTCATGCTTGGTCGGAAGATGTGCCACTCAATCGGTTGGGATTGGCACAGTGGTTGGTGGATCCGCGCAATCCACTGGTTGCCAGGGTTACGGTCAATCGTTGGTGGGAGGAAATATTTGGCCGAGGTTTGGTCCGCACCACGGAAGATTTTGGCACTCAAGGCGGGCAACCTTCGCACCCAGCGCTGCTTGATTGGCTGGCCAGTGAATTCATCCGTTGCCATTGGTCCATGAAAAGCATGCATAAGCTAATGGTGATGTCGGCAACCTATCAGCAATCGCCCCAGGTTTCGCCCGAATTGTTATCACAAGACCCCGAGAATATTCTTTTGGCGCGAGGTGCCCGTTTTCGCTTGCCGGCCGAAACTATTCGCGACAATGCGATGGCGATCAGTGGGCTGTTGTCGAACCAAATGGGCGGCCCTCCCGTCTACCCACCCCAACCAGACGGTCTGTGGAATCAGACAGGACGCAACGAACCCAAGTACACCGTTCAAACTGGCGAAAAGCGTTTCCGCCGGGGCATCTACGTGATCTGGCGGCGGGCGGCACCCTATCCTAGCTTCGTGAATTTCGATGCGCCCGACCGCATGCGCTGTGTGGCACAACGCTCTCGTACCAATACACCGTTGCAAGCATTAACCTTGCTCAATGACGAAGTCTACGTCGAATGTGCCAAGGCCCTGGCAGCTCGAGTTATGACTCAGTATCCCCAGGGGAACCTGCGTCTGCAAATCCGTTACGCCATGCAACTATGTGTGGCGCGCGAACCAACGGCCATGGAGGAAGTCACGCTGGAAAAAGTCTATCGACAGGAGCTGCAGGAATTCACCGCCAACCCGCAAATGGCAAATGGGCTGATTGGCAATTTTCAACCTCCAGCCGCGTTAACGACGCCCCAAAATAAAAATGAGTGGGCCGCCTGGTTTTGCATTGCGAACATTCTGTTGAACCTGGATGAAACGATTACCAAGGGATGAAGTTTGTTATGTAGAAGTACACAAAGTTTTATGGGTAAACCAACATGAAAGAAAACGAACAGATAATCACAAAGTTGCCCAAGAGATGCCCTGAAAGGGCATAATATGTTAGCCCCAGGCAAACGCAGGCGAGCATTAGCGAGCCTAAGTGCCACCTGGGGTTTGTTAGGATAATAAATATTTGGCCGAGCGAACGGTGTTGCTTTTTAGCGGCTCTTGACCGAGGGCGAAAACATCCGCAAGACGCCTCGGCTTGTTTCGGCCTCGGTCAAGGACCGCTGTGTTAGAAAGCCTGCGACTCGACCGATGGTAGGGTGGTGACGGTACCCAGGGTGGCGGCTAAATTCGCTGAAGCTCGTTGGCCTTACTCTGAGCTAGAATATTTCACCCTTTCAGGGTGCCTGTCGGGGAATAGTGAATGCTATTAGATGCAGCTTTTCCAGCAATATCGAACAAATAAAAAATACTTTCAAAAATACGACTCGCTATATTTGTCGAAGAACCTCTACTTTAAACCTACCCTGTCACCATGCATCCATTCCATCAACAAGCTCTGAACATCACTCGCCGGCAAATGTTTCGGCGTACGGGAATTGGTATTGGATCGGCTGCATTGACGGCCCTGCTGGGGAAAGACTTGCATGGGGGCTTGCAATCTGGGGCCGGGCAGGGCGGCCTGGTATCTCATCTTGCACCGCGGGCCAAAAATGTGATCTTTCTGCACATGGTTGGCGCACCGTCGCAGTTGGATCTATTCGACCACAAACGGATGCTGAATAAATACAACGGTCAAAAAATGCCCGACCATCTTTGGGACGGCTTGCGTCTGGCGTTTGTTCGTGAGCAACCAAATTTGATGGGTTCTCCCTTTCGTTTTCGCCAGCATGGTCAGAGTGGACTGGAACTTTCTGAGTTGTTACCCCATCTGGGACGAGTGGCTGACGAATTGTGTGTCATCAAGTCAATGCACACCGAGCAGTTCAATCATGCTCCAGCACAATTGATGATGCAAACCGGCCATGGCTTGTTTGGCCGACCCTCGCTGGGCTCCTGGATTAGCTACGGTTTGGGAAGTGTCAATAAGAATTTGCCCGACTTTGTGGTGATGAACACGGGTCGAATTGCGGGTGCGGGCAACAGCTTGTGGGGTAGCGGGTTCTTGCCGACCATCCACCAGGGTGTCGAATTCCGAAGCAAGGGCGATCCGGTGTTGTTTCTTTCGAACACCGTCGGTATCGACGCGGCACGGCGGCGCCGACTTGTCGACGGCGTAAATCGTTTGAATCAGTTGCAACTGGATGAAATTGGTGATCCAGAAATTGCGACCCGTATGGGCCAGTACGAAATGGCTTTTCGCATGCAGACGGCGGTGCCGGAGTTGATGGATACTTCCCGGGAGCCGGTTGCCATTCATCGGATGTACGGAACCGAGCCAGGCAAATCGGGCTTTGCCCAGAATTGCTTGCTGGCGCGTCGTCTGGTGCAGCGGGGAGTTCGGTTTGTGCAGCTTTACGATCAGGGTTGGGACACACATAGTAAGCTGGCGGAAAATCTGCCCAAACTGTGTCAACGTGTCGATCAACCGATAGCCGCACTCATTGAAGATTTGCGGCAGCATGGGTTGCTCCATGAAACCCTGGTTATCTTTGGTTCCGAATTTGGCCGCACTCCCATGATTCAGGGCAAGGCAGACGCGCGGGCGGGGCGTGACCACCATAAAGACGCATTCACCATTTGGATGGCCGGCGGCGGCGTCAAGCCGGGGTCTACTTACGGTCGCACCGACGAACTGGGATTCCATGTGGCCGAAAATCCAATGCATGTGAACGACTTCCACGCCACTCTCTTGCACCTGTTAGGTCTGAATCACGAGCAACTGACCTGGCCCTACCAGGGCCGCGACTTCCGCCTCACCGACGTTGCCGGCCAGGTCGCCACCGGCGTATTGGGCTAGGAAAGCCCGCGTGTTGGCCTGGAGAATAAGAGCAATAATCGATTTTCTCTCCAATACTGGTAATTCAAGAAATTTCTTGCGTGCCGGCAATTACATCGGCTAAGATATCGGTACGTATTCAGATCTGCTGAATGCGAATTCCATGCTTCTTTTCAATCTCCGTCTTTTTTATCTACAGCCTCATTCTTTCATATGTCGCACTGGCAAATGTTGCCATGTGCGGCACCATTATAGCGATTTCTTGTAATTGCGCTCCCCCCCTTAAATTGATCCAGCTGAAGTGAGAGAATTCCCATGGGCATAAGCCCAGAAAGGATTTTTTCGATGAAGCAAAAAAGATATACC
>JBDOMT010000477.1:0-1939 GCA_039831705.1 Pirellulales bacterium | reverse complement strand
CGATTGAATTCGTCCTCTGGGAGCTTCAGGTCACTATGGTCTGTCGCGCCAGTGCCTGATTGGCCAATGACGGTACTCGACCCAACAGATCCTGAGCCCAGTTCCTTTTCACTTAGAAGGATCGAATCACCAGCCCCCGAGCCACCTTCGGTCGTGCCGGTTTCATCGAGGTCAAGTTCTAATTCGTCGGCCCCAAGAGTGGCCTTCACCCGATCCAATTCTTCGGCCTTGAACTTCCAGTTTGAACCATCGCGAAAGCCACGAATCTCATTCTGCTCTCGCATCTGCAAAAGTTTTTCCGGACTGATCCCCAGTATTTCAGCGGCTTCTTCGAGTTGGATAAACTTAGTCGCCATTTAAGGCTCCCGCTTGCATTATGTATGGGTTACGGTCAATACAGAATGGCGATTATTTACAATAGCCTAAAAGTCGCAGTACTCAATGTGTTAGTTTTGTTCCAATAACGAACGAATTTCCAACGGCAGTGGACTGATGCCATTGAAATGATTCATTTGCAAATCCCAGTATATGTTTCGTACGCTGCGAAGCGCCAGTTCGCCTTTTGTATGGTCGATATGGTAAATCGCTACTACCCGTGTTTCCGGATCAAGGACAGTGAGTTGCTGACGACCATCTGGTAGTTGATCGCAATGAGTGATCAACCCGCCAGCGACTGCCTGTCGATTGCCTCCTTGGGCGAGCACCTGTTCCGGTCTCGTAATGGTGGCGTTGGCCAACATCACCAGATTCGCACCAATGAGAACTCCAATTGCCAACCGTTGCATAATCAACCTCCTTGTTGATCAAGACTTAGAAAACCGGCTTCTGCCCCCTCTATTCTAAAAGCACAAAACAATAATTCAAGGTTTTTTACAAACACCCCGCGCCGTGGTGGGCGTTACCAGTTTTAGGACTTGTTCCTGTTGTGCCGGGAACCCCTGTAAGGGTGAATTGGCCGTAAAAAGCGGGTCGCAGTCTAGCGATCACCTCTGAGACGGGCAAGGTCATCTCGCCAGCACAGGTCACCAAAATAACGCACTTTTCAGAGGTTTGTGCGGAAATGGTCCGCCTTTGATGCTTTGTTCCCGAGCGGGCTACGATGGAATTGCGACGATACCCCGTACGCCTGTTTCCTCACCGCCGCTGCCGATGCTGGCGCTCCGGCATAGCGAACGAGCAGCATGGCGCTAAAAATGGCCAGACCCCAAATGGGCTCGGTCGAAACCATGCCAAAGCCAATGGTAAATGGAAGTGCGATTGCAGTGAAAATAAGATCGCTTTTCATAGAATCTACCTGACAAAATAATATGGTAGGCGAACGCCTCTAGGCCAATCGTACGCATGACGGTCGCCAAAGGAAAGTTGCCTACCCTAATTTTTCACTGCGTTTAGTAGCATGGGCCAAAAGATTCTTCCATGCCCAGCTTCTGTTTTAGCGTTTCAAATGCATCCACATACTCTTCATTGGATGCATGGACGTGTTCTGCTTCGGTGATGAAATGCACTTCTTCGTCACACTCGATACCATATTCTTCCAGGATTTCTTCAAAGGCATCAAGCTTGTGTCCGTAGACGATCAGCAGCTTATGTTCGTCAAACTGAACTTCCAGAGGGATGTTCCCATTCAGGACGGCAATACCGAGGCAGCCATCATTCACCAGCATTTCCTCGTAGTCACAGAGAATGCTTTTAAGGACCGGCATGTCAATATGTTCGCGTTGTCTGCTGCAACTTCCACACGTCGGTCCGTCGTGGCTTGTCTCCAGGACAACGTCAACATGCTCCCCGAGTGGGGTCAGTAAGTCCAGGAACCGATCAAATAGCCGTTCGGAAGACGCGGAAATCATCAAAACCGGGATCTCTGGTGAAGACGATTTATCACGATTGTCACGAAACGTATCGTGTCGGTATGCCTGCCGAGGAATCACCTGTAGGTCGT
>JBDOMT010000015.1:0-8157 GCA_039831705.1 Pirellulales bacterium | reverse complement strand
TTAGTTGCAAATACTGAGGCAGACACCACCATTAGCATGAAAAGCCGCATCATTAAGGATACCTTTCGCATGACCGATCTGAATCAACCGTCAGGTGCATCCATTTATTCTCCGACCGTCCTGCGAGGTTGTCAACCCGACGTGGCAGCTGAAAAACAAGACAAGAGATACACGTCTGTGAATCCCGTTTCGGTTTTCGCGTTTTCATCTATCGCACGTGTCACTGCCCACCGGTCATCTATGCGAGACGATCGCTATAATTGAATCTCGCAATGACCCGACAGGACAAGGCCGGCATGGGTGATGAGACTCTGTTCGATCTCACGGGGATGGTAGCAATCGTTACTGGCGGTGCGCAGGGATTGGGTTTTGCAATCGCCAGTGCCTTCGTAAACCACGGCGCAGCCGCAGTGATCGGTGATTCAAATTCCGCCGCCGCAAGAGACGGAAGCGTCCCACTAATTGTTAAGAGTTGACGATGGTCTCCGGCTTGGCGAGAGTCGCCGAGTTGAAGTTAATCCGATTTGGCGGGTAGAGGTATCTCGCCTTGGAAAGGAGACCATCGTGATGGATCAGTTTCGAGTTGTGGAGTTATTGGGACAAGCGAGTGGTGCTGAAGTTGGGGACGTGTTTCGGGAGTTCCTTCGTAGTCATGTGCGTTTGATGATCACGGAGGTGATGGCGGCGGAGGTGACGGAGCTTTGCGGAGCGAAGTATGGTCCTCGCGCGGGTTCGGAGTACCAGCGTGCGGGGAGCGCGGAGGGCAAGGTTCTTTTGGAGGGTCGCGGCGAGACAGTGAAGCGTCCTCGGGTGCGGAAACGTGTCGCCAACGGTTCGACGAAAGAGGTGTCTCTTGAGACGTACGGTGCTGCGCAGGATCCGGCGCAGCTTCAGGAGTCGATTGTTCGGGCGTTGGTTGCAGGGGTCAGAATGATAGGAATTCGAATCCCTACAAGGGGCCACATACCCCCCATACACGTTATGAATTTCCTCCCGAGTCTATCCTGGCCGAGGTCCAGAATCCAGGAAATTCTCCTGGACAACGGGGTTTTCTCCAAGTAGGACCAGTTGCCATGAAAATGCTCCTTTTCTGTCCATCCGGCGGGGCTCTGTGTGCTCTTTGAAAACTTGATTACTTCCTTCGCAGCCACCCAAGCCCGACGCCCAGCCCGGCCAGCAGGGACCAGATTAGCAGGGTGGTGGGCTCAGGGATGAAAGTGACTCCATTTACGACCAGATTGTCTACGCGGTGTATTCTATCGTTTGAAGTAGACGGATCACCGAAATAGATGCGAAACTCGACCGACTGCCCTGCCGCGAGACCCTGCAATGCAGGGATGCCGGAAAGGTCAATGTTGTTAGTCGTTGGCCCGGTCGCATTGAACAGGTCGGCACCACCCAACTTGTCTCCCGTACCCGTTAAGCCGGTCAAGTTGGTGTAGACCCCGTCGAAGAAATTAAAGCCGGTGTACGGATTAGTCACGCCGTAGTCGTGGGAGATCGAAGTCAGATTCAGGAAGCCCGTGTCGACCGTGATCTTGAAAGTATGGTAGAAGTTGCTCGTTGCTGGATTCGACGTGTTGGGCGTATTCTGAGCGCGCATATACGCGGTAAAAGTGCTTCCCGAGATGCCGGAATCATCGCCCCCAACCGCGGAGGATCGCGGATCGTA
Source organism: Pirellulales bacterium (assembly GCA_039831705.1). Taxonomy (GTDB): domain Bacteria; phylum Planctomycetota; class Planctomycetia; order Pirellulales; family Lacipirellulaceae; genus JAJRWS01. The sequence continues at coordinate 6,485 of JBDOMT010000015.1, read as the reverse complement.
TGCGCCGGCGGTGGTGAGCGCGTCCGTATCCGCCGAGAGGCCGCTACCACCGGCAAAGTCGTAACTCGCAATGATGGCGCCCGATACAGGCAGGGCCCAGAGAAGTGCCATTATGGCGGCCAGGGTCAGTCCGCTGAATATCGTTCGCTTCATCCGGGATTTCCCATATGGATGTACCTGGAACCACTCCAGGCTCGAATGTCGCCCATTGTAACAGCAATGCCCCCCCCCCGTGTCTAGCGCATCGGAAAGTTTCTCGTTTTTTGACTATCGGCACCATTGATCTCGGTCGCTACCACAACTACGTCAAGACGCACTTTCACAAGTTCTACAACATGCCGGATTGGATTACTCACAACGCCGAAGCCTACGACTTCTCTTTCGGCACCCGATTCCATGGGAATATGGCTGCATGGCAGGCAGGTGTCCCCGCCTTGTGGCTGGTTCACGACTCGCGTACAGTCGAGCTCTGCGACTACCTTGCGCTTCCCTACATACAGCACTCAGATTTCCGATCTGACATCACCATTGATGAGCTGAAATCGGCTGCAGATTACTCTTGTTTTTTCAATAGCTTCCCGTCCCGACTACAGGCCTACCTTGGGTACCTAGAAGCATGCGGCGTACGCGAAGGTCTTGATCCCGGCTTTAAATCCCAAGTAGAACGCTGGCTTCCGGGGGGAGACGCTTGGACCTAAACTGGCCCCCTCCTGACACCACCAAACAACTTCCGCTTCAACACGTCGGTCGTGTTCATAGATAAAAACGATGAGCACTCCAATGGTCGCCTGCGGATCATCATCACCGACCCACCCTGGCGCTTCGATAAGGCAATCTCGGATCTCTGCGTTTCACTGTAATATATTCGTGTGCGTTGTTTCATCTTCTACACTCCATCTTTTCGTACTAGGATAAAGTGTTGCGTCGATCAATTGAATCCGCCCGGTAAAGCGGTCATTCGACCTATAGAATCCTTATGGCCGAGGCCAGCCACTGTGTGTATCAGTCAACAACATACTTTTTTTAAGGATGAAATTATTCTTTATCCTAAGTTCAGGCCTTTCCAGGGAGCGCCAACGAAGAAGCATGGGTAGCCGGGCAATTCCTAAAAGAAGCGTGAGGAAAATGAGCAAAATTACAAGAAGAGATTTTGTCAATGGAACGTTGATGGCCGCTGGAGCCTCTGTGCTTCCCTTGGCAGGTTCCGGCCAGGCTGCCATGGCTGCAATGGCCCCTTCCTATTACCCGCCGGCACTGACCGGGCTGCGCGGAAGTCATCCGGGATCGAACATCCACGCGCACGGGAGAGCGTTGGAAGACCGGACGGATTGGGGGCCCACGACTCAACTGAAAGAAGAATACGACCTGATCGTCGTTGGCGGCGGACTCAGCGGGTTGGCTGCGGCCTACTACTATCAACAAGAACACGGAACCGACAAAAAAATTCTTGTCCTGGACAACCACGATGATTTCGGGGGGCACGCCAAACGGACCGAGCATACGGTCAATGGCAAAACGCTCATCTCCTACGGTGGTTCCCAATCGATCGTCGAACCTAAGCATGCCAGTCGCGCCGTCAACAGGCTGTTCGAAGACATTGGCGTAGACACCGAGCGATTCGAAACCGCCTATGACCGCGACTTCTACAAGAGAAACGGTTTAAGGGCCGGGACTTACTTCAACAAAGCAGTGTTTGGTGAAGATAAAGTGGTTCTGCATCCTTTTTGTAATTATCCCAACTACGTAGAGGGGATCGTTATGAGCGGCAAGCTAACCAACGAAGAGGCAGCACAGCAAGCTCCGTTAAGCGCGCGAGGCAAAGAACAGCTACTGCGCGTCCTTGGCGGTGGACTGCACGCGATCGACGTGCCGAAAAACGAGCTGCAAAGATACATTCGCAGGACCAACTATTTCGATTACCTAAAAAACGATCTGGGCGTAGACGATCCTGGCGTATTGAGAATGGCGAGGAACTCGGGGCTGGACTGGGCAAGCTCGCCCACCGAATTAATGAGCATTGCGGGAGCCAAGGGTTGTGGAGCCTTGGGCTTTCCTCTCAGGGCGGTCTACGACGAAGACAATCCTTACATTTATCATTTTCCCGGTGGCAATGCGGGCGTTACGCGGGCGATGGTGAAAAAGATGATTCCAGACGTGGCAGAAGGGAGAAACGCCGAAGAGCTCGTCTTGGCAAAGTTCAACTATGCCGAGCTGGACAAGCTTGGCAATGCGGTGCGCATCCGGCTGAACAGTACGGCGGTGAACGTTCGCCATGGCGGTGACCCCGACAGTTCGAGTGAGGTGATCGTCAACTACATCAACGACAACCGGTCGTATCGGGTACGGGGCAAAGGTGTCGTGATGGCCTGCTACAACATAATGATTCCGTATATCGTTTCCGACCTTCCAAAAGAACAAGCCGAGGCGCTAAGTCTGCAAATGAAGAGCCCGTTGCAGTACTCGAGCGTGGGACTAAGAAACTGGAGAGCATTCAAGGAGCTGGGATTGGGGCTGGCCATGTCACCTGGAAACATGCACCAGGTAGTTTTCATGGACTTTCCAGTGAGCATGGGCGGTTACGAGTATACCAAGACACCCGACGAACCGTGTGTTCTCCAGATGATCAGCTGTCCTTACGGAGAAACCTACGGTGCACCGGAACAGGAACAATACCAGGAAGCGAGATACATGATGTTGGACACGGACTTTTCAGATTATGAAGAGGAGATCCGAGCCCATTTAGACGGCATGCTGCCGAAGGACTTGTTTGACGTTGACCGGGATGTCGAGAGCATTACCGTCAATCGGTGGGCCCACGGCTACACGGTCAGTGGCCCGAGAGATTCTGTAAGAAAAGGACGGCAGCCATTTGGCCGGATTACCATCGCCAATTGCGACTCGGCCCCTGGAGCAGATTTAAAAACGGCATTTGATATGGCATGGAGAGCTGTGAAGGAGTTGGGGTAATTTCTGCGGGACTAGCTCTCCAGCTGCTGGGTCAATTTCAGAGTGGCCGAGGGCGTTAGTATCTGGGGTTACGTGTTCAACGGGCTGGCAATTTCCTTTATCATAGGCGCGTGCCTTTTGATACCGCGCCGGGGCGCAACGGCTTCGAAACCAGACGAAAAGCAAATCACCATGAACGATGACGACTTAAACGTGCTGATCGACTCTGTCGAAGCTGGATGTGGACTGTCGCGCGAGTTCTATTGTGATGACGGCCTCTACCAGCGGGACCTGGAGCGTGTGTGGCAAGCTGGCTGGTTGTTCGTGGCGCACACTTGTGAGATCCCGGAGCCCGGCGATTACGTAACCTTCGAGCTGGATCACGACTCTCTGATCGTGATCCGCGACGACGACGGTAAAGTCAAGGCGATTTACAACACGTGCCGCCATCGTGGCACCCTCATTTGCCACCAACCCAAGGGGCATGTCGGGCGACTGGTGTGTCCCTACCATCAATGGACTTATGGCCGCGGCGGGGCGCTCATGAGTTGTCGCGGGATGCAAGACGATGTCGACAAGTCGCAGCTCGGCTTGATCGCGGCGCATGTGCACGAATTCGAGGGGTTGATTTGCGTCTGTCTGGCCGACGATCCGCCTGGCTTTGACGACGCTCACCAGATGATGGCGTCGGCCGTCAAACCCCAGGGGCTCGGCCAGGCAAAAATCGCCAAGGCTGTCGAATATGATGTCGCGGCCAACTGGAAGATTGTCTGGGAAAACAACCGTGAATGCTATCATTGCAACGTCAACCACCCCCAGTACATCAAAGCGAACTTCGACCATTACAACGCGGATGATACCAGCCAGAGGATACAGCAACAGATTGACAGCGCGGTCGATCGCAGTGAAAAGAAATGGGCCGATGCGGGTTTGAGTGTGACGCATCGGCAGTCGGGCATGGCGTGTTTTTCCGACCCGGATCGCGGTATCTGGTGCTCAGCCAATCGCACGCCGCTGGCAGATGGATACGTGAGCGAGTCGATGGATGGTCGACAAGTCGCGCCGCTGATGGGCGATTACAGTGACCCCGATGTGGGCACCTTGCGGATGCGGACGATGCCCAACATGTGGATGCATGCCAGTTGTGATCACGCGGTGACGACCCGGTTGCTTCCGGCGGGGCCCCATTCCACCAAAGTCCGAGTGGCATGGCTGGTCCACCAGGACGCCCAGGAAGGGTCCGATTACGACCTCGACAAACTGATGCCATTCTGGCAACTGACCAGTGAACAGGACTGGGAGTTGTGCGCTCATGTCCAGCACGGCGTGATGAACCGCCGCTACACGCCCGGCCCGTATTCAAAACACAAGGAATACAATGTCGACGCTTTCGTCAGGTGGTATTTAAAGGAGTTGTCACAGACATGAGCATGGACCCTCCCCGCACGGCACAAATCGTGATAATCGGCGGCGGCGCCGTCGGCTGTGGTGTCGCTTATTCGCTTGCAAAAGCAGGCATGAAGGACATCGTGCTGTTGGAAAAAGAACCGACAGTGGCGGCGGCAACCAGCGGGCAGGCGGCCGGCCTGGTCGGCCAGGTTCGTAACAGTGTCGAACGTACCAAGCTGGCAATGTGGTCCGTGAAAACGTTTTCTGATCTGCAGCAGGATGAACGGGCCAATCCCGGTTGGCGCCAAGTCGGCTCTCTGCGCGTCGCGCTGACGGACGATCGCGTCAGTGAATTTCAAAGCATGAAGGCGGTGGCCGACGAGGCGGGGCTGGATACTCAGTTTATTGACAACGACACGGCGCGGGACATGTGGCCGATCATGAATTTCGATGCCGTGAAAGGTGTGTTGTGGTGTCCCAGCGATGGGTATTTGCAGCCCAGCGACCTGACCATGGCGTATGTCGCGCATGCCCGTCGAATGGGTGTTCGAATACTGACCAGTACCGCGGCGCGGAAGATTCATTGCGAATCGGATCGCGTTACGGGAGTCGAGACCGACAACGGCTTGATTCACTGCGAGACGGTGATCAACGCCGCCGGCGCACACGCGTATCACGTGGCCAGCAGTGTCGGGCTGGAATTGCCTATTGTGCCTGTCCGGCACGAGTTTTTTGTCACGGTACACGCCGATGGACTGCGACCTGAATTGCCGGTAATGCGGATTCCCGATGCCAGGCTGTACCTGCGCGCCGAAACGCAGGCGCTGCTGTGCGGCGGCTGGGAACCGGCCAGCCTGTCAGCCGATCCCCGCAACTACCGACTGTCAAACGAGCCGCCGCCGATCGAGCCGGACTACGACGTTCTAGGTGGGTTTGCTGAACAGCTGGCACCCATGATTCCAAAAGTCAATGACCTTGGCCTGCGGAGCGTGTTCAAGGGTTGGCCAACCTTTACGCCCGATGGCCGATTCATCGTTGGCCCCAGCCAGAGGCTGAAAGGTTTTGTCATGGCCGGCGGGTGCAATGCGCATGGCGTTTCCGGATCGGCTGGCATTGGCAGGCATGTGGTTGAATCAATGACCAAAGAAAACCCTTCGGATTACGTCATGAGCCTTTCGCCCGATCGTTTTGATGAAAATGGGTGGGACTGGGAAACGGCACAACAAGAGGCCGCACATTACTACGAAACGTATTACTGTTTAGGACATTGAACCGGGAATTTCAGCAGGATTCAAAAACTCGACTTACCGCAACAGGGGCCAGGCTCTGACAGGGGCCCTCCTCCCCTGACGCGATCACCATCGGTGCCGGAGAGATGTACGGGGCCTATTACCGGACGGCGCAGCGGCAAAAGCAAACAGGTATCGCATGAAAATACTCGTACCCACAAAACGCGTGCCCGACACCGACCAGAGGATCGCGGTTCACGAGGATGGTGTGGCCATTGATGATACGCACCTGCCTTATATTGTGAATCCGTTCGACGCCATTGCACTGTAGAGGCCGTTCGGATTCGCGAGGGAGGGCAGGAAACCGAAATCATCGCCATTGGTATCGGAGACGGCGATTATGAAAAACAGCTGCGCACCGCGCTAGCCATGGGCGCCGACCGGGCATTGATTGTCGAGTGCCCCGGGCCGCTCGATCCGTGGAATGTGGCGCGAATCCTGGCGGCAATCGTCCAGCGCGAGGACCCGGACATGTTGTTGATGGGCAAACAGGCCGTCGATGACGACGCGAACCAGACAGGGCAAATGCTGGCTGCCCTACTCGGCTGGCCGCAGGCGACGTTTGCGTCATCAATTGAACTCAACGGCGACCTGGCAACCGTCGCGCGGGAGACGGATGATGGCGTCGAGACCGTCCGCATTGCGCTGCCCGCCGTGATCACGGTCGACCTGCGCAAACTTTTCTCCTGACATCCAATATTTTGGCACCTCAAGCTCCTACACGCTGAACTGAGCGGCCACCGGTGGCGGCAACGCCAACCGCTCAATGCGGTCGAGAATCGCTGCGACTGAAGACCACCGCCTGAAGGCGGAGGGTTCGCCGACAGTCGGCTAAAGCCCGACTTTCTGGTTGTGGCTTAC
>JBDOMT010000527.1:0-1945 GCA_039831705.1 Pirellulales bacterium | reverse complement strand
ACAAAACATTGTTGTCCGACTCGCCGTTAAAATTCAGAGGCATCGCCCGGCCACCAAATTCCTCGATGCGGGTCGCTAGCATTTCATTGATCTCGCCTGCCAGTACTCGCTCAACGATCTTTAGTGTTGCCTCATCGGTATAACGTCTGCCATGAATAAAACGTGGTTCAATCTGTGCCTCGTCCATGGCGCGACTGATTGCTGCTCCGCCTCCATGGATGACAATGGGACGCATTCCCACCGTTTCCATGAATACAATATCCACCAGCAGGTGCCGCAACGCTTCAGGATCTTCCATAACACTGCCACCCAGTTTGATGACAGTCACTTGATCGCGGAATTGGCGAATCCAGCCCAGTGCCTCGATTAAAACATCTGCTTTTTCAATCGCATCACGCAAGCTGAAGCTCTCGGTTTTGGGTTTCCATGGACGGCAAGATCGCGACGGCAAGATCGCGAACACCCAGTTCAGGTTGTACGCAATGGAGATTACCTGGCAAGCTGGGAAATCCCACATTCTACGACCTTTTACGAGTGTGTGAAAGAGGCAGTGGTGTGACCTTTTATAGTACTAAGCCCCTAGCAAATTACCGTTTTGAATGCCAAGATGGCGTCATGTCTCAAGATTCCCACCTATCAGCTCCCAGCGACTCTCCGTCTGCCCCTCTGGCAATCATACTCGCTGCGGGTAAGGGGACCCGTATGCTTTCTGACTTGCCTAAGGTATTGGTGCCGGTGCGGGGCAGGCCGATGATTCGTTATGTAATCGATACCCTCCATCACGCGGGAATCGATAGAATATGCGTGGTCGTTGGCTATCAGGCTGATTTGGTGCGGCGTGAGTTGGCCGATGTACCGGGATTGGAATTTGCCCTGCAAGAAGAACAATTGGGAACTGGTCATGCGGTGATGACCTGCCGCAAGCAGTTGGCCGCCCAGTCTGGTCCCGTTTTGATAGTGACTGGCGATTCTCCCGTGCTGCAAGTTTCCACGGTCGAACGTTTGCTTGCAGAATTTCGTTCTCAAGCGGCTTCCTGCCTGATGGGGACGGTGGATAAAGAGGACCCAACCGGTTTAGGGCGAATTGTACGAGATGCAGAAGGTAACTTTTTAGCTATCGTGGAAGAAAAGGACGCGACCCAGGAGCAGCGTGAGTTGCATGAAATCAATGCGAGTACCTATCTTTTCAACGCAGACGACCTGTTGCAGTCTCTCGATTCGCTTACCAATACCAACGCACAGCTAGAATATTATGTCACCGATTGTCCGGGGATACTACTCGCAGCGGGCAAGTCGGTGGCAGCACTTAAGGTTTTGCACCCAAGTGAGGCATTGAGTATCAATTCCATGGATGATTTAAAGCAAGTCGAATTGGCAATGGGGCAGATATGAACGATCTGAAGCTCTTCAGTGGCAATGCCAATCAGGCATTAAGCGAGCGAATAGCCAAATATCTTGGTGTGCCGCTAGGTGATATCAGCCTGGGAGTTTTTCCTGATGGTGAGATCTCGTGCAAAATTAATGAAGATATTCGTGGACGTGACATCTACTTGTTGCAGCCAACATGTCCGCCAGTGAACGAAACGTTGATGCAGCTTCTGGTGATGATCGATAGTTGCAAACGGGCCAGTGCCGAACGCGTAACGACGGTCATTCCCTATTTTGGCTATGCCCGGCAGGATCGGAAGGACGGAGGGCGGGTGCCGATTACTGCAAAGTTGGTAGCTAATCTCATCACTCGAGCAGGTGCTGATCGGGTGTTGGCGATGGACCTTCACGCTGCCCAAATTCAAGGTTTTTTTGATGTGCCGGTTGACCACCTTTACGCTGCTCCAGTCCTCAACGAGCATTTTTTAAGCAAAAACATACCTCGAGAAGATTTGGTGATTGTCAGTCCAGATGAAGGAAGCATCAAACGGGCGCTCGGCCATGCCAAGCGTTTGGG
>JBDOMT010000351.1:14576-33402 GCA_039831705.1 Pirellulales bacterium | reverse complement strand
TCCCTAGCCCTGAAAGGGCGACAGCGAGTGGCCCAAGCGGAAAATTGGTTTCGTTAAAAACGGCTGCTGTCGCCGCTGCGCGGCTATTATGCCCGCTTTGCCCGGTATCGAAGTACGCTTCCGTAGCTGCGTTATGTTTCGGCCTGTGATCCTCAATGTGTAAAAAACACGCCTGCGGTCACAAACCTCACATGCCTTGCCACGAAAGGACTTAAGCCACCTCGCGACGAAACGGATGAAATATCCGGGCTAGGGAGCCTCTCCTCTAAAGTCCCATGATTTTTCTCGCCCGCGCTGATCCAGAAACTGGTTCGATTGTATTTCTACGGCGGTCGATCCGGCGGGGAGATAGAGGCGGATGATGCCCGTTTTACTGTCGATGGGTAATGCAACGGTGATGTCCTGCCAACTTTTCCCTTTGGGAAGGTGGTAGGCGACGCTCTGTTCGGACTTGGGAAACGCCTCCTGCCCCCTAGCTTTCCAATGCACTCGCCCTCTTCCGCCAGCTTTACTGCGGGCGCGAAGTTTCAGGGTCAGCGGGCCTTTGAATTTCACTTGGGACGTGCCCAGGAAAGGCTGACGCCCTTCGCCGACGACGCGATTTGCACCATCCGTTTTGACCAGCTTACTGTATCTGGGGACGAGGCCTGCGGTGAGATCGGAGGAAGAAGGTGTGGTTTGGGTGTCGATCTCTTCATTCGAGTTGGGCTGATAGTTCGGATTGGGTTTTGGGTAGAGTGCTCCAGTCTCCTGTACGAACTGTTCGATTAATGCATCCAGTTCTCTCACTTTGTCCGACATCAAGCTGGCCAGATTTCGGGATTCACCGATGTCTTTTTTGAGGTTGTGAAGTTCAAGTACTTCCGGATGTTTGGGATCCGTCTCGAACCGGCGGATGAGCTTCCAGTCACCCTGGCGTATGGAAACGGCAGGAGCCAAGTGAGGAAACCAGGTGAAATAGGCCTGACGTTCGAGCTACCCCGTTTGTTCCAGGGTGGGCAGTAGCGACTCACCATCCACAACGTGGTTTTCCGGTTGCTCCAGGTTGGCGGCCTCAAGAATTGTCGGATAAAGGTCAATCGGACCGACGATCGCATCGCTGGTGGAACCTGGTTCTATCCGTCCCGGCCAGCGCACCATCAGCGGAACCCGTTGTCCGCCTTCGTAAATTCTTCCCTTTCCTTCACGCAGCGGTGCGTTGTTCGTGGGCGCTTGGTCACCGGCCCATCTTTTCCAGTTTTGCCCGAATTCCCATCTCGGATGTCCCGGTTTGATGTTCTTCATGCGTCGGTCGCCGGGCACGTTGCTGTGGGTGTTGTCGCCGTTGCCTGAATAGAAGATGAACAGCGTGTTGTCGGTCAGCCCGAGTTCGTTGAGTTTGTCGATCACTCGACCGAGACTCTCATCCACGTTCTTGAGCATCGATGCCATAATTGGATTGCCTTGCACGCCGCGCGGGTCGGTCTTCTCGGCAAAACGCTCGGTAATTTCTTCCTTGTGCCCCAAGGTCCGTGGACTGCGAAGTGACTGAAATTGAGAAAGAACGGTTTATCTTGATGATTCTCAACGAAGCGGATGGCTTCATCGGTCAGACGGTCGGTGATGTATTCCCCTTCGGGTCCATCGGTGATGGTTCCAACGGGGTGCTTGGCACCAGGCTCTCCACCGTTGTGGACGCCGTAAGGTGAAAAATAACTGCTCGGACCGGCGCTCGGTTGGGCGTGAAAGGCTACCTCAAATCCGTGCTGCTCAGGCCAGTGCTCCTGGCTCAATCCGAGGTGCCATTTGCCAAAATGCCCCGTTCGGTAACCCGCAGCGCGCAACACTTCCACGAAAGTGACCAGATCAGGATCAAGATAGTTCTTGCTTTTCGCGTAAATCAACGGTGCGTTGGCCTTAGCCTTGGCGGGATAGGGGGAAGCATCTGCAGAGGCCGCCCGAATATGGCCGGTGGCGGTGGTCACACGATGACGAGACGAGTATTGGCCGCTCAATATCGACGCCCGAGTGGGTGAGCACAGCGGTGTGGCATAAGCATCGGTGAATCGCATCGACTGTCGCTGCAGCCGTCTCATATTCGGTGTTTCGTAATACTGCGAACCGTAAGGTGTGCTGTCCATCCAGCCCATATCGTCCACCAGAAACAGAACAATGTTGGGTTTGGCGGCCGGCTGACGTTCGGCAGCAACAAGATTTCCTGCCGACGCCCACATCATTGTCGCCAGCAGGACGAACATTAACATGACTACTACGTATCGTCTGTTCATTGGTGTTACATTCCCAGAATTACGTTTCATTAAGTGGTTAGCGCGAGACGATGAATCTGGTCGGAAAGTTCTAAAATGTCGATCATCTTTCGCCAGCAACCAGGTTATTGAGAACAGATTCCGGATTCGGCACCGTCGGCACCGGGGCTTTTGTTTTCAACTGCCACGCATCCAGTTCAGCTCGTAGCCTCGTGACTCGAGCAGGCATTTTTGCTGCCAAGTTTTTCTGTTCGCCAGGATCGTTATTCAGGTTATAGAGACCGACCGTGTCGTCCTCGTGAAATTCGATAAGTTTCCACTTGCCGCGTCTCAAGCTTGTTGAGGGGAAGCCTCGCCAGGAGTAGGTTTTTCCCCCGGGCACGTCGATGGTCAGACCTTTTCCCTGAAGGTAGAGAGGGTAGTGCCAAAAGATGCTTCGTTCAGCAATGTGTCCACCGAACATCAGTGGAGAGATATCCGTGCCGTCAACGGGCTGCGTTGTCGGAAGTTGGCCGCCAGCAAGTTTTGTAAATGTCGGCAGAAAGTCAACGCTTGTAATGGGAGTATCGCAAACAAAGTCTGGCTTGATCGAACCGGTCCAACGCATACAGGCGGGAACTCTGACTCCTGCTTCAAACAACGACCCCTTTTGACCACGGAGTGGATCAAGTTGAGAAACCCTTGGGAGGCCACCGTTGTCGCTGGTGAAGACAATCAGTGTATTTTCAGCAAGCCCCAATTTATCCACTTTGGCGGCAACTCGCCCAACAGATTGATCAACGGCTTCAATCATTGCCGCATAGACAGGATTAAAATTTTCGCGCTGTTTCTTGTGAATCCTGGAGAGTTTCGACTGATACCGGCTGACGACTTCCTGGCGGGCTCTGTGCGGCGTGTGGACATCCCAGTGGGCCAGATAAAGAAAGAAGGGGCTATCACGGTTTTCTTCAATGAACTGCACCGCGCGATCGGTCAATTGTTCGGCCACATCGACGTTTCCGTAGAAGCGGCCGTCGGGCCCACCTTTTCCATTGGCCGAACTCAGGTCGAAGCCTTGTGTGTCCTCGCCAAGATGCCATTTGCCAAGTCTCGCCGTACGATAGCCAGCCGGGCCGAGAACTTCTGGAATGCAGACGATGTCAGGATCGAGCGAGTTACTGATTGGAAACTGAGCTGCGGCCTTCTCCTCAAGTTGTTTGTTTTTACGTTCTCTGGCCGGTACAAGCAGCCGCATGTACTTGGTGTTTCCCTTTGCCTTTCCGCCGGGTGTGTAGATGTGATGGCGAGGTGTGTAGGTACCTGACATGAGACAGGCTCGCGTCGGTGCGCAGTTCGGTCCGCCGGAATATGCTGCACTGAATTTCATGCCCTGCTCGGCAAGGCGATCGATGTTCGGGGTCTCGAAAAAATCAGCTCCCATGTAGCCGACATCCTGCCAGCCGAGGTCGTCGGCCAAGATGAAAATGATGTTGGGCGCTGCTGCATTCAGGTTTGCAGTCAGCACAAAAAGTCCCAACACCGTGGCAATAGCTATCTGGTTTGCATGCGGCAGCAGTCTGCTACGCTTCGCCTGTTCGGTTTGGGTGACACGGAACATCCGGTTTGGGTAGAAATAGTTGTCGTGGTCCATGGTTTTTACCTGTTGGAGTTGTTGTCGACTATTTATCCCACTCGCTTAAAGTTAGAATCCTAGTGCACTATCGCCATTTTCTGGTACAAATTCCGTCTCCGCTAGCTGTAATTGATACATGCCAGGTTCAGCAACCACAGGCAACCCAAGCTTGGTCACTTCGATTCTGATGTGACGGACCTGGTGATATCCAATCACCGTATACAACTCGATGGGAAATGCTTTGCCCTTGGGACCGGGAATATCCGTAAGCGTCTTGATCTCTTTGTAGGAACCCCAGGGGCCCTTGATGGAAACGGTTAGATCAACTGGAAACCCTGCGGTGTTTCCGTCCACCGTTTTGCTGTCGGTCTGCGGATAAAGGATGATACTCTTGAGCGCTTGTTTGTTCCCAAGGTCGACCTCGATCCACTCCTTGCCGTCAGCACTGCCGGAGGCCTTACTGGCATATCCTTTGCTCTGGGGTTTTGATGTGGTAACGCCATCGATCAGCTAATTCAATCTCCAGCCGCCTACCTGGCAACTGCTCGATGCTTCAATATTCCATTTCGAGTCTGTGGTCTTTGCCGTAGTGCTCACCGTTGCCTTGGGATTAATAACGTAGCCGCCCTTCAGAGCCTTTACCAGGCAAGTGTAGGTACCAGGCCTTGAGGTCTCGTAGATAAAGATAGTTGCCGTCTGATTCGATCTTGCCAATACCCTTAATCGGTTCTCTGGTGCTCTTGCCATTGACGCTTACCTGGTAATCCTTCAGCCCCGATATCGGCAGGCCAATCGTGGCGATTGTCCCCTTGGGTGAAGTCAGGTGATGGGTAAATTGTTTGGACTCCAGCTCCCAGGAACTGACGATGTCACCTTTGGGGGTTGGTACAATGCCTTTGGCCCAGGTAATGCGATCGATCATTCGATCAATGCAAGTCTTGCTCAGAATCAGCGAGTAAGGGTAATGAGCGCTGTACTTTTCGATCGGCGTTTACAGCCGCCGCATCCATAGGTTGGAGTTCCCCCCTACCGCGTCAGCGTCCCGTCAGGCAACCGAATCTTTTCGGCAACCAGCCACCTGCTACCGCGCGGCCCCAACCATCGCGCGGCCCCAACCATCCCGGCCACCTAACCATCCGAAAAGTTCGGCTTGCCGCATAAATACAGCGAGCCCGGGTTTTCACCCGGGCTCGCTCATTTGGCATGCGTAACTTAACCCCCACAGCGGTCTGCCCGACCGTGGGATTGAACGTTACGCGCTCTTGGATTGAGGCGTTTCCTCGTTGTTGAACATCTTTTCACTGCCTTCCACAATCGCATCGGTAATCACATAGCGATTGCCGCGCGGTTGGTCAGGCAGTTCAAACATGATATCAAGCATGACATTTTCTATGATCGATCGCAGTCCGCGAGCTCCCGTTTGACGCTCTGCCGCTTTGCCGGCAATGGCGTGTAAGGCCTTCTCGGTAAACTTAAGATCGGCATCTTCCATCGAAAATAAGTGCTGATATTGTTTGACAAGCGCATTTTTTGGTTCTTTTAATACTCGCACCAATGTATCGGCTTCCAGTGGCCGTAAAGCCGAGATCACTGGAAGACGGCCAACCAATTCGGGAATCATTCCGTATTGGGTTAAGTCGTCGTGCGTCACTTGGGCGAGAATGTCCCCTAATTCCATTTCGGATGTATCATCTTCGTTTTGTCCGAAACCAATCGATCGATGTCCCAGTCGCTTACTGATGACATCTTCGATTCCACCAAAGGTACCTCCGCAAACAAACAGGATGTTGGTGGTATCGAGCTGAATGTACTGCTGCTCTGGGTGCTTGCGACCACCCTGAGGTGGCACATTCGCGGTAGTGCCTTCCAGCATCTTCAGTAGTGCCTGCTGTACTCCTTCGCCAGAAACATCTCGGGTAATCGACACATTTTGGCTCGTTTTGCCGATTTTATCGATTTCGTCGATGTAAAGTACTCCGCGCTGAGCTGACTCGACATCGAAGTCGGCCGCATGGAGTAACTTCAATAGCAGATTTTCTACGTCTTCTCCCACGTAGCCCGCTTCGGTCAACGTGGTGGCATCGCCAATGGCAAACGGCACATTCAATTGGTGAGCCAAGGTTCGAGCAAGCAGCGTTTTACCACAACCGGTGGGGCCAACGAGTAGGATATTCGATTTATCAATTTCGATTTCCGATTCTTCCTCGCTAGCCATCAATCGTTTGTAGTGGCTATGCACCGCGACAGCCAACACACGCTTGACAGAATCCTGGCCGATGACGTATTCGTCCAATTCGGCGACGATCTCGCGTGGGGAGGGGATCTTGGAAAATAGCTGCTTGCTCGAACCACGCCGTTGCCGCTCCTGGTCAAGGATTGACTGACAGAGTTCGATGCACTCACCACAGATGTAAACGTCGCCCGGGCCTTCAACAAGCGGTCCAACGTCACGATAACTTTTACGGCAGAATGAGCAAAAGGCATTCTTCTTAGAAGTACTGCCACGTTTGCCTGAGCCTAGGTCCCTACCGGAGGGCATGCAAGTCTCCTTTGCGAGTGTGCGTTGATTGCTGGGGCATCACCGACCCAACTACAATGCGAATATTCTTGGGGTGTCGCTCGATTGGAGTTCCGAAGTCCTTGTTTGAGATAAACCGCATATCTTGCCGATTCGGTAATACCCTTCAACATGATGTGAAACCTTTCATGCTTGGCGGGGTCATCCTTGTCCGCACAGCCCGAGCCGTACTTGTTCTGAAGTACGTAACTGCTACGGGAGTCGTTCATCGACTTCCTGAAGCCGTTGTGTGCAGCAACATTTGCTAGTACCGAACACTTTGCCCGCGCGCAACAACAGGCCCTTACGTAACAATGGGCCCTTACGTAACAATGGGTAGGTACCGAATAGACGTAACAAGCGTTGCGTTTGTCAGCACCCGTTGTCAGTTAACCCCCCTCCCGTTGTTATCGCTTAACTCAATTTGGAGTTCAGCCGCTAGCTTCGTCTTTATCGATCGGTATTCCTCATCACTTAGACCGCCTCGGGCGTGCAAATCTCGAAACTTCGTCATCAGTTCACTGCTCTGATGCTTGTCATGGTCCACACGATCGCGCAACTTTCGCGAGATCGCAAAACCTATTGCCGTTGCCACCAAGGTGGCTGCGAGCAACAGAGCTGACCGAGTCAACCAGTGATCCATAAACTCGGACATAGCATTTAAAAATTAATGTGCAGCCCCGTAAAAGCCGGAAGTAAGCTGGCATTTATTATGCCGTCATCTTGATTGCCAGTCTATGAAAAAGGTTCGCCAGTTCACAAAAAAAAGTTCGCGGTCTGTCATAAGGATCTATTTTTGCATCCCCATGACGGAAAAACGTCTCATTGCCCCCTATTCTCCCAGCTGCCATATATTGCCAGCAATTGCTTTATCTTGCCAGATTGAACCAGTAGTGGGGATGGCTACTTCAAGCTCGATAGAAAACATCGCCGATAGAGTGGAATAAGCCCCTTCCTATCTTTGCCTACCTGTCCCTCCTTTGTTTCCCTCCCGTTGATGAAAATATCGGGTTGGGGGACACCCGCCCAATTTTGGAAGCTTCCGGATGAATTTTCTACTCCGTGGCAACCTGACGACTAACGGCGACAGTCGTCTGGTCATCGCCTTGGTGGGCGTTTTTTGTTGGATATTCTGCAGTACGGCAGACCTATCGGGACAGACCGGATCTCGGAGAGAGTGGAACAAGTATTCATCTGCGGTGAGCCCCCATTCGCTTGCTGTAGCCTACTGGCGTGAACGGATTTTCTTGATTCCCTACCAGATACAGCCCCATAGCAATCTGGGAGGTCGTCTCGACAAAGTGGAATTGCTTGTTTCTCGCGATGGGGCCACCGACTGGAAGTCTCTAGGCAAGGCCGAGGCCAATGTCCAGGGTTTCCGCTACTATACGCCTGACGATGGGGATTATTGGTTTGCCTTACAGTTGTTTGATCGTCGGGGAGACCTGTTGCAAGCAGGTCCCCTTCAGCCCCAATTGCATGTGATCGTCGATACGGTACAACCGGTCCTGTCGATTGCCGGATCGATTGATGTGGGGGGGGCAATCGTATTGCGTTACGAGGCGAGCGATCGAAACTTAAAATCGACCGAATTGGTGATTCAATCCCAGACGGAAGGGCAAGCATGGGTGGATGTACCCATTGGCCGTCATGATGTACATCAAACAGATCGCTTGATGGGAAGAGTTAAACTGGCTGCGATTTCGGGAGCCATTCCCTCAGGGGAAGGCGGTCGGGTTAAATTCCGTGCGTCGATTGCCGACCGTGCCGGGCATAAGACCTACACAACCACCGAAGTACTGATGGAAGGGCCGCAACTCCTTGCAGCCGGTTCTCCGCGACTCGACCAATTGCTCGGTGCAAACCAAGCTAATGTGCCTGCCCTGAATGCAACCGCAGCCCAACCTCCTTCCACAACCCCATACTCGGCGGTTGCAGATTCCCGAAGATCACCTGAAGAGACCCGCAAGTCAAATGAGGGGACCGGTCGGGGGCAGAACGCATTGGATTGGCCCGCCTATGAGCCGTACCGCCGAACTCCTGCACAGTTGGTCGCCACGGGTCAATCCAAGCGGCCAGCAGGTTCCGAAGCAAACCTGCCAGTGCAGGCCAACCGGCGGAATGGGGACTCCTCCTCCGGAGAAACGGCTCAAGGCTGGACCGGAAAATCGTTCCACTCTGCGGGCCAGGCAGATAAGGCCCTGCGCATGGTAGGGGCGCGTACATTCGACATTGAGTACGATCTTAATTCGGTGGGACCCTGGGGGGTGGCCAAGGTGGAGTTGTGGGGCACGTACAATCAGGGGCAAACTTGGGAAAGTTATAGTGTTGACCATGACAACCGTAGTCCGGTACGAGTCACCGTTCCTGCTGAAGGTATCTATGGTTTTCGCATACTGGTCGATGGAGCCAATGGGGCCAGTTCCGCACCACCTCGCTCTGGGGATTTCCCTGAGTTCATGGTTCGTGTTGATTTGAAAGCTCCACTGGCTCAGTTACGGCCCATCGAACGTGGCCAGGGGAATCAAGTCGATCACTTGGTGCTTCGCTGGACGGCAAGTGACGACAACCTCGAGAAGCAGCCGATTTCATTGTTCTATAGTTCCTCTCCCCATGGTCCCTGGTCCACGATCGCCGCCAGACTGGAAAATACGGGGCACTATTCTTGGCGACTGCAGCGGCATGTTCCAGACCAATTTCATCTGCGACTCGAGGTACGTGACATGGCAGGTAATATAACCACAGCGCAGTCGCAGGCACCGGTAACTCTGATGCGTCCCCAACCAACAGGTCGTTTACGCGAAATCCGGTCCGTCGGCCCTCGTGGAGCTGGGACAGCGACTGGTATTCCATTGGTGACCAATCCGGCTCCATCAACACAGCCTCTATTCGAACGGCCGCAGCTGCCTAGTAATTAACCCTTTGACAATTATCGTTTCAGCTATCATCTTAGGGGCATGGCAAAAAAAAGTAGCCATTCTCTGGTGGTAGATGCCCTGCCCTTTCTGATCAAACCGGCAGGGTACCCGGCCCAATGCGTTTGTGTTGTGGCGGGTGAGGATGATTACCTGCGTCATGAAGTGCGAGCGGCACTGTTCGATCAGATGTCGTTCAATCAGATGTCTGAGGGAAATCAGGTGCCGGGAGTCAATCAGCAGGCCGGTGCTAACCGGGACGCAACAGAGAATGAGCCGTTCGACTTTACCTCTTTCGATGGGCGCGAAGTGGAATTGCCTGATGTGCTCGACGCGCTCCATGAACGCTCTCTATTCGGTGCCCGCGAACGAGTTGTGTTGGTGGAAAATGCCGATCCTTTCGTCAAACTCTACCGATCCAAGCTGGAGGATTACGTCGAGCGTCCGGCTCGCGATGGACGGTTGATACTGGATGTACAATCGTGGCTAAAAACCACCCGCTTGGCCAAGTCAATCGTTCGGCTGGGTTTGACCATTCATTGCCGTATTCCCCGACAGGGGCGGGAAGCGACCGCCTTTGTCAAGCAACTCAAGGATTGGCTCGTCTTTATGGCCCAGCGTGAACATGGAATTCAGTTACAGCGCCCCGCAGTCGACTTGTTATTGGAACGGATGCCAACGGAACCGGGTATTCTCTACCAAGAAGTGGGAAAATTGACATTGTTGGCAGTTCCGGAGACTGGCGTAATCGATCGACAGTTGGTCTCCGAGCAGGTAGGTGGCTGGCGCGCACGAAGAACGTGGGATATGATCGACGCGGTCGCTGAAGGTCGGGCGGACGACGCGCTGTTGCAACTCGACCGGCTGCTTGCATCGGGTGAGGATCCTCATGCGTTACTACCCCAGATGGCTTCTACCCTTCGGCGTTTCACCATGGCGGTTCGCCTTTATGAGAATGCCAATCACCAGGGTCAACGACTCTCTTTGAAGCAGGCGCTGGAGCAAGCGGGAATCCCCAAGTTCAAACTGCAGTCGGCCGAATCCCAGTTACGTCAAGTCGGTCGCATCAGAGCTCGGCAGTTGCTGGGTTGGTTGCTAGCAGCCGATCTGGAGTTAAAGGGCCACAATTCGACATCTCAGCGGGCCCGTCGCGTAATCGAAACATTGATTGTCCGTCTTTCGCGTCAGGCATTGCCATCTCAGTAGAATGAGCTTGCTCTGGGTTACTGCTTATTCTACGATTCGCCCCGGTTTTTAGGCTCAATGAAATGGGTTAGTCTGTCCGTAGTGTAAAAGAGGATCTAACGAATGAGGTGCGAGACGGAGTTGGTGCGCCGGTTAAGGCTACGCGTACTAGGCCTCCTATTATTCCTGTTTTCTTCGGCTGCGATGGTTCTCTCGACGGGTTGCCAAAGTACCCCCATTGGCCATTCTCCGAACGGCTATTCTCAGGCCACTGCAAATAGCACCGCCCAGTCTATGCCTGAATCTGACAAGGTGCCAGAGGCCGAACCGGCCGAGATTGAGCTGGCTTCCAGCAATCCCGATTCGCGCATTGCGCAGACACCAGAGCGGAAAGCGACACCCGATACGCGAACTTCTGACCAGCCAGTTGGTGAACAGGAAGCCCTGACTGGGGTGTTAGATAAACTGCAGGAGATTGGGGCCATCGATCCGGCTGCTCAACAACACCTGATGACCAAATTGCGTGTTGCAGATCCGAAATTATGGTCATCGATGGTGGATCAGTTTCAATCGACATTGGCATTTCGACAACAATTGATGGCCCGCGACTCCCAGCATCCTGGTAACCAGACGAAACAGACGCATGACCAGCAGAGGAGGGCCCCGCTGGGACAAAAGGAAAGTTCGATGCCAGGTAACACGACGGTGGTGTCGTCCGATCAATTGCCAGTGGCTCCCGCACCGGCAAGCCCTCATGCTTCACAAGTTGTATCATTAGATCCACCTGCCGTCGATTCGACTCATCCTTCTTCCGCGCAAGGGGAACTTCCTGAACGAAGAGCTGAAAATATGCGAGTGGTCGAGGAAGACACGCAGACTGTCGTTGGTAATCCAACCGTGCGGGCCGTTTCCAACCAATCAAACGAGGATATCCTGCGTGACGGCCTTTCTTTGCACAACCAGCGCAATACGGACCAACCAAAACACGCGGAAGCAACCGATGTGTGGGAACAGACCATCGCCCTTATGGAGGAATTGGTTACCGAAGTTCCTGACAGTACCGATGACATCCATCAACAAATGCGCTTACGCATGCTGTACTTAATCGCTGGTCGGCAAGAGGAGTCGCTCCGCTCAATTTCCGGGGCCACCCCCGCGCAGCAGGATTACTGGTCGCAACAACTCTTTGCCTTGGCCACATTCCTGGACAACCATGCATTGCCTGACAACAAACGTCGCGCCACCGCTGCACTGTTGCATCTGGACGAAGCGCGTGGCACGCTGGCTCAATTAGCGACTCTCGATGTTCGCAACCTCATTTTTGTCGAATCGGTAAACGGCTATGGGACGTATAAGCCTGTCAAAGAAACAGAATTCGATCCGGAGCAGCAGGTCATTCTCTATGCTGAGGTGGAAAATTTTCATTGTGAATCGAATGAGAAGGGATATCGTATATCCTTATCGACAAGCTACCAGGTCGTGGATGATAGTGGACGTCGTGTCGATGGGGCAGAATTTCCCGAGGTCGTTGATCAATGCCAAAGCCACCGTCGGGATTTTCATATAAAGTATGGTATCCCTCTCCCTAAGCGGATCTACCCGGGCAATTATCATCTCCAATTAATTGTCACCGACAACCAAACGGGGAAAATTGGTCAAGCCACCCTGCCCTTCCAGATTGCCGATGAACACAAGTAGAGAAAACTTCGAAATTGTGTTCGGGTTTGGTGTGCGTCGCGGGCTCAAGGATTAACATTCCTCACGTTGGTATGCGGCCCTGTTATTTCGATAATTCTCTACTTCAGCCGGTTGCGTGCACTGGTGACCGTGTCATCAAAGAGTTGGTCCAAACTTGGATTGACACCTCGGCAACCGGCAACGACTTGCATGGCCCAATCTAGATATTGGGCTTTTCGATCTCGGTTCCATTCACGTGGAGATTCTCTATCGATGTCGCGGATGTTGCATATTTTATCGGCAATTTTCAGTTGCTTAGCCTGATCCGATTTGTGCGGCGCATTTTCTATTTGCAATTGCTTGCGCTGCATTTTAGGCAGTGTCTTATCGTCGGTTACCTCGGCTACCAATTGGCGGACTTTGGTGCCGAATTGCTCTAATATTTCATCCAAAGAGGTAGCCGTATCTTCCACGGTATCGTGTAACAAGGCAGCAGACAATAAATCGATGTCGGTCACCTGGCCGACACTTGCGAGCAGTTCGGCCACTGCCAGGGGATGGTTGATATAGGGTGAGGAGGCTACGTCTTTGCGTTTTTGATCGCGGTGTCGGTTGGCTGCAAAGGTAGCCACTTGCATTAATCGTGCGATGTCTTGGTTCATGGATGCATGTCCAGGTTGCGGACGAGAAACGCCCACAGGTCGGTGGCTTCCTCGATACGTTTGGTTGTCGGTTTGCCTGCTCCATGGCCTGCTCTTGTTTCGATTCGGATAAGCACAGGGGCATCGCCTGACTGGGCATGCTGCAAGGCGGCGACAAACTTGAAGCTGTGGCTGGGGACTACACGATCATCGGTATCCGCCGTGGTCACCAGGGTCGCCGGGTAATGCGTTCCTGACACGAGGTTGTGATACGGTGAGTAGGCTCGTAAAGCCTGGAATTCCTTGGGGTCATCCGAGGAACCGTAGTCGTCGACCCAAGCCCATCCAATAGTAAATTGATGGAAGCGGAGCATATCCATGACACCGACGGCTGGGAGGCAGGCGCCGAACAATTCCGGACGTTGAACCATGCATGCCCCAACTAGCAGCCCGCCGTTGCTGCCACCTTGGATGGCCAGCTTTTTGGGGCACGTGTAGTCGTTGGCGATCAGCCACTGGGCGGCTGCGATGAAATCATCGAAGACATTTTGCTTTTGTAATCTGGTACCCGCCTTATGCCAATCTTGGCCGTACTCCCCGCCGCCACGCAGGTTGGCCATTGCAAATACGCCACCCATCTCCATCCAGGCTAAACGGGTCACAGAAAAGGAGGGAGTGAGTGGGATATTGAATCCTCCATAGGCGTACAGCAGTGTGGGATTATTGCCATTGAGTTTCAATCCTCGTCGATGACACAAGAACATTGGTATACGCGTGCCATCTTTGCTGGTGAAAAAAACCTGTTTCGTTTCATAGTCACTCGGCTCCATGTCGACCGGTGCACTGAAGAGTCGAGTGCTTTTGTTATTTACAAGGTCATACCGATAGATCGAAGGAGGAACCGCAAAGCTTGAGAAAGAGTAAAACGTTTCAATCTCCCAACGCTTGCCGTCAAAACCACGGGCTGACCCGAGAGTGGGCAACGGCACCTCCCGAAGATAGCGTCCACTCAAGTCATAAATTCGGATCGCAGTGTGGGCATCCTTTAGGTACGTTGCCACAAACTGGTTATTCAGCAAGTTCACCCCTCGCAGTGTTTCCTTGGCTTCGGCAACGATCTCTCGCCAGTTGCTTCGATCAGGCTCATGGATGTCGATGGCAATCAGTCGTCCACGCAAAGCTGCAGCATCGGTCTTGAAGTAAAACGTTGTGCCATCGTTGCCAATAAACACAAACTCAGATTCGAATTTGTCTATCAGGTCCACGGGCATTCCATACGGATCGGTCAGATCCTTGATTAGAATACGTGCGTCCGAGCCCGTACCTTTTTCTACCTGGATGATCAAATAATGTCCGTCATCACTCACGGAGGAATGATAACTCCAGTCCGGTTGGTCTGGGCGGTGAAACACAAGCACATCCGCCGATTGATCACTGCCTAGATGATGGTAGTAAAGCTTTTGATTCTTATTGACCCCTCGAAAGGTTGAATCCGCGGACTCTTGCTTTGAATATCGTGAGTAAAAGAAACCCTTGCCATCGGTTGTCCACTCGGGTGTCGAAAATTTGATCCAGCGCAATTCCTCATCAAGAACCTCACCGGTTGCCACATTGAGAATTCGCCAGACTTGCCAGTCCGAGCCTGCTTCGGCCCGTCCGTAAGCAACCAGTGTTCCATCGGGATTAAACGAGAGCCCGGTCAAGGCAATCGTACCGTCGGTTGTCCAGGTGTTGGGGTCAATGAGCACTCGCCCACGTTCTTCCGGTGATTCAGAAATATAGACGACCGATTGATTCTGCAGCCCATCGTTTCGCATGCTGACATAAGCATGACCTTCACGGGATGGTGGACTGACTTTCTCGTAGTTCCACAGGTTGGTCAGTCGGGCGCGGATTTGCTCACGACTGGCAATCGAATCGAGATAGCCAAAAGTTGTTTTGTTTTGGTTCTCCACCCAGTTAGCAACTGCAGTGGAAGTATGAGCATCTTCCTCTAACCACCGATAAGGGTCTGACACCTTTTCGCCGTGGTATGTGTCGACATGATCAACTCGCTTAGTCTCTGGATAATACACCTCCTGAGCCAGCATGGGACTGATGAATGCGCCGATTGTGATTGCTACGCATTGCAAAAGGCCTACGCATCCAAAATGCCCTAGGTGTCCAAAGTGCCAAGATAAATACTTCACGGGAGGTGTTCCTGTTTGCCTGGGTGGTAATCTTCAAGCTGTACTTTCTAGCGGCTTTTCCACCCTATTTCTACCCTGTCTGGCAAAGTTCTGCTGAGGCTGCGGTTCGAGGCCTTAGAGCATGCCGTCCGAGTTTTTCGCCACGAAATACCTGTTAACCAACCATTATGAGTGATTAAAACCGGCATAGTCAGCGTAGCCGGGAGAGTGTGGGTTCAGAAATTGATGCGAGAGTCTATGGTACCACGCCAATTCCATCACGAGACTAGATTGAGACTTATACTGCCTTATTAGTTAATATTCGCCTTTCTTTCCAACGAACATGCTCGACGGCTTGCTCCTATGCGACTTTGGATAATCAATGGTCTGTTTTCGCTGCTCATTGGTACAGTTAGTACTGCGATCGGCTGGTGGCTGCGAGGTCGAGTGGAGGAATGTGCAGGCAATCAACATAAGCGTCTAGTGAAGGACGCCCTGAACAATTTGCAAGAATGCACTTCCAAGATTCGCACTCGAATTGCAGCACACTCGAGTGACGTGGCCAAGGTTGCTGAGGCCTTGAGTGCTCAAGCAGCAGGAGACGGTTCAATCGTTGAGTTGGCAGCTTCGAAAATCGTCAGCGCAAGCGACCGTATCCGCGTACAGTTGGCCGAAGTAGAGCAAAAACTGCAGATGGAATCGGTAGTGATAGGCCGGTCGATTTCCGAGCGCAAACCGGAATTGTTGATTTTTAAGAGAATGGACCGCAAGAAACAACTCTATCGAAAGGTGCTCTGCAGTTTGGAATTGCTCGCCAACGATCTGGCTGCTGATGTGGATGAACATCGCTCGCAAGTTGAAAAGATCGGCGATGTGATGAGTGTGGGGGAACCCCAGGAGAGCACACACATCATGGAGGCGGTAAGCCAAATCATCAACGCGACTTCAAATATGCAGGAGCAAATTGGGCGCGTTGAGTTGCAGTTGGAGGAGCAGGTAGTGCAAGTAGAAAAACATGCGACTTTAGCCAGCCGAGATGCATTGACGGGACTTCACAATCGCCGCACCTTCGACAAGGAATTGTGGCGCTTGCACGATGACTTCCAATCGCACAGGCAGCCCTTTTCACTGATTCTGTTGGATGTAGACAATTTCAAAAAGATTAACGATCAAAATGGGCATCCGGTAGGCGACGTGGTGTTGTGTGAACTTGGCAAAATGCTGTTAAACCAGATGCGTGACAGCGATGTCGCCGTCACCGCTCGTTATGGGGGCGAAGAGTTTGCTATACTTTTACCATTCACGTCGGAGTTTGATGCGAAGCTCGTTGCAGAACGAATTCGCGAGACATGCGCAGCCAAACAGATAAAAGCTGCTGATAAACGACTCCGCATTACGGTTAGCGTGGGCGTGAGTTTTGTGGCCGACGGCCACTCGCTCGAAACGATTGTTCAACGGGCTGATCAGGCACTTTACGCAGCCAAAGATGCTGGCCGCAACCAGACCTATTGGCACGATGGATCGGACTGTATCCCCTTTGGTAAATCAAAGCCTGACCCGATCAAGTTGGTAGCCGATATCTCGGAAAGCGCTAAGGTTGGAGCAAGAAGGGCCGGTGATAAAGGTTTTCGAACACAAGAAAGCCTTGGCGAGTCGATGGTGATTCCGCCAGAATTTGAGCTTTCGAATCGTTCCATCTTCTGCACCAATGTGAATCGGCGAATCACGGAGTGGCAACGCGGCGGAACTTCGATTTCGCTGCTCCTGCTGCGGATTGATCAGGCCGACGACATCACCAATCAACACGGCGAAAGTGCCGCTTTTCAGTTGCACGCCGCATTGTGTCGATTGCTGGCAGCATTTACACGAGAAATGGACGACCGTTGTGAGTTTGATGCCGACACGTATGCGATTCTTTTGCCAGACAGCAGTCGTAAGAATCTCGGCGAAATCGGCGAGCGACTGCGAATAGGTGTATCAGAATGCCAAATGCAGTTTGGCAGTCGACAGTGGAAGCTTACAGCAAGCGTGGGAATCTCAAGTACGGATGTTGATGATTCAGGTATGGAACTCATGCGACGTGGTGAGCTTGCCGTGCAAGAAGCCAGTGACCAAGGCGGCAACACAACTTACCTGGCTGACGGCTCAAGTGTGACCCCTGTAATCGCCCTGAGTTCACCCATTTAGCTCGCATATTTCACCCGTTTCTGCTACGGCGTCCCAAGTCCTTCCGTGGCTGCGTTATGTTCCGGCTTCGGGCGCCGCGGCGCAGCCGTGGTCGCCTCAACGTGTAAAAAACCCGCCTGCGGTCGTAAACCTCACATGCCTTGCCACGAAAAGACTTAAGCCACCTCGCGACGAAACGGATGAAATATCCGAGCTAGGGATTCTGACAGGGGCGAATCCGCGTTCCGTGTCGCAGGCTCATGCGAATTTCGCTGGCCGATACATTGTCGGGAAAGTAGGTGCCTCCTATCTTGGCGCCATGCATGGAAACTCCTGCCAGATCAAGGTGTCTCAAATCGCAACCGCGGAAGTCGGCGTCGCGTAGATAGGCGTCATGTAACACGAAATTGCTTAAGTCGACTTTGCGGAAATCGACGCCTCGCAGGTCGCACTCGCTAAAATCAATGGTTGCGCGTCCTGTGACGGCCTCGTGAAAAGCATCGATGTCTCCCATGCGCAACATCTTGAACGCCGGGTCGCCATGAAATCGAGGCATGCTCATTTTGAAATCCTTTTCTGCCGCAAGGTAAAAAATAGTTTTGGCGGTTACACGATTGATTCCACATTCTATCGAGTTTGTTATGCGATATCTATTCCAATCTGCTATTATACTTAGCCTTAACTGACAGTTCCTCCCATAGATAAGGGGCATTGCATGAGCTGCTTTTGGATTACGACTTCAAGTTGGCGCTGGTCTTTGGCAATTTTGTGTGTCTTGCTGACACCAGTTTCTCATGCCTCGGCTGAACTGGAGATACTCAATACGGTCGACCGCCAAACACGAACCGACAGTATCCAGGAGAAATTGCGTCTCATCCAACGAGCTTCGGATCAAAATAATTATGACCTCGCACTTTCTCTGGCGGAATCACTCAAGGATACTCTGGGGTGTGAAAAACAATTACGGGCTGACCTGGAACGACCCCAACTGGATGTAGATAAGATCCAGACTACAGACCAATTGCCTCGCGCCTGGAGTACTTGGGCTCAGGGTTGGAAATACGTGCAGTTAGTAACTTTACGTGAATCAGCGAACCTTACTCGACGGCAAGAACCGGTTGATCTGCGGATCGCCGTTCGTGCGGATCAGTCCACAGACTTGCACCGAGAAATACGCGTAGCCAAAATCGAAGCATCGTCAACCGAAGCATCGTCGGCCAGACTACTGGAAATACCTTCTCAGGTATACGGAGTTGTTCGTCGCGGTCATCGGCGGCATTGCCACTTGGTATTTTTTGCGGATGTTCCAGCAGGCAAGAGTGTTACTTACCTAATCTTCCATGGCAATCCGTTGGCCGAACGGCCCCACTATCCAACTGACTTGCAGGTGAAAGGCGACCATTATGCACGAGAGATTGCCAATCACCACTACGTGGCTACATTATCGAAACAAATGGGTCAACTGGAACGGCTGAGATACACACGTCAGCATGGGTTGGAACTCTATGCTGGTGGCAAAGGTCATGGTGAACCTCCCACCATCGATTGGTCCAATGATTACGTAGACCAGGATCACTTCCAGAAGCTCCGCATTCGCAATTGGTCAAAACCTCCCAACTACCATGTCATCTACGGACCGTTGGTGGTGCGCGTTCGGCG
>JBDOMT010000351.1:0-14566 GCA_039831705.1 Pirellulales bacterium | reverse complement strand
GGATTTCCACACAGTCCCATTCACCCGGTGTACACACCTAGCCGAATGCATATCGACCAGACTTATGTTTTTTACGCAGGTCATGACTATTTTCTCAAAGAGGGTGTCATGGAAGGAATCAAGGATTTTGATTTTGCGGCCTTGCGTGATGATGAATGGGTATTCTCAGGTTATTCATTCAATCGGAAGGTCTGGATTGACTCCCAGGGAAAGCTGCAGGAAGGTGAGGTTCCCCAAGCAGAAGGGCAGTCGATGGGGGGGGTGGGATTTTATCACGATGTCAGTCGCGATGCGTTGATTGCATTGTGGATTGAACATTCAATCCAAGGATATGAACAGATCGAGAGAAACGGTGTTCCCACACTGCACTACCACCAGCATGGCCAACTTTGGAGCAGATACCCGGTGGGAACTGGTACGCTAAAGTTCTTGCAAGGAACCGTACTGCGGCAAAAGAATGCCTATCTGGTTGCTCCTTATCCAAAGCAGGAAGCCGCCCACCAAATTGAAGGCTTACGGAATCGCCTGCTGCAACCGCTGCAGGTAACTGACGGAGAAATGCCTCATTTCGAGAGTGCCAATTCTGCCGACGACCAATTGGCCCGTCAGGGAGAAACAGAATCGACAGCCCCACTGAAACAAGCTATTTGGCAAGCACTGCGGAAAGTGCAGGATGAGCAACTCTACCGTATCGATGCCAATGTGGTTGACCTGGGCTATATCTACGATGTGCGGATCAAGGATGGTGTAGCAGAAATTCTAATGACCATGCCTCACCGAGGCCGACCCGTCCATCAATATTTTGTCACCCAAGGAGGAGGTCACACAAGCGAGGGAATCAGAGAACGGCTGTTGCAGCTTGAGGGTGTCCGCGACGTATTGGTCCATTTTACTTGGGAGCCCGCCTGGACCACGGAACGCCTGACCGATGCGGGCCGCCGATCCCTGGGACTGGAATGATTAGGACCTGAGCGATACTAGTGCTTTGTCAAACTTATCTTTTTGGGTAGACACACAAATAAATCTTTGCCCTACAATATGTGTGGCTGCGGCTACCCCAAAAGTAAGGCTTGACCAGACACTAGATGCTTTTGGTCTATCCCTGGACAACCTGCTTGCGGTAGGCCAACGGGGTCTGGTCAAACCGTTTACGAAAAGCAACCCCGAATCGAGTGGCGTTGGCAAAACCGCAAGCGGTGGCGATTTCACTGATCGACATGATTGTTTGCGCTAACAGATCGCGGCCTTTTTCCAGTCGAACTCGACGAATTTCTTCGGCTGGGGAACGACCCAAGTAGTTGCGAAATTGAATTTCGAGGCTCCTCCTGGAGACGGGGACTTCACGCAAAATATCCTTGACCACGATGTCCTGGAAGGCGTGCGCTTGAATGAAACGCAGTGCGCGGACCACCGTGTCGTCGTCGATCGCCAGAATGTCGGTCGACTGTCGGCTGATGACGCTTTGTGGTGGAATCTTGATTGGCCTGTTTGGCAACGGCCGGCCGCTCATCGTTTGGTCCAGAACGGCAGCTGCTTCATAACCAATCCGGTTGCCCGCTACGGCAACGCTGGACAAAGGAGGGGTGGTGACGTCGCAGAGTAGTTCGTCCGTGTCGCCAGCCAAAATGGCGACATCGTCGGGTACTCGGATGTCACTCAGGTAACAGATTTCGGCCAATTGACGACCACGATGGGCATTGACGGCCAGCACGGCCACTGGGCTGGTGAGTGAATTCAGCCAACGACTGACTCGTTTTTGCTGCTCACCCCAGCCGATCTTACGACCCGCTCGATAGCCGGGCTTGTAGACACGGCAAGGAAATCCCTGCCTTTCCACTGCCGCAGTAAATTCGACTCCCAGTGCGGACGAATATTCTCGGCTGGGTGGAGCAAAATACCCAAACTGCTCAAAGCCCCGATCACGCAGATGGGCCAGGGCCAATTGGGCTCGCTGAAAATCGTCGGTCACCACATCGCAAATGCCAGAGTGTCCCTCAAAATTGGTACCGACATTGATCGTCGGCAATGACCTGCCACGAAGTTGATCGAGTTGCATCCGGCTGCCAATCCGCGCAATGACTCCATCGCCATTCCACAGGTCAGGTAACGCAGACCGGTGTTCGTGGTCGCGCGGATCGATCAGTAAATTCCAGTGTCCCTGGTTTTGGGAATAGTCGGCAATGCCACGAATGACGCTGCACCCCCAACTATCCTCAGTTTCCACCAGCACGGCGACTTCACGGATATGCTTTATCGTGGCCATAGCAAGTTCGTGTCGAGAGGTCGGATACGCGAAAAGACGTACGCAGAAGTTACCAGCCCCCAGTCTAACCTAATACGGCTAATTTGTGCGCGGATACGAGAAAAAAACACGCATATATTTTATATGGGTCTTGTTTCGTGAGGTAGTGGAGTGTTGAATAGTGGATACTATGGCAACGATTGTAGCAGGCTTAATGAGTGGGACTTCGTGTGATGGGGTCGATGCGGCGGTGCTCGAAACCGACGGCCGGCAGC
This sequence comes from Pirellulales bacterium, assembly GCA_039831705.1. Lineage (GTDB taxonomy): Bacteria > Planctomycetota > Planctomycetia > Pirellulales > Lacipirellulaceae > JAJRWS01. The sequence continues at coordinate 12,049 of JBDOMT010000351.1, read as the reverse complement.
AGATTGAATTTCTGGGGGGCCTGACACTCCCTTATGAAGATGAATTTCGGTCGCGGCTGTTGGAAGCTTCGCAGCATAATGTGCCAATCGTGGAAATGTTGCGATTGGAGAAAGAGCTTTCGCACCATCACGTGCAGGCTGTTCGGCAGCTGTTTCAAAGACTGGGCGAAAAGGGACTGGGCGATAAGGCTAGGCAGGTAGAACTTATTGGGTTTCACGGGCACACCGTGCGCCATATTCCGGGCGAAGGGCTGACCATGCAAATTGGCAATCCATGGTTGCTCGCCTGTGAATTGGGTTTGCCGGTGGTATCAGACTTTCGCCGCGCCGACATGGCCGACGGTGGCCAGGGAGCCCCACTGGTTTCCCTGTTCCATCAGGCCTTGTTTGCCAAGGAAAAACGCCCGACCTTGGTGCTCAATCTGGGGGGAGTTGCCAACGTGACTTGGTTGGGAAACAAAGATGAAATCATCGGTGGGGACAATGAAATCATTGGTGGAGATACGGGGCCCGGCTGCGGTTTGTTGGACGAGTGGACCCAGGCCATGACCGATTTGCCCCATGATCGAGATGGCCAACTCGCCTTGGCTGGATCGATCGATTGGAAAACGGTTGGAACGGCGCTGGCAGCGCCCTTCTTTTCAAACCCGTTGCCGAAATCGGCAGATCGTTACGATTTCGACCATGTCGACGTCTCCGGACTGAGTGTGGAAGATGGCGCGGCCACACTTTGTGCAGTGACCGTCGAAGCCATTTTTCAAGCGGTGAAGCGACTTCCTGAAATGCCTGTCCAACTGTGGGTTACCGGAGGTGGAGTTCATCATCCAGTCATCATGAAACTGCTGGCTGAACGATTCGATGAAATCAAAGATGTTTGCGAGCTGGGTTTGAATCCCGATACCTTGGAAGCAGAGTGTTTCGCCTGGCTGGCCGTTCGCCATCGACTGCAGCTGTCCTTGACGATCCCCGAAACGACTGGCTGTCAGTCGCCATTAAGCGGCGGAGTGTTGGTTCAGAAGCACCGGAGCGAGGGGTGAGAAGCGGGTAAAAAGGTTCGAGGAGCTGGAGACTTCCGTTGGGACCGTTCAAAGGGGTAGGATATTGGTACTGGAATACAAGCACGCAGCGCGAGCAAGTGGGTCACGCACAATTACCCACTCGCTTGCGCGTCGTGCTTGTATTTAAAATTGTCACCGGTCCAGCACCATTGCCGCGGCGATTTTTACACAGCCTGCGACTGGGGTATCGACCGGAGTGATGGGATCAGGGTGCAGGCCGATAGATGCCAACTGCTGCTCGAGCTGATGGCGAAAATAGGGTGACCCGCAGACGACACCTCCAGCCAGTGCGAGCGGGAATGTATCGGACCAGCCAAGTTGCCCGGTGGCTCCTTGGACCAAGGTTGCCAGCTCGCTTACCCCCTGTTTGACAATCGACTGGGCAACCGGGTCTGCCTGTTCGGCCGCTTCCATTACCAGAGGGGCCAGCCGCGCAATCTGTCGCCGGACATCGCCTGCTTCTATCAGGACTGACAACAGTTTCCTTGGTTGCTCGATTTGGAGTCGCTTGAGCAGGAGAGATTGCAGGGCTGTTGCAGGCCCCAATCCGTCTGCTGCTTTAGCTGCTGCTGCCAGGGCCATTTGTCCCAGTGAAAAGCCACTTCCCTGATCGCCAAACCAATACCCCCAACCGCCAACTGTGACGCTCTGGCCAGCCTGGTCACGGCCGATGGCCGCCGAACCGGTGCCGGCAATCAGGGCGATTCCCCAGTTGTCAGGAGTGCCCGCGCTCAGCACGGGTTCCGCATCATGGGCAATATGGAGATGGGCTGCCAGCGAACGCTCCCGGGCCCAGTCGAGGACTTGGGCTTGGACGTCGGGCAGAGCGCTGCCAGCCAGAGCCATGACGGCTGTATCAATCTGCAGTGGTGGGTCGGACTCTGCCAGTTCTTTCAAGTCAACTGTTTGAAAGGCCGCATCGACCGCTTCATCCAAACTTTCGAGGGCCCGTTCACGACCCGCTGCGCGAAAGTTGGCCGGTCCACCCAGTCCCTGCCCTAAGAGGCAACATTCACCCAGGGAGTCAATCGACGATACCCAGGCTGCCGTTTTGGAACCTCCTCCATCGATACCCAGCAGTAGGCGTGGTTGCATTGGTGTGTTGAGGGCTACGATTTAAAGCCGTTGTTGTTTTGTCGTTCTGAGTTTATATGAGCGGTTAGTGCATTGCGCAGATGTCCGTTGGCGGACTTCAGCTGACTGCGAGCTTCTTCCGAGGAGAGGCCGAGCTGCTGCGCGACAATGGCCGTCTTGAGTTCACCCTGACAGCGTTTCAGCAACTTCTCCGCATCTTCAGAAGATAGTTCCGTCAGTGATTGAACGATTCGCTTGGCCCGTTCGGTCAGCTTGGTATTGGTGGCCTGCAGGTCAACCATCAGATTGCCATAGGTTTTACCTAGCCGCACCATCGCCCCGGTGGTCAGAATGTTCAGAATCATTTTGGTTGCGGTGCCGCCCTTCAAACGGGTGGAACCGCTGAGTACTTCAGGCCCTACGATGGGAGCAATGCTCAAGTCGGCCCGGGCACTGATGGCCGCATCTCGATTGCAGCTCAAGCCAATGGCATAGGCTCCCTGGCTGCGTGCATAGTCAAGCGCTCCAATCACATAGGGTGTACGACCACTGGTGGCGATGCCGACTACGACATCCTGGCTGCACAGTTCAATGTTACGTAGATCTTCAGCTGCCAGTTCCAGCGAGTCTTCCGCCCCTTCCACCGCTTTGGCCATCGCCTTAGGACCGCCGGCGATAAGGCCGATAACCTGCGTGGGATCGGAATTAAAAGTCGGCGGGCACTCAGCCGCATCGAGCATCCCCAGCCGTCCCGAGGTTCCTGCTCCCGCATAAATGAGCCGACCGCCATGCCCGAGGCGATGCGATATTACCTCGACCGCTTTGGCAATGGGTTCAGCTTGTTGAGCGACGGCCGCCGCAATTTTGGCATCTTCGGAGTTGATCAATTGCACAATTTCCAACGGACTGAGAGTATCGAGATCCTCAGATTGCGGGTTTCGTGCCTCGGTGGTTAGATGTTCTAACATAGTACTCAATTGTAATAGTCCGTCCGCGAGTGGCTAGATTTCATGCGCGAAAAAGAGAAAGATCTGCGCTGTTCATCTTATGGGAATAGATTTAGGCTGTTGTGTTCGGAATCCTTGCTCCATCCAGCCCCGAGACCCTAAGCGGTGAATCTCTCCATAAACACCCTCGATATTGCCATAATTATGGCTTATTTACTCGCCGTGCTGGCATTGGGCTTGTGGATCGGCCGTGGTCAACGGGATGCGGCCGATTATTTTTTGGGAGGGCGTTCTTTGCCCTGGTGGGCTTTGTTGCTTTCGATCGTTGCTACGGAAACTAGCACCGTCACGTTCCTGAGCGTCCCCAGCATGTCCTGGAAATCAGATCATGGCGACCTGAGTTTTTTACAAATTACATTTGGTTACATTGTCGGCCGGATCGTGGTCGCCCGGGTACTTTTACCCCTCTATTTTCGCGGCGCGCCTTTCACCGCTTATGAAGTACTCCAGTCACGTTTCGGCAAGGCTACCAGACGTGCTGCATCGGCCCTGTTTTTGATCACGCGCAACCTGAGTGATGCCTTGCGTCTTTATCTCACCGCCCTGGTTCTCCAGGCTGTTCTGGGGCTGGATATGGCTGCCTGCATTGTAGTGTTGGGATTCATCACCATTCTGTACACGTTTGTGGGCGGTGCGAAATCAGTCATTTGGAATGATTGTGTTCAGTTTGTCATCTATATGTTGGGAGCTGCCGCAGCCGGCGTGATTTTAGTCCAAAGCTTGCCGGGAGGTTGGGGGCAGATGATTCAGTTTGCCCAAGATCATCAGAAATTTCATCTGTTCGATTTTGATTTGAGCCTAAGCAAGACTACGGTGACATTTTGGTCCGGTTTGATCGGAGGCATGTTCCTCACCATGGCTACCCATGGAACCGACCAACTTATGGTGCAACGTTATTTGGCGGCTAGAAAAGAACAAGACGCGGCACTGGCATTAGTTTGCAGTGGCCTGATTGTCTGTTTGCAATTTGCCATTTTTCTGCTCCTGGGTGTAGGCTTGGCTTGCTTCTACGCAAACTATCCACCGCAAACGCCCTTAAGTCAGGGTGATAAAGTCTTTGCCCACTTTATTGTGCAAAACATGCCAATCGGACTGACGGGGCTTACTTTGGCTGCCGTTTTTGCCGCGGCCATGTCCACCTTATCCAGCTCACTCAACTCTTCCGCCACCGCACTGGTGAGCGACCTGCTTTTGCCCTTGCGCCGCGAACCGATGTCTCCTCAAGCTCAGCTACGTGTTGCCCGAATAGCTACCGTTTTGTTTGGACTTTTGCAAATATTAATCGCCATGATGAGTGGCAGATTCGGCGCCACGGAAAGTACGGTCATGAGTGTGCTGGCGATCGCCGGCTTTGCCACCGGGCCCGTATTGGGCCTCTATTGGTTGGCCGTGTTTACTCGCACCGTCCAGCAAACTTCGGCCCTGGTCGGATTTGGAGTCGGCCTGCTGGTCCTCTCGGGGTTGGCCTATGGCACCAATCTGAGTTCGCTCTGGTATGCTGTAGTAGGTTCACTGACCACGTTACTGGCCGGTTGGCTGGCACAACGTTTGATGTTTGATGTTTGATTTGTCATTTGTCAGCGATCTGAAACACTGAAACACTGAAAAAACCATGCAACTAAAGATTCATCCCCACCTATTGTTGGCCTACCTACTGCTCACCATCCAAATCCCTGCCTGGGGCGTCTCCCCCTGCCCTGCTCTGCCCCTGGTCGATCCGTTGGCAGTGGGTCTTCACGCGGATCAGCTAGACTTTATCGAGCCTCTGATTGGCCCAGAAATCGAAGCAGGCCAATTTCCCGGTTGTGTCGTGCTGGTGGGGAGATACGATCCGACGAAAAATGTGGGGGCGATTGCCTACCTGCGAGCATTTGGTCATCGCCAACTGGAACCGACTGTCGAACCGATGACCGTTGATACTCTGTTCGATCTGGCTTCGATTACCAAGCCGGTGGCCACTGCAACGAGCATCATGATTTTGGTCGAACGGGGCATCGTGAAATTACGTGATCCTGTATCGCGTCACATTCCAGAATTTGCCCAACAGGGCAAAGAGACGGTCACCATTGAACAATTGCTAACCCATCAGGGAGGCCTGCTGCCAGACAATGCCTTGGCCGATTATCAGGACGGACCTGCCAAAGCCTGGGAGCGGATTTGGGCGTTAGGTTTGCGCCAACCTCCAGGAGAAAAGTTTGTCTATACGGACGTAGGCTATTTGGTTCTGGGGGAGATGGTACGGCGTAAGACGGGCCAAGATCTCAACCAGTTTACCCGTGAAAATATCTACCATCCTCTGGGAATGCGCGCGACCGGCTATCTTCCGGATGAAAAATTGCGTGCTCGAGCCGCGCCAACAGAGAAAAGAGATGGCCAATGGTTGCGAGGTGAGGTCCATGACCCGCGTTCTGCCCTGTTGGGTGGTGTGGCAGGACACGCCGGTCTGTTTTCCACCGCCGGTGATCTGGCCCGGTATGCCACGGCCATGCTACGAGGCGCCAGTGGCGCTAACATGCACCCATTGAGCCAACGTGGGGTGATTGAAATGATACGACCGCGCACCATCGGCGACCACCGGCGTGGACTCGGCTGGGACGTTCGGAGTAAGTACTCCAGCAACCGGGGGGATCTCTTCAGTGCGCGTGCTTTTGGCCATGGAGGATTTACCGGCACAGCCCTATGGATGGACCCGGAGTTGAATCTGTTCGTGGTCTTTCTGGCCAATCGGCTGCATCCCGATGGTCATGGTTCGGTCAATCACCTGGTCGGCCGCATCGGCTCGATAGCTGCAGCAGCCATTCAGTCGGATGGGACCAATCACTCTCCTCAGGACAGTCGTGGCAAGAACCATTTCGGGGAGGGCCGGCAACGTCTTGCTGCCCAACGCTCCAAACCTGCGGTCCTTACCGGCATCGATGTCCTGGTTCGTGACCAGTTTACTCAAGTGGCAGGTCGACGCGTAGGGCTGATTACCAACCATACAGGTCTCGATCGACATGGGATGCGCACTGCCGATTTACTACACCAGGCGGCAAACGTTCAATTGGTGGCCCTATTCAGTCCCGAGCATGGCATGCAAGGAAAGCTCGATCAGGCTCATATCCAAGATGCGCGCGATGAACCGACCGGTTTGCCTGTCTATAGCCTCTATGGGAATAGCCGGCAGCCCGTGGCTGACCAGCTCGCTGGTATCGATACTTTCGTGTTTGACATCCAAGATATCGGAACTCGTTTTTACACTTACATTTCGACCATGGGGATGGCAATGGAAGTGGCGACCCAGAATGGTTTGCGTTTTGTCGTACTCGACCGGCCCAATCCGATTGGTGGTGTCGAGGTGGCGGGGCCAATGCTCGAAGAAGGACAAGAATCGTTTGTTGGCTACCATCGGTTGCCGGTGAGGCACGGCATGACCACAGGCGAATTGGCGCGGATGTTTCGGGCCGAGAAAAATTTAGATTTGGAGTTGCGAATGGTGTCCCTGACAGGTTGGCGACGGGCCGATTACTGGGATGCCACCGGAATCACTTGGGTCAATCCGTCGCCCAACATGCGTAGTCTCACGCAGGCACTCCTCTATCCGGGGATTGGACTGTTGGAAACCACCAACTTGTCGGTCGGCCGTGGCACCGATACTCCCTTTGAGGTTGTGGGGGCGCCCTGGATCGACGGCCAGCGATTGGCACGCAAACTGGCCGAGTTGGGTTTGCCGGGAGTCACGTTCGTGCCAATTCGGTTCACTCCAGACGCCAGCAAGTTTGCCAATGAGTCTTGCGGAGGAATCAATGTTGTCATCACTGCACGGCGCCGATTCCAATCGGTACGCACCGGATTACAGATAGCCTGCACCTTAAGGCATCTCTATCCTGATCAGTGGCAGACGGACCGTTACAACCGCTTGCTGGCCAACTCGGCAGCTTACCAGACGATATGTGCCGGATGCGATCCACAAACGGCCCACCGGTTGACTCAGTTGGGGTTGGACGACTTTCTGCTTCGGCGGGAGAAGTACTTGCTCTATCCTGAAAAGTAAAATTAAAAGGTTAAGATAGAAAAATTAACGCAAAGGGCGCGGAGAACGCAGAGTGGATTTGAATGCCTTTCTCTGCACGTCCAAATCGGGCATAATTGCAGCGTTAGCAATAATCGTATCGTTCCTGACTATGAAAGTAGCACACCGATGAAAATATTTATTATCACACTCACCCTGGGAATGCTTGGCATGTCACTCTCCCTTTCCGCCAATGCGCGTACCGTGGAACCCTCCATCACCAAGGCCCCTTTCGGTAAAACGGAGGACGGATCCGCCGTCGATCTCTATACCCTGGTTAATGCTCAGGGGATGAAAGTTACCATCACAAATTTTGGTGGGATCGTGGTTTCCTGGTGGGTTCCGGATCGAGATGGCAAACTGGCTGATGTTGCGTTAGGGTTTGATCAACTCGATGGTTACTTGGGCAAGCATCCCTTCTTTGGTGCTTTGGTAGGCCGTTATGGCAACCGCATCGCCCAGGGCCGCTTCGAGTTGAATGGTCAGCAGTACAAGTTGGCCCAAAACAACGATGCCAATCATTTGCACGGAGGGCTGAAGGGCTTTGATAAAAAAGTGTGGGATGCTGTACCCCGATTGACCGACGATGGCCCCCAACTGGCCCTGAGTACCCTGAGTCAAGACGGAGAAGAAGGATATCCGGGAAATTTGTCGGTACAGGTTACCTACACGCTGACGAATGAGAATGCGCTCCAAATTCACTATCATGCAACGACGGACAAGCCTACCCCTGTTAATTTGACCAATCATTCCTACTTCAACCTGGCCGGTCAGGGAGAAGGGGATCACCTTGACCATCTGGTACAACTGTTCGCCGATCGATTTACGCCTGTCGATAAGGGATTGATACCCACCGGCGAGTTACGTCCAGTGGCCGGCACGCCCATGGACTTTCGCCAACCGACGGCTATTGGCGCACGGGTGGATCAGGATGATGAACAATTGGTTTTCGGCAAAGGTTACGACCACAACTGGGTGTTGAATAAAACCGAGCCAGGAAAGTTGGAGTTGGCGGCCCGAGTCTATGAGCCTGGCAGTGGCCGGGTCTTGGAAGTACTGACAACTGAGCCGGGTGTGCAGTTCTACATCGGCAACTTCCTCGATGGAACGAATATCGGCAAAGGCAATAAAACCTACCACCATCGCTATGGATTTTGCTTGGAAACCCAGCATTTTCCCGACTCCCCCAACCAGTCGCAGTTCCCTTCCACTACGGTTCGGCCGGGAGAACCGTACGATACCACCACAATCTATCGGTTCACGGTGAAGTAGGCATGGGCGTTTACCGTAATCGTCGATCTAAGTTCGCTGGTTTCACATTTTGGGTAGGCTTGTTCTCCTTTGGCTGGCCTATGGTGGGTGGTTCTCAAGTGGATGGGGCCAACCCTAGTCTGCCCGAGGTGGACCAGTTGCCAGTGATCGAAGGCTTGCCCGAGCTGCTGATGTTCCAAGATGGAACGCGGGTGAAGAACCGAAGCGATTGGTTGCGGCGACGTGCGGAAATTGGCCAGCAGGTCCAATATTATGAGTATGGATATCTGCCTCCCACACCGGGAAATATCGGCGCCAAAAATCTCTCTTCACACTCTATATTTGACGGAGCAGCGACGGAGCAACGACTCATTCTCTCGATGGGGCCTGGCCGGCAGATTCGTTTTCATTTGCGCATGCTGGTACCGCAATCGGAAAGTTTGACGCCGCGTAAATTGCCGGTCATTGTGCTCAATGACAACCACCAGAATGGTCATTCACCGATCGACCGAGAACTGATAGAGCGCGGTTACGCGTTGGCCATTTACAACCGTACCGATTTGGCTCCTGATCATCCTCCTGATCATAGACCCGACCAAGAGAGCAATCCGTCCCGATCACTTGGATCGGCTCGGCGTGCTTATCCTCAGTACGATTGGGCCACGCTGGCCATTTGGGCTTGGGGTGGAATGCGGGTATTGGACTACTTGGAAACGCTCGATTGGGTCAATCCGAAAAAAGTGGTTATCACAGGTCATTCGCGTGGTGGCAAAGTGGCCCTATTGGCCGGCTCGCTGGATGAACGATTTGCCATGGTCGTGCCCAACGGTTCCGGTTGCGGAGGCACGGGTTGTTTCCGTGTGCAGGGGGCAGGCAGCGAATCCTTGGAAGTGATTACCGAGCCACACCGGTTTGGCTACTGGTTTCATCCACGATTGCGAACGTTTGCCGGCCAGGTTGAACGACTGCCATTGGACCAACACTTTTTACGCGCCTTGGTGGCGCCCCGGGGATTACTCTCAACCGATGCGTTGGCAGACGCATGGGGTAATCCATTGGGCACTCAGGTGACTTACGAAGCGGCCCAGGCGGTGTTCGATTTACTCGGAGTTCCGGACCGTCAAGGCCAGCATTTCCGGCAGGGAGCTCACGACCAGTTGGCTGAAGATTGGCGCGCCTTATTGGACTTTGCCGATCGGCTCTTTTTTGACCAACCGGCCCGGCGCGACTTCAAACAAACACCTTTTGAGGTAACTGTCAATTATAAATAGTCCATCTCTGAATACATATGAACAGAAGGCAACAGAGGCAACGGAGAAAGTGACTCTCAGTTGTTTCTGTTAGCTCCTGTTGCAAATTTTATAGCGATTGGGTCAATGTATTTCAGTAAGAGGTAGACGTCACGGTTTTCCCAGAAGTTCTCGTAGCAAGTCAGACTGGGGATAGGCATGACCAGGATGTTGCACAAAAGCTTCCGCAAAAGGAACATTCAGCAGGTTGCCGCGCATCGTGCTGTGACGTTTCATGGCTTCAATGTATTCGTCCATGCCATGATGTTCTCGGAGCCATTCTCGTTGTGACGCATGGCGGGCAAGCATTTCAATTTTATCATCGATCTGTTTGCTAATATCGATGCAGACCGAAGGCTGCACGGGCTGTCCCGTGTAAGGATCTTTTCCCTCAAGAGGATCGCAATAATAGAGCCAGGGGACCATCGAGTGTTCAGCCCGTGGGACGGAGGAGGCGTTTGGGATCGGATAACTGAAGGTTGCCGCACGCACGAGCAGGTGGACCTGTTCATGGTCGAGCATGTAGTCATGACGAGGATGGGTAAATACCAACGAAGGAGCGATATGTCGGAACAAGTCGATTGCTTTTTGGCAGGTTGGTCGGTCAAAAGCGACCCGCACATCAGTCTCTTCCAGGCAGTGGTAGCTCGCGCCAATTTGTTTCGCTGCCGCGGCTCCTTCCTGTCGCCGGATATTGGCAATTTCCTGAGCAGGCAGCGTCATGCTGCCGCAATCGCCGGCGGTGGCGGTGGCAATGTGTATTTTCCAGCCGGCTTCCGCCAGACGCATCAAGGTTCCCGAACAGAGGAATTCCGCATCGTCCGGATGGGCCAGAAAAGCCAGAGCAATCTGAGGGGTAGGTGATTTACTCATAAGGTATTCTTTCCAGGTTGGAAACACAAAGATCCTGCTTAGGGTACTGTACTGTAGATAAGGCTGGAGTAAAATGTGTAGCAGTGGAGAAAGTGAAATGAGGAATAAGGAATGAAATGAGCGCTCGAGTCGTTGTTGCTGGCAGTTCCAATACGGACATGATTCTACAGACGCCACAGATCCCATCTCTAGGCGAGACGATTCTCGGTGGGCAGTTTTCTATGGCAGCCGGAGGCAAAGGCGCGAATCAAGCGGTCGCGGCAGCCAGATCAGGGGGCAAGGTTACCTTCCTGGCTCGAGTTGGTGACGATCTATTCGGCCGACAGGCCATCGAAAATTTTCAGCAGGCTCATATTAACGTCGAGCATGTGATTCAGGATGATGGAGCATCGACTGGCGTGGCGCTGATCTTTGTCGATGAAAAGGGTGAAAACTGTATTGGCGTTGCCGCCGGTGCCAATGGTCGGTTGTCACCGGCAGATATCGACCAGGCCCATGCATGCATCGAGTCGGCTGACCTGTTGGTTTTGCAGTTGGAAATTCCTTTAGAAACGGTTCGTCGCGCAACCAAAATCGCCGCTGCAGCGAATGTGCCAGTGATCCTCAATCCGGCCCCCGCGCAGGTACTCGATAGAGATCTGTTGCAAAATGTTTCAATTTTGACACCCAACGAGAGCGAAGCGGAACTGCTTACCGGCATTCGGGTCACCCATTCCTCATCGGCGGCCCAAGCGGCAGAGATGCTTCAATCGCGTGGAGTTGAGACGGTGATTGTAACGATGGGTGCTCAGGGGGTGTTGGTTGCCAGCCCACAATTTTCCGGTTGGGTGCCGGCTTTTGCCCTCGATCCAGTCGACACGACCGCTGCTGGTGATGTGTTCAATGGGGCACTGGCGGTGGCCTTATCTGAAGGCCAACCCTTGGCAACTGCGGTACGATTCGCCAGTGCCGCCGCTGCCTTGTCGGTGACGCAGTTAGGCGCCCAGCCTTCGGCACCCCTCCGTCAGGAGATCGAGGACTTTCTGTTGCAGCAGTAGCTAGCCCGGATATTTCATCCGTTTCTGCTACGGGCTATGACAGAACGCATGCTTCACTATGTCGAAAAATCTGCGGGGGCCCGCATCACGAAAAATCGATGATGCCAATCCGTAGCAGAATGATGGCCACGTAGATTGCCAACGTGAGGAAGATGCACGCCAGAGCGGCACGTGGATACTTTCCTCCGAAAGTCGTCAGGCCGATCATCGATCCCACAAACAGGACTAGGCCAACGATCACAAACAGGGTCATTTCAGTGGTAGGAATTTTTCTCTCCAAAGTTCAGGTTTTGTAGTGTCTACAAGGTGCGTTCCACATACCGTCGCTCCACGACTCAAACGGTTGGTGTGGAATTCTTGGGATTGAACGGTTTGTTGATTTAATGCCCAAAGATGACGATCACATCAG
>JBDOMT010000436.1:0-8194 GCA_039831705.1 Pirellulales bacterium | reverse complement strand
CTCTTTCGCGCAAAACAAGGGCCCAACCTTGTTGGAAAGGATGGGCCTTGTGTAGATATGACTATCGTTTACGCTCTGCCGCGGAGCGGCTTAGTTCAACTCAACTCTGCGTGAGACACGCCAAAAAACGACCCCTTTAGATACAGCTCTAATGAGTGGTTGGTCCTCGTGTTATGCGTGCGCTCTGGCCGATGTCAAAACTCCTAATCTAACGTCTGTTGGGAAGCATCAGTAAAGGAATATTTTGATGCGAGGCTCCAATAAACTCAGGAACGGCAAAAAACTTTGGGAAAATTATTGCATACCAACTACAGACAGTACAGGATCGAGTCACTATCGTAACGCATATGGGAAATTCGATGCCTCATTATATTATACGGTTTCCTATCAGTTTACCAAAACACGTTCTCTTTTCATGCCTTTCAATTTCGACAACAGCTACGTCCGTCTGCCGGGTGCTTTCTTCAAGTCGGTGGAACCGACTCCGGTCAGCGCACCGGTGATGATCCAACTGAACTACGACCTCGCGACAGAGCTCGGGATCGACGTGGCCAGGCTAGATTCGCCGGAAGGTCTTGCCATCCTTTCGGGCAATCAATGCGCGGATGGCTCCGCCCCTTTGGCGATGGCCTACTCGGGGCACCAGTTCGGCGGCTTTTCGCCGCAACTCGGCGACGGTCGCGCTATTCTGCTGGGTGAGGTCATCGGCAAAGATGGCGTCCGCCGCGATATCCAACTGAAAGGTTCCGGTCCAACGCCGTTCTCGCGTCGTGGCGATGGCCGATCAGCACTGGGTCCGGTCTTGCGCGAATACATCGTCTCGGAAGCTATGGCCGCTCTCGGTGTGCCAACGACCCAGGCGCTCGCCGCCGTGGCCAGCGGTGAGCAGGTGGTCCGCGAAGGCATGGCCCCAGGTGGCGTTTTCACCCGTGTTGCCCAGTCGCACATTCGCATCGGCACCTTTCAGTGGTTCGCGGCCCGACAGGACGATGCCAATCTGCGGATTCTCGCCGACCATGTCATTGCGCGCCACTATCCCGATGCGCAGGAGCAAGAAAACCCTTACCGCGCCCTGCTCGACGGTGTCATCGAACGGCAGGCGAAACTCATTGCTCGATGGATGCAAATAGGATTCATCCATGGCGTGATGAATACCGATAACATGGCCATCTCTGGCGAGACTATCGACTACGGTCCCTGCGCTTTTCTCGACATCTACGATCCTGTGAAAAAGTTCAGTTCGATCGATCAACAGGGGCGTTATGCTTTCAGCAATCAGGGGCCCATCGCCCACTGGAATCTGACCCGCTTCGCGGAAACCCTCCTCCCCCTCCTCCACGACGAACCGGAAAAATCCGTCGCTGAGGCGGAAGCCGCTCTTGCTCTCTTTCCCGATCTCCACCAAACCGCTTTGCAAATACGTTTCACGGCGAAGATCGGTATCGAAGGAGGCAACACCAACGACTGGAGCCTGACAGAAACGTTACTGTCAGTGATGGCCGAAGGCGAGGCCGACTTCACTCTGGTCTTCCGCCATCTTTCCGACGCGCTCGAAAGCGGCAACGACCTAGCCGTTATTCAACTTTTCAACCAACCCGAAGCAATTCTTAAATGGCTGAATGACTGGCGAGCACGCCTGCTCCATGTCGACCGCAGCCAAGCCCTTGCCCTGATGCGCCGAACGAATCCAGTGTTCATCCCCCGTAACCATCGCATCGAGGAAGCAATCCAAGCTGGTAACGGGGGCGATTACGAAACTTTTCGCCGGCTTAATCAGGTCTTGCAGGACCCGTTCTCAGAACAGTTAGATTTCACCGAGTTTGAAGGCGCACCGGCGCCCGATGAAGTTGTGCATGCAACCTTTTGTGGAACCTGAGGCTTGGCTCACTCCCAGTTTATGTACCAACCTGAGTGAGAGAGTTGAGGGTAAGGCAGTTAGCCGGCTGGAGTGAGGGTGTAGCTAGAACGGAAGCAGGCAAGCTGGAAGCTTACCGCATAATAATATCACGACTACTGCGATTCCTGCAGCCACCACTGGAAAAACGCGTAGATCTGTTGGTTCGACTTTTCGTTGGGGGCGTGAGTGTCGCGGTGGGTCATGGCGACGCGGTTATCGTAACCGAGTATTCGGTTGACCGAGATCAAGTGATTCAGCGCCGGCCAACGCTCGGGCATATCGGCGGTGCCACCGGACACAAGCAGCGGACGTGGCGTCATCAACGCGTGAAGTTCGATCAGATCGTGACCGTTTTCCACCAGCTCTTTGTATGAGCCGGTGCGCGGTTGGCCCTCACCAGGTAGTTTGCGAAATCGCTGCGGTCCGTCTGGATTGTTCAGTGTACCCAGATCAAAGCCGAGATACCACGGGTCCCAGTAGTTGACACTACCACTTGGATTCTCTTTGCGACGGTCGCGTTCGTCAAATACGACTCCCGCATCCGACCATACGGCACAAGCGAACTTGTCATACAGGCAGGAAGCGAACAAGGACCACTTGCCGCCAAACGAATGTCCAACGATTCCAATTCGATCGGGATAAACCTCGGGTCGCTGAGAGAGAAACGTGTGCGAGTTTGCAGCGGCTAGAGCCAACGCGGATAGTGGTTGTACTTTGACCACTTCGCCTTCGCTGCCAAAGTATGGTCCCCGATGTCCAGCCTCGCGGTAGTTCTCGAAGTTGACGCCGGAGTTTGGTTTACCGATCGAAAGAGTCACGAATCCTCGCCGGGCAAGTTGCCATCCGAAGTCTCTATGCTCGATCCCAAGCCCCGCGCCCGATTGTGCGTCGTAATAGGGCACAACGACAGCCGGGAACGGACCGTCGCCATCGGGAATCAACATGAACGCATCAACCATTTCGCCGCGTATGCCAATTCCTAATCGCAGCTGTCGTTGTGTGATGTCCTTGCGTCGACTGATCTTGATCGAATCAACGACAGGTCGCTCGATAAGCTTTGGCCACGGTCCCATGATTTGGTGCCAGCGATCAACAATCTCTTTCCTTCGACGTTGCCAATCTTCGGCGGAATGTGCCATAGTGCCGTCGGCGAATAGTAGGGGGGAACGAAAGTCGTCAAATTGTCCCACATATTCGCGCGGCGGAGAGAAGAACGGGGCAAGGTGTTCTGGCGGTGGGTGTTTTTCCTGAATCCACCCGGCCCGGCGCGGCGCATCTTGAGCGATTCGAGCCTTTCGCGCAGAGATGCTGCGAAATGTCCATGGCCATTTCGCGTTTTCAGGCAACGAATCGAGAACCGATCGAAGCATCCGATGATCTATCACGGCTTGATCGTCCAACTCGCTATTGGATAAATCGCGTTGCTCGAGCGGGTCAGTTGCCAGATCGTAGAATTCTCCAGAAGAGTACAGCTTGTGACGATCGCTGCGCAGGACGCGTGACTGGGCGTATTGCGTGAATGTCCACGGTCGCTTCCAGCTGTTGTCCGAATGGTCACGTAGGACGGAGGCAAAACTGTGACCATCGATCACAACATCCTCGGGCAAATCCGCACCGGCGAGTTCCGCCAGCGTCGGCAGTATATCCGTCGCATTCAACAACGCATCGCTCTGGCAGCCCGAAGGAATCCAAGTAGGGCAGTTGACGATCAGTGGCATGTTGATTCCGCGTTCGGTTAGCGAGTAGATGCCTTCGTCTGAGATCCGACCGCCTCGCATTCCACCGAGACTTTGTGGCATTCCCTGGTCGGACCCAGTATCGGTCCCGTTGTCGGTGGCAACCACAATGAGCGTGTTGTCCCGCAGTCCGAGTTGGTCCAGTGCTTTGACCATTCGCCCAATTAAATGATCGGCGTAATGGAGCATGCCAGCGAACTTTTCTCTTGGCGATGCTTTTACATCCGGGCTGAGAGGTGTGGTGGTGACAGGAATGTGTGTCAGAATCGCCGATTGATACAGCAAAAATGGCTCATTTCGATGACGCTTCATGAAATCGATCGAGTAATCGGTGAAAACGTCGGGTCCGAACTTGCCGCGGGCATCAATTTTCTCGCCATCGCGAATGATGTAAGCGTCCCAGTAACGTTTTTTGTGTGCGGGTAGACCCGGCTTGGCCTCCGGCCAAATGCAGTGTTCTTCAAAACCATGTTTCGTCAGCGCGTTAGTCTGTTCCGGATCGAACAGATCATTGATTTGCCACTTGCCGGAGATACATGTTTTGTAACCTGCATCACGCAACACGCGAGCGAACGTGATTTCACGGTTCCAATCGAAATAACCGCCACCGTAGATTGCGGTATCGTGATGTGTGTGCCAGCCGGTACGGAACGGATAACGTCCCGTCAACAACATCGTGCGAGTCGTGCTACAGACTGGCGTGACGTAGAAATTGCGAAACTTCATGCCCGTGTAACAGAGCCGGTCAATGTTGGGAGTCTGGTTTTCCTGGCTGCCATAACACCGAATCCAATCCTTACCGACGTTGTCCAGGAGGATGAACAAGATATTGGGACGTTTAGAAGGGACTCTCGGGGCCGCCATCGTGAACGGCACGATCAGCAGCAACAATGCGAGGAAGGTGACTTGTCGAACCATCATATGATCTTAACCCGTTCCCGGATCCGAAAGTGCGTACTGCAGTTTTATAGCCGGAGCATTGAGCGCGGTTCCAGTCCACATCCTAGTCAGATCACGAACGGGTTGGAATCCCAGTGAGCTGGCGATTTCGGTTGCGTCTCGATTCGTCTGTGGCACGTCCCAAAATACCGTGCCCGTTGATTGATCTAGCAGTTCGTCGATGATTTCGCGTGCTACATCGCTACTTCCGGCGACGAGTGGACCAAGATAGTTGGCAAGATAGCCACGTCGGAGCATTCCGAATCCATCTGGACGTTGACACAAATACGATTCTCGAGAAAGTCGCTCGAGCCAAACAGATCGATCGTCACCGAAGGCCATTTGGTCCAGGGTGAGGTGCGAGGCGGTGAGGGGTTCGCAGCGGTGCCTGCGGTCATCCTCGGTTTTTTCATTTGACAGAGGTGCATCACGGGTCCATCGATGAAATGACCACTCATTTTGAAAACCGATTCGTTCATACATGCCATGGCCTGCTGGCGTCGCGTCGAGCTTGATGCAGCGGACTTGCTGTTTGCCAAGATATTCGAGGCTCGCGTTGATCAAATCTGTGGCAATGCCTCGGCGGCGAAATTCTTGGTGGACGAGCATCATTCCGATCCACGCTAAATCAGTCCCATAGCGAGTCGTGGTTACGGTACCGACCAGCTGGTCGTCGAATTCCGCCACGAAGCAACCCTTTGGCTCATGCTGGATGATACGCGACCAATCTTGGTGCAGCTGATTCCATCCGGCGGTGCGGCAAAGATCGAGCGCCGATGGGATGTCGTCGTCGGTGAATAGACGGATTGAAAGACTCACTATGGATTCTCGCCAGTGGCCCATGGCCTGGTATTGATGCGGCGCGGAAGGTAATGATTCAATGTCATGTCACCTTCACGTTGACCCCGCTGTCGAAGTCGAGTGCGGGTTTGA
This sequence comes from Pirellulales bacterium, assembly GCA_039831705.1. Lineage (GTDB taxonomy): Bacteria > Planctomycetota > Planctomycetia > Pirellulales > Lacipirellulaceae > JAJRWS01. Next base: position 2,689 of record JBDOMT010000436.1, on the reverse strand, counting down.
TCAATCGATTGTCGTTGCGCATATAGTGCAACGCGGCGGCGCGACGGGGACGTGTGCTACGGTTTGCAGAAGATTGGTGAGGAGTGTTTCCATGATGGAAAGAAACTCCGCCCCGAGGCACCGGAGCAGGCAACATCTCGAACTGATTCGATATCGTGGCGGAGATCTGCAGGTTGTATGGCTCACCTTCGGGGGCTTCGTGTTGTTCGACCTGCGATTGATGAACATTGCTGTAATAGAGGCAGCCGTTCTCGGTCGTCGCATCATCCAGTGCGATCCATGCTGTCAAAATAGCATCGGGATCGTCGGGGCTAAAATAAAAGTTGTCCTGGTGGATCGGCTTTTCCCCCCCGACTTGAGGCAGTTTCATAAACACTTGGCTGAAGAAAACGGAAACGCCCCGACCAATCAACTGCTCAACCATTTCGACCAGCGAGTTGTTGGCAGCTAACTCGCGAAATACTTTTCGGTGATAAACGGGATTGTCAAGTTTGCGCAGCTGAGGCTGTTCGCCCGAACTCTGCTCGAGGTACCAACGCTGTTCCTCAGGCGAAAGCGTCTGTAAAAACTCGCTGCTCCAGTTCGCAATATCTTCGATCGCGGTGTCAGTCGTTTGCACATCCAGTAAATCTGGAACCGTCAGATGACCCGTTTGTCGAAAATGTCGAATTTGTTCAGGTGATAGCACTTGTTTACTGTTCATGCATGGCAATCGCTAACGTTGTGACTGGGGATCGATCATGGCGCGTTTCGACCGGTTTGCCACGGTATCTCTCGATGCTGTTTGGCAACGTGATGATTGCGGTTCTCGTTGCTATCGCCAGCAACAAAACAAAGCCCACTGCACCCAGCGATTTTGTGACTGGCCCGTTGACGTTCTCGCCCATCACGTCGCGTGAACTGGTCAGCCAAAGTAACACTCCGGCGATCAGCGGTGCCGCGACAACCGTCACAGCCTGGGCAGCAATGATTGTGGGCGCCTTGTTGAAGTCGAAAACTAGCACGGCCAACCCAACCGACATACCCGTCAGTAACGCGATCGTAGTCAATAATCGCGGTGCAGGATCGCTGGGCTTGCAACGATACCCCAATGCATCAGCTGCTATGAAGCCGCCGATCATCGAATTGATCAAGAAAGAAGAATATGCAGCAGAAAACAGTCCGAGACAGAAGATGATCTTTGCAGACGTGCCAAACGTCGATTCCAAAGAAGTGGCTACATCCACAACGCTCAGCAGTTTAATCTCTGCGCCGGTGTAAAGGCCCGCTGCAGCCGTCGACATCAACATTAACGTGATCAGAAACATGATCCCCGAGCCGATTCTCGCATCGATCAATCCATTCTTGATTTCTTCACGTGACCATCCCTTCTGCTTCACCAGATAGGCCTGGTAGAACGCCGCCGTGATGACAAAGGTAGTGCCGACCAGCCCTAAAATGGGCAATAACTCACCCGACGCTCCCAGGGAGGGAACGAATCCCTTGGCTAGGTCAGCGACATTCGGTTGTAGCATGAAAAGATTGATCGCAAAACAGATCAACATCAACGCCACGAACATCATCATCAGACGTTCCAGCATCTTGTACATATCCTTGAATACATACAGAAACAATATTGCAAGCAGGTTGAAGACGACCACCAGTGCCGCTACGACGTAATTCGACTCAATGAACGCCCCGAACGCCGCTGCGACTCCAATGTTGTTGCCCGACTGAAACGCCGCCGAAACAAAAAACACGCCGATTCCAACGAGAATCGAAAGCCACCTACCTGCCTTTCTACGAATCAGATCACAAGGAGATTCCGTTGTCGCCACACCAAGCTTGGCTCCCATGGTCATGTACACCAACATGAAAATGACCGAAACGGCGACGACCCACAACATCGCATATTCATTGCTCGCCCCCACCTGGCTGCTAGTCAAAATACTGCCCGGCCCGATCACCACGCAGGCGGTGATCAATCCCGGACCGATCCGCTGATACCAAGGACGGGTTACTGGGTGTGCGTTGCTCATGAAATATCTCAATCACCGTTTGGTGGGACAGATTTGGATCCCTCGCGGGTGCCAGAATGAACCGGCCAAACAATAGGTATTACTAATTGGATTTCGTATACCATCGAGAGATATCAAACCCCCATATGGGTTACAATTTTCTTCTGATTCTATCCTATCTGCGGTGGGGAATGGAAGTTGATTTCCATGCAAGCCGGGATTATTGAGATTGCTGATCAGTCTTTCCAGTGTTGAAGCAATTGATCCAAAAGTGGCAGTTCACGATCCAACTCACCCAGAATCCTCTCAGAAATCACTCAAATGGAACCTTGTTCGGGGTAGCTATCGCACACCGGTAGCGAATATCACCTGTCGAGCGGTTGAACAAGGGAGAGTAGTACTTCAGATCCGAAAAAAAACCCGCACTCGGCCTATAGAAATTCAGGATTGAGTACTAATCGCAATTTGCGCGCCCCATCCGAGGCCTGCTGATTTACAACGGGCAGTCCACATGGGTTGGCTAACGTTCAAATTGGGCTCTCCCAGAGACCATGCTGGTGTCACAATCCTTCCATTTCTGGCTCAACAACACCTAAGTCTTAGTATGGACGCAACTTAAGTGCCGGGTGTGTCAAATAACGTGTTTTTTATCAAAATGCCATAAATAGGGGCGAACAGTTTGCGTCCGGCGG
>JBDOMT010000134.1:0-8223 GCA_039831705.1 Pirellulales bacterium | reverse complement strand
ACTCGCCTGGTATCTGTCAAACCCCACCTCCCACCAAAATACTATCCCCCAGCCACTACCCCCCCCACCTCCCGGCGCCTTCCGTGTGCTGGTCAATGTTCTTTTCTTCAGGAGCAGATTGAGTTATGTCAGAAACCAGCAACCGTGGGCCGCGTCAGAGTCGACAACAGTCATATGGACGGCGGCGACACAGCAGTGAACGTGAAGTGGCCACAGAGATTGATCTTGAGCGTCTCGCCGAACTGGATCATGAAGAGCCACTTTCCATTGCCGAGGAGCTCGACAAGGCGGCCGAACGCATGCGCCGGGTTGGGAAAAATTTTGAGCGCACCGACAAACCTGATTCCAATCGACACATCGCAGCTCTGCAGCAAATGGAGATTCCAGAGCTGGTGGAGGTGGCCCAGCAAGAAAACATTGACGATGCTGCCGGGTTAAAAAAGCAGGATTTGATTTTCCGCATCTTAAAGTCACGCGTCAAACAGGGTGGCATGATGTCGGGTCAGGGTACCCTGGAAATCCTACCCGACGGCTTTGGCTTCTTGCGCAGCCCAGACTACCACTACCTTTCCTGTCCTGACGACATCTATGTTTCGCCCAGCCAAATTCGCCGCTTTGGCCTGCGTACCGGCGCCACGGTGTGTGGTACCATCCGGCCCCCCAAGGAAAACGAACGATATTTTGCCCTACTGCGAATTGACGAAATCAACGGCAAGAATCCGAACGTACTCTCGAAAAAAATATTTTTCGACAATCTGACTCCTGAGCATCCCGACTCTCGCATTGTAATGGAAACCACCACCGATGAAATCGCCATGCGGGTGGTCGACATGCTCGTGCCGATTGGCTTTGGCCAGCGCGGATTGATCGTCAGTCCTCCCAGGGCTGGCAAGACCATCTTGCTGCAGAAAATGGCACAAAGCGTGCTAACAAACTATTCGGACGCATACGTCATCATGCTATTGATCGATGAGCGGCCCGAGGAAGTAACCGACATGGAGCGCCAAGTTAAAGGGCCCAACTGTGAGGTCATTAGTTCAACATTCGATGAATCGAGTGCCCGCCACGTGCAAGTTTCAGAAATGGTCATCGAAAAAGCCAAGCGGATGGTAGAATTTGGCCACGACGTCGTTATTTTTCTCGACTCGGTAACCCGCCTGGCCAGGGCCTGGAATGCGGAATGCCCCAATTCAGGCAAGATCCTCTCAGGTGGCATCGATGCGAACGCCATGCAACGTCCTAAGCGATTCTTTGGTTCGGCACGAAAAGTTGCAGAAGGTGGATCCCTGACGATCATCGCCACCGCCCTGGTAGAAACGGGCAGCCGCATGGATGAGGTAATTTTTGAGGAATTCAAGGGAACGGGCAATCAGGAAATTGTACTCGACCGACGCTTGGTGGATCGTCGTATCTGGCCTTCTATCGATATCACCCAGAGCGGAACTCGTCGTGAAGAAATGCTCCTGGACTCTGAGGAACATCGACGAGTCGGCATGCTCCGCCGGGTCTTGAATGAGATGAACCCACCAGATGCGATGGAACTCCTGACCAACCGCCTGACGAAAACGAAATCCAACGTCGAGTTCCTAATGAGCATTAATCAGTAGTGTTGAGTGAAACGCACCGATCCCAGCCCCGCCAGCCTAAATTGCCAAACCTAATTCCCACCTCCCCGGTCGATGCATCGGATCGATATGCCATCGTTGTGGCAGAATGGAATCGCTCGATTACCTCGCAGCTGCTCGAAGGGGCGGTTACGACTCTCTGTGAAGCAAACATCCAGGAGGACCACATTGATGTGGCTTGGGTTCCCGGTTCTTGGGAAATCCCCCTGGTGACCCAACAGTTTGCCAAGCAGGGCAACCACCTAGCGGTGATCTGCCTGGGAGCGGTTATTCGCGGGGAGACAACACACGACCAGCATATCAACCGGGGAGTCAGTCTGGCGTTAAGTCAAATTGGACTGGAAGCCCAACTGCCGGTACTATTTGGCATCCTAACCTGCGATACAATGGAGCAAGCAATCCATCGGGCGGGGGGACAGGTAGGCAACAAAGGGGCCGACTGTGCCACCGCCGCGATGCAAATGGTTGGATTGCTCAAGAATATCCCTTCCCCAGGAGGCTCCTATGGCAGGCCGTAGCCGCGCCCGTGAAGTTGCTTTGCAGGCGTTGTACCAGGAAGACTTGAATCCACAAGAGTCTCCCAAAATGCTTAGTCGGTTCCTGGCGTCCAATCTCAACAATGAGGATCTCCGCGACTTCGCACGACAATTGGTCATGGGAGTTAAGCGGAATCAGGAAGAACTCGACTCACTGCTGGAAGCTCAGGCGAATAACTGGAGTTTGAGCCGGATGGCCGCCACGGACCGCAATGTCTTGCGTCTGGGCGCCTATGAAATACGTTACTCCAGCACACCGGACCGGGTGGCCATCGATGAGGCCATTGAGTTGGCCAAGCGGTTTGGCGCTGCCAATTCCTCACAATTCGTCAACGGTATCCTGGACAAACTACTAGAAAAAAAGAAGTGCGATGGTTGAGGGTAGATATATGACGAACAGGGCACGTAGGCACTACCCGGCGAAGGGGTCAGGTACAAGTTTTCGGCTTGCATGTATATTTCATGCGTCAAGCCAAACTTTTCAGATGTCTATCGTGTCTCTAATGTAGGAGCTGAATTTAAGTAGTACTCAAGGGTACTGAAAAGATTTGTTTGCCTGAAGGGCTGTCGCCAGCACATAGTGCCGTTTTGATGCGATTATCACTACTTTTTCTTCACTCTCAACCCTTAGACTCTACACTCTAACAGACCCCGCCCCCCCTTGACTCAACACTCAACACTCAACACTCAAACATCCTGCCCATGGGCTTATTCAATAAAATCCGCCAAGGCCTGAACAAGACGGCCTCCTTGCTGAAAACTGACGTTCGCGACATGTTCCGATCGGAGGGACGTCTGATCGATGATGCCTTTCTGGACGAAATGCGCGCCATTCTATTTAAAACTGACATGGGCTACGACTCGGTCGAGCAGATCGTTGACGAAGTTGCTGCGAATATGCGGGGCCGAGTGGTCACGTTGGAAGAAGTCATGGACACGTGGAAATCGAAGCTCGGGGAACTCATGGCCCAAGATACAGCTCCGATAGCCATGGCCGATTCGGGGCCCACGGTCATCATGGTCTGCGGAGTCAACGGTGCGGGTAAAACTACTTCGATCGCCAAGTTGGCCCACCTATTACGCAGTGAAGGTCAGCGAGTTGTGTTGGGTGCAGGTGATACGTTCCGAGCTGCAGCAGTTCAACAACTGACCATCTGGGCAGAGCGACTTGAAGTTGAAATTGTCACCGGCGAACCGGGTGCCCACCCAGCTTCGGTGGCCTACCGGGCGGTCGAACAGTGCCTGGCCACAGGGGCTGACATCTGTATTATTGACACCGCAGGACGCCTGCAAACGCAAAAAAATCTGATGACCGAGCTGACAAAGATCCAGCAATCGATCCGCAAACAAATACCTGCAGCCCCTCACGAGGTACTGCTGGTGCTGGACGCCACCACCGGCCAAAATGGCATCAGTCAAGCTGCCAAGTTTACCGAAGCCGTCGATTGCACCGGAATTGTGCTGGCCAAACTCGATGGCACCGCCAAAGGGGGCGTCGTGGTGGCCATCCGACAACAAGTCGGGTTGCCGGTAAAATATGTCGGTGTGGGCGAGCAGCCTGAAGATTGGACATTGTTCGATTCAGACCAGTTTGTCGACGCCCTGTTCGATGAGGATGAGTAGCTACTCGCCTGCCCAATAACCGATCAGGCATTGATTATTAATTGTGCTGTCCCAAATTTTCCGCCAGATTGCCAAATTCTTTTCGCAACTTATATTTCGCCTGAAACCGTTTAGTGCACACAAGTTACGAGATCTCTCACCGCGGCAATCTGCTCTCCGAAAAATCTTTGGCCCGCCACTTGCACGAGCAGTCCATCTGTTCGTGAGTCTGCGCGGAGCCATTCAGGGATGAATGGTTTCGCGTACCTCACTCCGCGATGGCCCACGGAGGCCAAAATCGAATCTTTCCTTCTGTAATCAATTAAGGCAATCTCATGAACGGTAATTTTTGGCGGCGGGGAATTTCCCTGCCTTTGATGTCATTGGCCCTGTTAGCTCTGATGGCCATTTCTTCGGAAACGGCTCTCGCTCAAGAAGTGGTGGAGAGTGCTGGGGAAGAGGCGGCTGTCACCGAACCGGTCGACTTGGGTGTAGGCTACGCTTTGGACAATACGGTGTTATTTCTCTCCGCCGTGCTGGTCTTTTTCATGCAAGCCGGCTTTGCCATGGTGGAAGCCGGTTTCAATGCCTCCAAGAACGCTGTCAACATCCTGTTTAAAAATGCGATGGACATCTGTGTGGGTGTTTTGATCTTTTTCATGCTCGGTTTTGGCTTGATGTACCCGGGCAGCTATGGAGTCGATACCGTCGCACACAAGTATTTGGCTTTTGGTGGGATAGGACTCGACGGTTATGTCGTGGCGGCCGATCGAACCTTCAGTCCAGAAGTCGATTGGCTATTTCAAGCGGTATTTGCCGCCACCGCAGCTACCATCGTTTCCGGCGCAGTCGCCGGGCGTATGCGTGTGAGCGCCTACCTGATTTACAGTGCCATACTGACCGGATTGATCTATCCAATCAGCGGATTCTGGAAGTGGGGCGGTGGTTGGCTCGACCAACAAGGTTTTCAAGATTTCGCCGGCTCGGCGGTAGTGCATGGAGTTGGCGGTTTTGCCGGTTTGGCGGGTGCCATCGTCTTGGGGCCACGAATCGGTCGTTACATCAATGACAAAAGTATTCCGATGCCTGGGCATAGTTTGCCCATTGCCGCATTGGGCGTATTCATTCTCTGGTTCGGCTGGTACGGATTTAATCCGGGTAGTCAACTTGCGTTCCAGGGAACCAGTGACATCGATGCCACCATGCATATTGCCGTAACCACGACACTGGCAGCGGGCGCTGGGGGACTGACTGCAACCCTCTTGAGTTGGCTAATGTTTGGGAAACCAGACTTGTCGATGGGCCTCAATGGCATCCTTGGCGGTCTGGTGGGAATCACCGCCTGCTGCGACTGCATGAGCCACTGGATGGCGATGATCGTGGGATTGGTTGCCGGTGTGCTGATCATCTTTGGAATTCTACTCTTGGACAAATTGAAAATTGACGATCCGGTCGGGGCTTGGCCCGTCCATGGTCTGTGTGGCATGTGGGGTTGCCTGGCCATTGGTATTCTGCCGAATGCACACTTAGCAAGTGGGGCCACGACGTTGGGCACCCAGTTGATCGGCACCCTCGCAATATGCGGTTGGTCATTTGCGACCATGCTGATTCTATTTGCAACCATGAAGGCGATGGGTATCCTCCGCGTCTCCGCTGTTGAAGAACAAAAAGGACTCGACATCAGCGAACATGGCATGCAGGCTTACGGTTCGCATGCTACTTGATAAGCTCGAAATACGAACGTGCGGGCGGACTCTCAGGTGGAGTTCGTCCGCACTTTGCTTACTCACTCAATCACTCTCTAGCCTGGATATTTCATAAACTTCGTCGCGAGAGGTCGAAGAGTGCTTTGGCTGCAAGGCAAACGGTGATTTGGGTGCGGAACGTATTGTCTATACTTGAGCACACCCAAAGTATCGTTTAACGCAGCAGACACAGTGCTCTTCGGATTCGTAGCAGAATGTTTATGAAATATTCGGTCTTACTTTCCACAGTAGGATGCCCCTATGGCTTGAGCGTACGTCCGCCTGACCACGCTCAAGTCGGGGCGTCTTCTAAGCGCAGATCGTTTCTCTTGACTCCTGGTAGAACTCGGGGCATACTCTCCCCATGAAACTTATCATCGCCATTATCCAGCCGAGCAAACTCGAAGAAGTGAAAACGGCTCTTTCCGAAGTCGAGGTGGTACGTTTGACCATCATGGACGTACAGGGCTTTGGCCGGCAAAAGGGACAAACCGAGATCTACCGGGGACGCGAGATTAGTATCAATCTGCTGCGGAAAGTCCAATTGCAAATCGCGGTGAACGATGACTTCGTCGAGCCAACCATCAACGCCATCATTCAGGGAGGCCGCACGGGCGAAGCAGGGCAAATTGGCGACGGAAAAATATTCATTCTGCCAATGGAAAACTGCATTCGTATCCGTACCGGCGAGCAGGGACCCGATGCCATTTAGTGCGATGCCACATTTACCGCCAACGAACGGCTTCACGTCCAAGCTGCTAGCAATCCTATTCCTTTGCACGGCAACCGGTATGCAAGCCGGCGAACCGGTTTCTGCCGACGTTTTTGTCTCAGGCGCCGACGGTTACGCCGGCTATCGAATTCCGGCAATTGAAGTGACTGCCAATGGCACCTTGGTGGCCTTTGCTGAAGCACGAAAACACAACCTAGCCGATCCGGGTTTCGGCAAGCAGGACATCGACCTGGTCTATAAAACCAGTAGCGACGGCGGCAAAAGCTGGTCGAACATGATTCTCATGGAAGACCCGGGCGAATTCTGGTCGGCGGCAAATCCCTGCACGCTGGTTGATCGAGAACGCGCGCGAGTGTGGGTGTTCTATATTCGTAGCGAACCGAAGCGAAGCAGTGCGACCTCTCGACCCCAAACCCGTGATATGATGAACTTTGCCCGCTACAGTGACGACAATGCCCAAACGTGGTCCGACCCCATCGATCTTACCGAGGTCGCCCGCGATATGAACGACCCCAACTGGCGCGTCAGTGTGCCCGGACCGGGTGGCGGAATCCAAACCCGATCAGGCGTATTGATGGTGCCGATTTGGGGCTCCACCGTCGACCGGGGCCCCGACTTGAACATGACCATCTTCAGCAACGACCACGGCCAAACCTGGAAACGGGGTCAATGGGCCCCCTTGCCCCACGGTGGAGACGAAAATCAACTGGTCGAATTGGCCAATGGCACAATCCTCATGGATACCCGCCAGAACAAACAGAACCAAGGGCATCGCTGGCTTAGCGTAAGTTCTGATAACGGCAAAACCTGGGACAAAACGCGGCACGGCACCCGTGTTTCGCCAGTCGCCTGCGCCATCGAACGTTACTCACTAGCCGGCGACAAACAACATGGGGCCAGCAACAACCAGCAAAACAGAATCCTATGGACAGGCCCCAAAGGTCCGGGCAGAAAGCATCTGATCATGAGAATCAGTTACGACGAGGGCAAGACTTTCACCGATGAACGGACCATCGCCACAGGACCGGCCGCCTATTCCGACCTGTCGATCCTCAAAGATGGCGCCGTGGGCGTGCTCTGGGAACGAGCCGACTACAAGTTCATCACCTTCACAAAGCTGGACCGCCCATTTATCGAAAAACGGGGCATCGAGGAACCGGAAAAGTCATAGCATCTACTACCAGCTCGCTAGAATATTTGTAAGACCTCCCCTCGAATCCAGATTTCCTCTCGCAAAGACGCCAAGATCGCCAAGACCTTTCCTATTCGAGGAGACCGTTGACAGCCTTGGTAATCCCAATTCCTCTCATTCTCATCCATGCTTTTCTTTGCGATCTTTGCGTCTTTGCGAGAGTCTGTTCTTTGTAATATTACGGGCAGGTTACTACCCTTGAACAATGTCCCCTCGCACAATGTTCAAGTGCACTTCGAGCATCGGGAGCCAGAAATCGTTTTTCAGTTTCGGATCGTTCGAACGAACGATGTTCAAACTAATTTGAAGTTTCTTCAACGCCGTATCGAATTTACTCTTGGTACTGGCCAATTCTGCGATCGCTCGTTTGCGGAGGGGGCCCGTATAATTAGGCTCCAGACGAATTAAGTCATACACTTCCTGCGCGAACGGATCTAGCTCACTGACCGACTGCAATGCATCTGGGTAATGCACGGTGCGAAAATACTGCATCTCCATCAGCACCGCATCACCTCCCTGAACTTTTCCGTAGAACACCTCGCTGGGATACGTTTGCGGAATCCGAATTTTCCAATCCCAGACAGCAACGACCTTCGGATTCCAGCCTCCTGCCTTGGGTCTCTTTTCTGACAATCCGGTATTGTCCCACAACGAAGGGTACGGCGAATTCTTACTGCCAAACACCGTGCACATCTTTTGTTCCAGCACAAACTGGTAAGCTTCATGGAATGTATTGATTGCGGCGGCCCAAGATTGACGGATGCCGGGCGGGCAATTTTTACGCCGCTAG
>JBDOMT010000024.1:0-8233 GCA_039831705.1 Pirellulales bacterium | reverse complement strand
CTGCTCCAGCGAATGGGACTGCGTACCCCCCGACAGAAAAAAGATTGAACCAAATGTAGTGAAGACTTTCGAACACAAACCCTTGAAAATAAGGTTTTTCTAGGAGCAAGTGTGGAAGCCGGGCTAACGCTCGGCGGCTGATGAAATATGCGGGCTAGTCGCTGGACTCACCATCAAGGTCCTACCAGCCCGGTAATCCAACATACATATGCGACAGGTGCGGCTACCAGCAATGAATCGAGCAGATCGAGTATTCCCCCAAAGCCGGGCAGCCATTGGCTCGAATCTTTGATGCCTGCATCTCGCTTGAGCATCGATTCGGCTAAATCGCCTACAATCCCGGCAATTCCCACCAGCGTCCCATAGCAAAGGCAGCCACCCAGCCAAACTGGCCAGCCTCGTTGGCTTGGATTACCTAAGACTTCGGCCAATATTCCCAGCGAAAAACAGGCACCTACCAGCGCAAATAGGATTCCCCCGATTGCCCCTTCCCACGTTTTTCCTGGACTGAGTGTTTTAGCCAGTTTATGGCGACCGAAAATTCGGCCCACCGTATATTGGCCAATGTCGCTAAACTTGACCACAATCACCAGGGAGAGCCATGCGAGCAAGCCGTAGTCTCCTTGGTCGGGAACTGGATTATTGCTTAGTAAACGAAGTTGCACAAAGATGCCCAGCAGGCCACCGACATACAAAATCGACAGACATGCCAGGGCCAGGTGGACAATCGAGTTGCCGGCGTTGTCTGTGCGTTTCATTTCCCCCACAAGGGCCATGAGCAATGCACCAGCGAGCCCACCCGCTAACCAGCCCAAACGGCCTACCGGGCAATCTGCCGGATAAGTCACCCAGGCTATTGGCCCAAAACTGGCCACTACGGGCAACAGGGTGCCAAAGTAAATCACCCAGGTTAATGGCTGATGTCCTAAATGCCGGAAAAACCCCAGCATCTCATGGCTCGCCAATAGGGTCAGCACCAACGCCAGGGGAGCCAGGTAAATTCCCGGACGAGTCGCGTGTGCATCCAACCAACACACGACGGTCAGTACGGCAACGATCAGTATGCCAAGAATGAGCCGCCAACGGAGCATAGCGAGTTGAGAGTTGAGAGTTGTCTTGTCGAACAATTGCCTAGTACAGATTCATTTTAGACAGGATCAACGAGATGGAATCAGTCCAGTCATGTATTCTTTGTTGAAAAATTGGTCTTGTTGTTCCTACTTACGCTCTCCTCATTCCTAACGCATCACTCAACACTCATCTCTCAACCTTCGCAAAGTCCTCCGAATTTACGACTTCGACTGGCATAGTTACGTATTGCCTGGTAGAGGATGGCTTCATCAAACTCAGGCCAACACTTTTCGGTTACCCAGATTTCAGTATAGCTGATTTGCCATAATAAAAAATTACTAATCCGCATTTCTCCAGCAGTACGCACCAACAGATCGGGATCGTCCAGTCCGGCTGTGTAAAGCTTCGCTGCGATGGTCGACTCATCGATGGATGCTACTTGCATTTGACCGCTGGCAATCTCACTGGCAATCGATCGCATGGCATCGACCAATTCAGCTCGCGCCCCATAGTTAATCGCCAGATTGAGCCACATCCCTCCATTGGAGGCACTCATTTCGACTGTTTTGTCCAATTCTTGAAGCACTTTTACAGGGATGTCGCTACGCCGTCCGAGCATACGTATGCGAATATCATTGTGCATGATCGTCGAGCGTTCTTCGATCATGTATTGCTCCAATAGATGCATCAGAAAATCTATTTCTGTTTGCGGCCGTTTCCAATTTTCACTGGAAAGGCAAAAGAGCGTAAGCTGTTCTATTCCCAACTGGGCACACTCTTCGGTTGTTCGACGAACACTGGCAACTCCACGACGATGTCCCTCAATACGTGGCAGCTCCCGGCGTTCTGCCCAGCGACCATTTCCATCCATGATAATCGCAATATGCCGTGGCCAGCGCCCACGGGGGGTATCGGCAAGCATTTCAGGTAGGGCAGAGGATGGCATGGATAGATTGGCCTTTATCCAATTAGGAATGACACCTTAACGTTGTATCAACCACAATGGTCTGTCGGCGGTCGGGGCCTACTGAGACTAGCTGCACCGGTACGCCCACCAGTTCGCTTACTCGGTCAAGGTAATTCCGTGCTGCGACTGGCAGGTCTTCTAGCGACTGGGCTTGGGTAATGTCTTCCTGCCAGCCAGGCATGGTTTCATATTGAGGTTGAATTCGTCTTAGATCATCTACGTGGCTGGGAAATTGTCGAGAGACCTTACCATCCAACTCATAAGCGGTACATATTTTTAATTCCTCGAATCCGCTTAACACATCCAGCAGGGCCACGCAAATCCCATGAACCCCACCGAGCCGGACTGCATAACGCACCGCAACCGCATCGAGCCAGCCACAGCGACGCGGACGTTTGGTGACGGTGCCATATTCGTTGCCCTGTTCGCGTAATCGTTGCCCCGTTTTGTTGTCTTGTTCTGTCGGAAACGGTCCTCCTCCGACCCGAGACGTATACGCTTTCACCACTCCCAGGACTTTGCCTAGGTGTCGACCCGGAATTCCGGAACCATTGGAAATTCCCACCCCCGAGCTGTTGCTACTGGTCACAAACGGATAGGTGCCATGATCCACATCCAGCAGCGCCCCCTGTGCCCCCTCGAATAGCAGCCGTTTTCCCGACTCCACCGCACTGAGCAGAAACTCTGAAGTATCGTCTATGTAGGGTCGTAATCGTTGGGCGAAGGCTGCATACTGATCGTAAATTTCCTGGGCTACAAGTGGTTGCCATTGCTCTTGAGGCAGCATGGCGCTTAGTACTCGGTTTTTCACATCGACAATGTGCCCAATCTGATCACGCAGCGTATCGCGGTACATGTCCCCCAATCGAATCGCATAGGAGCGTCCAACTTTGTCACGATAACAGGGACCGATGCCACGACCAGTCGTACCAATATTCTCCCCATCGGAGGTGGATTGATCCATGGCTCGATCCTCGGCAAAATGCCAGGGGAAGATCACGTGTGCCCGATCGCTGATTTTCAGATTGTCAAAATCCTCCACGCTCCGGTTTTGTAATTCATCCAGCTCTTCGATGACTTTTTCCGGATTGATCACCACGCCCCCGGCGATGACACAAGTTACCCCAGGCGTCAAGACACCGCTGGGTAAAAGGGACAGTTTGTAGGTTTCTTCACCCACCACCACGGTATGACCGGCGTTCGCTCCCCCCTGGTAACGGACCACGATATTGTGCTCCGGTGTGAGCAGATCGACAATTTTCCCCTTGGCTTCATCACCCCACTGTAGACCAATAACACACGTACCCGACACTTGAAACTCCTGACTAAGGAACTGTCTCTCTTGGCAGAGAGGGAGAAATCTAGAGGGCTAACCCAACACCAAGGCTGCCACAGAATAACTTCTAAACTCGCTATTGTAGCGGTATTCATTGATTTTGGTGGCCACTTCCGTTAGGTATCCACTCGCGAGAGCCTAGGCGCCCGAAGAATATTTTCTCCAGGCAACTGTCGCCACTAAACCAATGAGTGGTCATTATAGCGCATCGAGCAGGGCTGGCAAACGGGGGTATTAGCCCGCATATTTCACCCGTTTCTGCTACGGCGTCCCAAGTCCTTCCGTGGCTGCGTCTGGAAAGGCAATTCGCAATAGGCCTTTTTCGACTACCAAAATGCCTACCAAAGAGCCGTCTCGGACCGCCACGATGCATGCTCCATGGGCGTCTGCGTTCAAGGCGAAGGATGGATCAATCCGCCAATCTCCATCATGCCGCTGCAATCGATTTGCTGCTAAAGGAAGAATCGAATCTCGTGATCCGGTCAAAATCAGACAGTCTTCTGCTTGCTCCATCCGCCGCAGTTGTTGGGTCGGCCAAGGACCAGGAAGCCTAATATTAGGATCGGCGATTTCCAGTAGAGTCAGTTCTTCAGCTTGGTCGGATGGTGGATTGCTTGCAGGAGCCTTTATGGGGATAGCAATTCCTTCAAATTGGAGTGATGCTTTCTGTTCGACCGCGTCTGCCGGTAGCGACAGGAGGTTCTGAGGACCTAGTAGGCGTCCGTCAGTCATTGGCAGGAGCCATCCGGTCTTTTCCTTGCTGCGACGAACTCCCAATAACTTCTCTTGCCAATGAATGGTGGCTTTCACAGGCTGAGGTAGAATGGACCCATCCGTGAGAAGTGAGACACCAATAGGAATCGGTGGGCTCCAATTTTTCCAATCGTCTGGCTCTTGTTGGAGGCGAAAGCGGGTGCCCGCCATGGCCAAGGAGTCTGGTGGATCAGGCGTTGCCATCGAGACTCCACCGGAGGTAATCGTTGCCAGTGTTCCAGTGTGGAGTTTCAAGCCCCCGACTCCAAAACTGGCATCGAAGCCACTGGTGTTCCAAAACCGAGACCCAACACGCACCAGTTGGCGGTAAGATGGTCGGACAACTCCTCGTGCTTCAATCGTGGTGGCATCGGGCGACAATCCGACCGATACGATTTGGCCGATGGGGATCCCCCGATAGACAATGGGAGAACCAACCTCCAATCCCTCCCGATCGTAGTTCTCCAACAGGAACTCCAAACTGCCCGGCTCTTGTTCCAACCATTGGGGCTTGGACTCCAGACCGTCAAACGTGTTAATGGTTTTGGCATCTTCAGGGCCGGGAATCACGGCTACGTATTGGCCGCTAAGTACCGTCTCCAGCCCATGGACTCCCATCATCGAGATTTCAGGCCGTTCAATCCAAAACCGGCTGCCAGCCCGTACCAGTCGTTGGGCTTGTTGCTCAAGCTGGACAACGATCTGGACATGCGCGAGTTCACGATCGAGTTGAACTTGGGTGATCACACCCACATCGATGCCTCGATGTCGGACTGGATCTCCCGGCTCGATTCCATGTCCCTGTTGGAATCGGATGGAGATCCTAGGCCCCGAAGAGGGGACTCCTGTCAACCACAACAGCAAGGCCACCAACAATGAAACCAGTGTCAGCAACCAATACCGGCTGGGTTTGCGACCGAGCAATCCGATCCATTTCCCACCCGTTTTGTGCACTTGTGCTTCGGGAAATGAACTTTCCGAAGGAGATTCGTTTGGCTGACTATCACTCGCCAGGGATTCACTCATCCTCATCCTCCCAAACCGCATGACTGTCAAAGGAAATGGAAGCCAGCATGCTCATTGCCACACACAGGACAAAGGCGATTGCCGCCGGGCCGAAATGAAATTCGACCAGATTTCCCAGTTTGACCAACATCACCAATAAGGCCAACAACATCACGTCCATCATGCTCCACTTGCCAAGTTGTTCGATGATGCGATAGGTGAGTGCACGATGTCGCTTGTGAAGCAGACTGAACAGACTCAACTCGACCAGAAGTACGATCTTAACCAGTGGAAATACAATAGAAAACAACAACACTACCCCACCCACGAACAGGCTGCCATGGGTAATCAAATCGAGAGTCCCCATGAGCAAGCTCGACTGATATCGATGGCCAAGTCGTTCGACTTCCAGGATCGGCATCAAGACGGCGGGCCAATAGAGAAAGAACGCGCCGAATGCTGCCGCAGCCGTACGACTCAAGGCAATCGGGCCACTGGCAAATCGGGCGACCCTGGCACGACAGCGGGTGCAGCAAGCCGTCTCACCTTCTACAAGAGACGGAATTCGATGAATCAAACCGCAACAATGGCACGCCTTGAGATGATGCATGGGAAAATCCTAATATTGCCATGGTACCAGACTGCCCACGAGTCTAGTGAAGAATTCAGGACACGCAATACGCCCACTTGCAATCCAGGATTGGTACCGTTGCACTAACCGGATCCTTCAACGTCTGAATACGGGTTGCTTTCACTGGAAAGGATCAGCATTCGGCGGGTGTTGGTTTCGATGCAAATTGGGCAACCACGGAGATGAGCTCTTTACGATCGATCGGTTTGGTTGCGTAGCCGTCGCAGCCTGCATCAAGGCATTTCTGACGATCACTGGTCATGGCGTGGGTCGTCAGAGCGAGGATAGGGCCCTGGTAGTTGTTTTCGCGCAGCTTTGTGGTCGCTTGATACCCATCCAAGACGGGCATCTGCATGTCCATTAGGATCACATCAAATGGGGTTCCTTGATCACGTGCATTCAGGGCCAGATCGAGTGCGATCTGTCCGTTCTCTGCGACTGAGACATCGGCCCCGGCCTTCTTCAAAACAAACGAGATTAGCCGTTGATTGTCCGGTCTGTCTTCTGCCAATAGAACCCAGCAATCGAGATTTGCCTTTTCCGGGGCCTCCGTCTTGGGGAATTTCGGGTTTTTGGTATCCACTTTGGTTGTTGAATCCATCATCCTCATATTGTTCAAGGGCCCAGTACCAACGGTCACTCTAAACGTACTTCCGGTACCGGGACTACTGGTGACGCTGATATCTCCACCCAACAGCTCAGCCATCCGTTTACTGATCGTCAATCCCAACCCAGTGCCGCCAAATTTCCTGGATGTCGATGTGTCCGCTTGTACGAAGGGTTGGAATAGTTGGCTGATTTTCTGTCCGCTCAAACCAATTCCCGTATCGGTCACATCGAAGCTTAGGGTCGGCCCTTCCTCAGCATCGGTGATCAGTTGTGAGGTTACGAGTACCGACCCAACTTCGGTAAACTTGATCGCGTTGCCAATCACGTTGATCAAGATCCGCCGCAGACGGATCGGATCGGATTGAATATTTTCGGGCAATGGCCCGTGTTGCTTTGCCATCAGCGATATGCCCTTCGAATCGGCCCGAACTTGCATCAACTCGATGACGTCCGACACAATTTCTTGGGGTGAACAAGTGATCCTTTCCAAGGTCATTTGTCCAGCTTCCACTTTGGAAAGATCGAGAATGTCGTTGATGATGCCCAGCAGATGACTGCCGTTTCTCTGGATCGTGTCGATCGCTTCGATCTGTTCCCGATCCTGACTGTTGTCGCGTATGATCTCGCTGAATCCCAGGATCGCTGTCATTGGCGTACGTATTTCGTGACTCACGTTGGCCAAGAAGTCGCTTTTTGCCCTTGTTGCAGCGTCTGCTTTTAGTTGCGATTCTTCCATGTCACGTAACATATTCATAGTTCCGCGGCGTGCCATGTCGAGCTGTTTTGAACGCAGATCCGCAGCGTCTTTCGCTTGTGTGACTTCTTGTCGCTGTTGCTCCACCGAAGCCAGTAACTTGGCCAATTCGATTTCTCGATACGATAGTTGATCGTTTAAATTTTGGAGATTTTTATTGGAACGAACCATTGTCAGGGATGGTGTTTTTGAATGTTTAAAAGTCCTACCAAACCAATGAGCCCCATCAGCGCCAAAGCTAAGATGCCGATAATAGTAATCTGCGCGTGCTCAGCGGCGGCTTCTGTCGCTAGAGTCAGAGGAAAGGTCACTTCAACCACTCCCCGAACGTCACCTACTTTCCAATCAGTTTTTGGACTTTTTGGATGGTTATTGTGACACTTGATGCAACTGGTACGCATGGTGTCGGCGATCGCATAGTGCAACACAGGTTGTCCAGCGACTTCATCGAAGGAGTAGTAAGGCTTATCTGGATTGGCACGCAACTGGGTCAAAGCGTCGCGCTCAAACTGATTGTTAGGACCACCCTCTTCACGCCAAGGAAATGGGTAATCGCTATAAAGACGGGCCGACCCGCCCGACGCATGCTTATGGATGCGGTTTCCCAGTAACATACTCAGCGTCGCCGGCCATGGGATTCCGTTCGAGTAATTTTGGTAATCGTGCGAAACTTTCATGCCATTTGCTTTGGCTGCGGTTACCACTTCGCTGGTGTATGATTTACGGAATTCGGTCAAGGCATACGTGTAGATAGCCGCATCATTCAGAGTGGTTTTCTCAATCATGCGAGACGAACTGCGCGACACACTCCACAGTGCCATCGCAATGATGCCAAGAAAGAGTATCGTAAAGATCGATAGTGCATAACGGTCATTCCAACGTATGTGCAATAACTTAGACAGTCGACTTGTCTCTGTTTCGATGACTTCTGTTTCAATGCTCGTTGCCATTAAAGAATCCTGTGGAATTTTCATGCTTCATTATTGCAAAACAATCAAGTGCTAACCCGGCTTCCACACTTGCTCCTAGAAAAACCTTATTTTCAAGGGTTTGTGTTCGAAAGTCTTCACTACATTTGGTTCAATCTTTTTTCTGTCGGGGGGTACG
>JBDOMT010000011.1:0-8240 GCA_039831705.1 Pirellulales bacterium | reverse complement strand
CCGACTGCTGAAACACAAGCTGATTGCCCTCCTGATCGTCTGCCGGCAGAGGTTGCTCAATGAATTCCACTCCCAGCGTTTTAAGTTCGTGTGAATTGTGGATGGTTTCCTCTGCAGTCCAGCCACCGTTGGCATCGACACGAAATGTTGCCGAGGTAGCTTTGCGCAGTTGACGGATGATTTCCAAGTCACCTGCGGTACCAAGTTTGATTTTATAAATTGGCCAATCGGGAACTTCATGCATCTTCTCGATCATGGTTTCAATCGTATCGATGCCGATGGTGAAGTTGGAAAACGGACAGTCTGCCGTATTGAGGCCCCAAAGTTGTGTCAGTGGCACCCCTTGTTGTTTGCCCCAAAGGTCGTGAGCAGCTTCGTCTAATGCGCACTGGGCAAAAGAATGTTCGTGTAGCCTGGCGGCAACCTGTTGCCAGAGCTGTTCCGGTTCGATCTGATCAATCGACGCCAAGTGCGGTCGCAGTGCTTCCAGCGCTTCGGTCATGCGTTCCAAGGTGGCGCCGTAGTAGGTATTGGTGGTCGCCTCGCCATAACCGCTATGGGTGCCGTCGGTCAATTCCACAATGAGTGTCGATTGCACACTTACCGATCCACGTGAGATGGTAAAAACGTGCCGTAGAGGCAAGTCGAACGTGTGGATTTTCAATTGCACCGGACTGCTCCCACACTCTGTAGATATTTTTTCTGGAACTGGCAAATCGCTTGCGTCAGATCATCCGGGCCATGACGCAACACGTCGCATACTGGTAATCCCAATTTATCACGTAGCTGTTGTCGCTCTTGCTCCGCTTGAGAGTCGTTCAACTGACGACTGTTCATCGCAATCCCGATGACTTGCGATGGTAGCAACAGACTGGCCATCGTTTCATAGAGCGTACGGATTTCAGCCAGCGGTTTCAGCGGTACCTCAGACATGCCATGCACAGCAGTACGTCCGGCTTCGTAACATAGGATCATCGCTTGGGGTCGGCATCCATGCAAAAGTCCCAGTGTCACTGCCGCATAGCGAGGATGGGCCAGGCACCCCTGCCCTTCAATCAACAACATTTCATGGTGCTGATTGGCGAGTACCTGTTTTTCAATCGCGCCGCTGATAAAATCACCCACGACGCAATCCACCGGACAGCCATTGCCGGCAATCAGAATGCCCGTTTGTCCGGTGGCGACAAATTGTGCATCATGCGCCTGATTTTGCAGCGACTTGGCCAGTTCAATGGCAACCACCATTTTACCCACACTACAATCGTTGCCGACCGTATGGATACGCAAGCATTCTTTATGCAACAGCCCGTATTGGGCCACTTGGTGTTCATTATTTTTGCGCACGTCCACCAGGGTAGCCCCATTCCGCGTAGCGGCCGAGGCGAATTCAGAATCGTCGGTTAAAAATTCGTGCAGCCCCGAGTAGATGGTCATTTTTCGGGCGATAGCTTCCAGTACGATTGGCCGCCAAGATTCCGGGATGCGGCCTCCCGGCGGTGCAATGCCAATCATCAGACCATTGGCTTCGGGGACTGCAGCCAGTTCTCCGACTACCGGGACCCCCTCACCAACGCCAAGCAATTCATGGACCGACTTGCCCACTTGGGATCGATCAAAAAGGGCTACCACCTCATCACGACAGTAACGCAACACGCTCGAGGCCGTTTTAGCCGTAAGTGGATTGGTATGTCCGTCGGTCAACAAGATCAGTTGCCGGGGGTGGCTTGGTGAATTGTCGTGCCGAGCTTCAACACGCTGGACATCAGCATCAGTCATAATACAAGCAGGCCAGTACAAGCAGGCCATTCGATTGGGTAAAACGGACACTCTCCAGGATGCATACCAAGAGCAGTATTCGAAAGTAAACCAGTAGTCTAATCACAGCCCTACGTGACGAATAGGGATAGTGGGCGAGGAAGGTGAAGATCTGGAGACGAGTCGTCTATTTGCGCACACTGTTATTGCCCGTGCGCAGGTGGGGCATTTTCAGAATTGTGGAACTCTGCTCTTTGGGTTGGCAGTTTCTAAATGGCAAGTTATCTTGCTGCTGAGGCTTCAATGTTGATGTGAGAATAATATTTTTGGAGAGGCATGATAAACCATGAAAGAATCCGAAGAATCTGATAAAAAAAGTATCGCCGCCGTGGTGAGCTGGGCGTCAACGTCCGGTAAAACCGACTTGCTGGATTCGCTTCAGCAAAATGGGTGCGTAGGCGAAGTGGCCTTACTGGTGCCGGCAGAATCTGATGAGTCTGGATCTGATGAGTCTGGGGCTCCCCAAACTACGCAAGCCTTATCTTCGAGCCCCCACACCATTCTGGAAGCGAACAGCATCTGGTCAAGCTTTGCGGTGGCTGATGTGGTGCGCTGGTTCGAGCAGACCGGCGCTTCGCACTTGTTGTGGATTTTTTCTCCGGCGGTCGATTTACCTAAGCGAGGTTTGCAGCGACTGTTGAATGCTGCGGTCGATACGAAAGCACCTATTGTCTACGCCGATTATTTGGAGCAACGATCTGAAGGACAGGCAACTCTCCACCCCCTGATTGACTATCAGCCGGGGAGTCTGCGCGATGATTTTGATTTTGGCCAGGTCGTATTGATTGCAAAAACCTCGCTGACCGAAATGAATTCGGAGATTCCAATAGAGTCGCCCCATTTCGACTCTGGTAGTTGGTACGATTTACGTTTACGACTGTCGGAATTGGGCCCGATTGTCCATCTGTGCGAGCCAGCCTACACGGTAGCTCTGGTTGATGAGCAAGCCAATGGAGAATCCCATTTTCGTTATGTCGATCCACGCAATCGGGATTACCAATTGGAAATGGAACAGATAGCTACCGCCCATTTGAAACGAATCGGCGCCTACCTGGCCCCTCCCACAGGATCACTGACCGCCGAAACGGAGGCATTTCCCGTTGAGGCAAGTGTCATCATTCCGGTCCGCAACCGAGCCCGAACCGTGGCCGATGCGGTCCGCAGCGCACTGTCGCAACAGGCTGATTTTGAATTCAATGTACTGGTAGTCGACAACTATTCGGAGGATGGCACTTCGCAAATCCTGGCCGAACTGGCACAGGAAGATTCCCGTTTGGTCGTCATCACCCCTTCACGATCTGACCTGGGTATCGGTGGGTGTTGGAATGAGGCAATCGGATCTGACCAGTGCGGACGATTTGCACTGCAGTTGGACAGCGACGATTTATACAGCGGCCCCGATGTGTTGTCACAGATTGTGGCCACCTTTCATGAATCGGGAGCGGCGATGGTTATTGGATCCTATACCATTGTCGATTTTGACCTCAATCCGATACCACCGGGCCTGGTGGACCATCGAGAATGGACCGACGCCAATGGCCGGAACAATGCACTGCGGATTGCCGGACTGGGTGCACCAAGAGCCTTTCACGTACCGACGTTGCGAGCAATAGGACTGCCCAATGTGAGCTACGGGGAAGACTACGCGGTGGTTTTGAGAATGACACGCAACCAAATCGTTGGCCGTATTTACGATTCGCTCTACTGGTGTCGGCGCTGGGAAGATAACACCGATCATGCGCTTTCCTTGCAGACGAAAAATCGCTACGCGGTATACAAAGATCGGCTAAGGACAATCGAAATAGCCGCCAGGCAGCGAATGGTGAAGGAATCCCAATGAACCACTGGGATCGAATTATCCTGGAAGATCATGTGCCCGGGTCGGCTTTGGCTCCGCAACTAGAAAGACTGTTTGCTCAGCAGCGGCAGCATTGGAGTTTGCTGCGCGAAGGGGAGGCATCGCTGGCCACCATCGAGACGAAAACTTTGGAGTGTTCCGGCGCACAGGTCATCGTGCAGGCGAACCCTGTTCGAAAACGGTCGATTCATGCCCGAGTCGACGAAAAATCCATCGCCGCCCGTAGTTGCTTTCTGTGTCCGGAAAACATGCCTGCTGAGGAACGGGGCATCGGCCTGGGAGATCTGGTGGTATTGCCCAACCCCTATCCTATTTTGCGGCGGCATTGCACGGTTCCTGAACGCACCCATCGACCCCAGCGACTGGCTGGGCGAATTGTCAAATTACTTGAATTGGCCCAAGTCATGGGTCCCGAAATGTTGGTGTTTTATAATGGGGCCCGATGTGGCGCGTCGGCGCCAGACCATTTTCATCTTCAGGCCTGTGATGCCCGCAATATTCCTTTGCTCAGCGAGTTACCCCTTGCCGGAAATGGGGCCTTATGCCAGGCACACAGCAGCTTTGGACGAAACATGCTCCTGATGGCCGACCCCCAGGCGGATCGGTTACAACAGCAAATCGAACATGCACTTTCGTTATTGGTAGAAAAAGGGGTCGCGGGAGAAAAAGGGGTCGGGACTCTTTTGCCGGAACGGCCCTTCGGGTGCTTCGCACAAAAGAGTCCCGACCCCTTTTTCTCAGAGCCCATGTTCAATCTGATCGCGCTGGTTCGGGATGGACGTTATTGGGCCATCTTGTTTCCGCGTGCGGCACATCGGCCAAGTTGTTTCTCCGCGCCGGGGGACGCACAGCTGGCCATCAGCCCGGCCGCCTTGGAGATGGTCGGTTTGTTGGTGGTATCCGATCCGGCTCAACTGGATCGAGTGGATGCGCAAACGGCGCATACCATTTACCAGGAAGTATGCCTGAACGACACACGCTTTGCCCAGTTTATGCAAGGCGTCCAAGCATGAGCGAGACATCAACCCCTTACCAACAAGAACCCATTCTAAACGTGGGAATCATCGATCGCACTGAGTCGGTGACGATTCGGTTGAATGGGACTTACCGGTTAAACAACGGGGAAATCATTGGCCCAGGAGAATTGCGTGTACAGTGCCTCGAAGGTCTGTTGCGTTGTACCGGAGTGGTTAACCTGGAAGCCCGCTCTTTGGAATTCCATCCCGATCATGCAGACGCATGCCAGTTTATCCTCGAGGCCACCATTGGCATCGACTTTCATTGGCAACAAACCGAAACCCAAGCCTTTCGAGGCAGCTTGCTACTGGTTGCCAACCGTGAGCAACACTTGACGGTCATCAACCGTATTGCCCTGGAGACCTACATCACCTCGGTCATCAGTTCAGAAATGAATGCTGACTCTCCTGTAGAAGCAACTAAGACGCACGCGATTATTTCCAGGAGCTGGCTACTGGCCCAGTTGGAGAAAAAGGGGTCAGGACTCTTTTGTGCGAAGCACCCAAAGGGCCGTTCCGGCAAAAGAGTCCTGACCCCTTTTTCTCAGCATATCCGCTGGACGGAGCGTGAAGCGCATGGCGCTTACGACGTGTGCTCCGACGATCATTGCCAGCGTTATCAGGGGGTCGGACGAACCGATTCTCCCGAAGTGGCGGCAGCCATCGCACAAACGCGTGGCCAGTTACTCCTGTTTGCCGGCCGGGCTTGTGATGCACGTTTCAGCAAATGTTGTGGCGGCGTGACCGAAGAGTACCAGACAGCCTGGGGCGACGAAACAGTTCCTTATTTGGTGGCTCTGCCTGACGCGCCTGGTTCTAACCGTTCGCTGCCATTGCTGACAAATGACAGCTCGCTGCGTGCTTTTCTCCAGGACCCGTCGGATGCGTTCTGCAACTGTCATGACGCGTCGATTCTACAGCAAGTACTCAATGATTATGACCAGAAAACAGCCGATTTTTTCCGCTGGCAAGTCAAGCTGAAAGCGGCTCAGGCCGGTCAGTTGGTGCAAAAAAAGCTGGGCATCGATCTGGGACGACTGGTTGCCATGGAAACGCTCGAGCGCGGACCTTCAGGTCGGTTGAAGCGTCTGCGCCTGGTCGGCGAGACAAGCAGCCTGGTGGTTGGCAAGGAGTTAGAAATCCGCCGAGCGCTCTCCCCAACCCATCTCTACAGTTCGGCTTTTGTGGTCGACACCGAAGGACCTGCCAACCGGCCAGAGGCATTTATTTTAAAGGGAGCCGGTTGGGGACATGGCGTGGGACTGTGCCAAATTGGCGCAGCGGTGATGGCTTGTCAGGGAATTCAAGCCGAAGATATCCTGCAACACTACTATCCGGGAACGGAACTGGTGCGGTGCTACGGTTGAGAATGGTTATCGTCCGGCTGCTGCTTGCCAAACTGTTCGTCGAGTGGAATCAGCCCAGTGACCAAGAAACCAGGCAGGGTTGCTAACATAACCCAAATGAAAAAATGCTGGTAGCCGAGCAATTCCTGCAACCAGCCACTGAACATCCCGGGAATCATCATCCCCAAGGCCATGAACCCCGTGCACAGGGCAAAGTGGACCGTTTGATATTCACCGCGGGCAATATACAGCATGTAGAGCATGTAGGCGGTGAAACCAAATCCGTAACCAAACTGTTCGATTCCTACTGCAACATTTACCACCACAAAATTCTCAGGCATGGTTTGCGATAAAAATACGTAAGCCGCGTTGGGCAAATTGATGGCCAGTACCATCCACCAAAGCCAATGCTTGAGCCCCTGCCGGGCCGCCAAAAAACCACCCAACAAGCCTCCCAGCGTGAGCATAAGAATGCCAACCGTGCCATAAACCAGGCCCACTTCGCCCGTCGTCAGCGCCAATCCGCCCACTTCCCGTGCATCAACTAAAAAGGGTGCTGCCAACTTGGCCAACTGTGCCTCGGCAAAGCGGTAGAACAGTAAAAAGGCCAGAATGATTAGCAGTTGTTTCTTTTGGAAGAAGGTAACAAAGGGGGTAATAAATTCACTCAGCAGTTGATCCACACGGATTGCTGGATGCGACACATCCGCCGTGGGCCGTGGCAGCAACAGACTGTGGTAGAAGCAGATCAACAGAAAAAATCCAGCCAATAGGTAGAACGTACAGGCCCAGGCGAAGGGAAAATTACCTGAGCGGGCGACAAACGTCGCCTGCGATGGTTGATTCAATTTGCGGTCGATTTGCACAACTGCGGCAAACGGTTCCGTTGCATTTTCTGCCGTAACCACAAAACGGGTTCCCTCGATCACCTGAAAGCTGGCATCACCCCGCGCGCGGCCAAAGAGGACCACCAGCGATTGACCTTCAGACACCGACTGGTTGCAGCGAAAATAGACCACACCAAAGTTGCCAGCCAGTGAGTCGTTTTGAACCGCCTGTTGCGCAGGACCAAAACGGTCGCGAATGGTTCGCTCGATCGATTCGACCCAACCCGACTTTTTAACCTCAACGGAATCACCCATTGGCTTCGCATCGGGAAATTCATAGAAACCATGGCGAACATTCCAGTCACGAACCGTTTGTACCAGAGCAGTCAGCTTGTCTTGCTCAATCGCACCCAGATCAATTTCAATGGCCGCGCTTTGTGACAACAATTGCTGCGGTCCCGCATGGGTCTGGGGAGCATTTGTTTGAGGAGAAAATTCGCTCACCGTGATTGAGCCTTCCTGCGTGTCGCCCGCAATCGCGCGTACCTCGACCATCAGTTCTGGCAGACCACTGGAAACTTCCAGGTATCCGGCAAGCATCACCAATAATCCTTGCCCGGCAATCATCGCCAAGCGATAAAAAGTACTACGTACCCCGACGAACCACGCTTGTTGGTGGTCGGTGAGTGCCAGCATATAAAATCCGTCGGCTGCCACATCGTGAGTGGCCGAACTAAAAGCCAGCAGCCAAAAGAAGGCCATGGTCCATCGAAGAAAATTATCACCGGGAATAGTCAGCGCGACTCCCGCCAGGCCGGCTCCAATGAGCAGTTGAGTCAATACGATCCAAACCCGCCGCGTTTTGAACACCTCGACCAGAGGGCTCCACAAAGGCTTGATGACCCATGGCAGGTAGAGCCAACTAGTGTAAAGGGCAATTTGGGTATTCGAAATTCCAAGCCGTTTGTAGAGCAAAACCGATACCGACATC
Organism: Pirellulales bacterium; assembly: GCA_039831705.1. GTDB lineage: Bacteria > Planctomycetota > Planctomycetia > Pirellulales > Lacipirellulaceae > JAJRWS01. The sequence continues at coordinate 387 of JBDOMT010000011.1, read as the reverse complement.
ACGACGACGTAGGGGATTCCCTCGGCAAAATAGAGGCTGGGTATCCACCGCCACGGATTCTGTTGGGTAGTCTTGCTTGCCTGTTTACTCTGGGAAGACGATTCGGTCATATAGAGATTGGCCCGCGTCAAAATATTGAATGCCGAATACCGTTACAAGCACGAATGGACATTTGTCGCTTGTGTCTTAATATTACTGTTTTGCCGGTTAGCAAGAGTGTCCCATTGCTCATGAACCACTTGCCTACACATGCCGTCGCTCCGCGACTCAAAACGGTTTGCGCTGGAATTCCTTGGGTTAAAACCCTGTCGATTATACGTAAGTTTTGGCCAGTTTGGCACAGGATTTGCGCAGTGAAATGAGTATTTTATGATTTCAGAACCTCAT
>JBDOMT010000065.1:0-8246 GCA_039831705.1 Pirellulales bacterium | reverse complement strand
CACTGACGGAGCTATCCAGGTCGAGAATGAGTTGTTTGGGCGGCTTGCACCGATGGACCTTGTCGATCCACTCGCCGGAGAGATTCATCAGCGCCGTGATGTTGCTTTTGGTACTGAGCGTTTCAGTCTCGAAGCGTCCGACTCCGCTGGTGGAAGCGGCTTCCTTGTTCAGCTGTGCCGCCCGTCCACCGACAACGTGTCGCATGGCAGGGTCGACCGCCAAACGTTCGGCATCATTCACGTCTTCGTAGCCTGCCAGTCGACTGTAGATCGACTGCCGTAGCATCGGCACAAGACCATGTTGTTTATTCGTGCCCAGGCGTAAATCGGTAAGCACTTCTGCACCCATTTCCGTAAGACTGAGCACTTCGTCCAGTTCGCGGTAGGCCAACAGGCCAGCATCCGTGGTGACTTTGCTGCCGCAGAATTTCAGCTTCAACCGGCTGTTAAAACCGACTCGCAAATCGTCTTTTTTGGCGTCACCCATGGGGTTCCCTGTCACTGTGGCATGTTGAACGTCCCAAACACCGCTAATCAAGGGCTTGGCGCAAATCTCATGCCAAAATGTACTGGGTCAAATGGGAAATGCGGGTTATAGGTTTCTCGGACCAAACTGACCAACCTCAGGAATTGACCTACGTCGAAGACACCTTCCTCTCCACCTTCTAACCTGCCGAAGGCAGGCCATCCCCGACACGCCGGTCTAGGAACGTTGCGCAGGAGTTGCCGGTTCGAGACACATTTTGCGCTCATTGACTTGCATTTTGTGCGTAGGGAGATCCAACATCACTGGATATCCCCAAAAACGGCCAGGGTTGCAGACGTGCAAATACGGCCCTGGCCGTATTTGCACGTCTGCAACCCTGGAATCAGCAGTTCTCTCCTTGTACTCTGTATTTCAGTTACTATAATCAAAATTACTATCAGTTGCTATGTTTGGTTGGCGCGCATCGCGACAGTTGCCACTGCTCGGCTTCGTAGTACCGGTGCCTCTTCTCTGTCCCGGACTGAATAAAACCATGTACGCACCGGTTGGGCCGAATTCATACTGTCGCGGTCACCAATCTGATGGGACGTCGTTGCCGAAACAAGACGCCGCAAAGATTCCGCCAAACGTCAATGATTCTTTGTTGTCTCCAGGTTTAAGCGGCTTGTTTCTTTCTTCCGAGACGAGCCTTGTTGGCCGCCGCAGTCCGGTCTCTGGCCGGTCCTCGCTCAAAAGTTTTTCCATCACGGACCATCGCATACAAGATTCTCAGCAGGCGCCGGCCCATGGCAACGTTGGCCTTGGGCTTGCCGATTCGCTTGAGCAATCGTTGGCGAGTCGCTTCCTGACGGGCATCGCACTGACAGAGCGTCATGGCCGCTTGGCACAAAGCCCAACGGAGAGTGACCGAACCTGCCTTGGTGATATTGCCGCTCTGAGTACGCCCGGCCGACTCCTTCACGTCGGCAGTCAATCCGGCCCAGAACTCGAGAGTGTCGGCATTGGGGAATCGATCAAACGGTCCGATCTCCGCGACGATCATCGCTGCCCAAATATCACCGATTCCAGGGAGGCTCTTGAGCAGCGTCACGATCTGTGTAAAGCGATCGCATCGGGTGGCAAAAATGATCTCAAGCCGCAGTCGCTCCCGATGACGTTCGGTGAGCATCAGCACATCGATGAAGTCGGCGAAGGTCTGTTGCTGAACCGGTTTCAAGAGGTCACGGTTGGCCAACAGCCAGCGCTGGGCGCTGGCGCCGTCGAATTTGGGCCCGCGAATATTGGCCACGTTGAGCATCGACTTCATGGAATGTTTGGTGCGCGACAGCAGTCGACTCAGATGACGCCAGTGTCGAACGCGCTTCCGCAGTTGCATCAGTTCCTCGTCGGCAATGAATCCCAAGGGGCATTCGCCCCGGGCCAGCCGTACGGCAATGTCGAGCGAGTCGTTGAAGTCGGTCTTCCGTCGCTTGCCTCGGCGGCTAGCCAATTCGGTAGCGTCGGCGATATCGATCCGCTCAACGCATGGTCGAAAACGATCGATGAACCATTCGACAAACGGACAGGCTTCGACCGCCATCCAGACCGGACTAGGCAGTGCGCGCAGCCAAGCGTCGATCTTGCCATTAGACTTCGTGCTGATCTTCAGACGGGTGATCTCCCCGCCTGTGTCGACGGAGGTCAGAGTGACTGTGCACTTGTGCAGGTCGACTCCGACAAAGGATTTGAAATGAGAAACAGGTTGCGACATGATGCGAGTCTCCGTGTAAGGGGCCAAAGGAAAAAATCTACTAGGAAAAAGCGTAACCATTGCTTCTCCCAGCCCCTACACGGTTTTACGCTGGTCGAACTGTTGGTTGTGATTGCCATCATCGGCATCCTTGTAGCACTGCTTTTACCCGCGGTCCAAGCCGCTCGGGAAGCCGCGCGGCGTGCCCAGTGCCAGAATAATTTCAAACAAGCTGGACTGGCGATGCATAATTACCATGCCACGTTCAAGTCCTTTCCACCGGGGATGGTGATGTATGAGCATAACCGGAACAGAAATGGTTGCAACTCGGATCGTCGCAAGGGAAACTTTTATGGCATCGGCTGGGCCGCCTATCTGCTCCCGTATATGGAGCAGTTGACACTTGATGCGCAATTCGACAAGGGGGCAGTCTATTGGCAAGCCCCCAATTTCGCCCTGGGGGCGACTCGGGTTGAAGCCTACCTATGCCCCACCGATCCACAAAATGGCGAGTTGGTTTTTTGCTGCAGTGGACGGCAAAATGGAGGTCAGGAAAATGAAGACTTGATGCAGACCAACCTGGCAGGAGTTGGTGATAGTGATGATTGGACCTGCGATGGCGGATTTCCCAAAGAGCTTCAGTTTGCCAATGGCATCATGGCCGAAAAAGATGGCTGCCGCATTGGTCAAATAACCGACGGTACCAGCAATACACTGATGTTAGGCGAAGTGACCGGCGCAGGTGAGGGCACAAATAATGCCCAATTCTGGATTACCTGGGACGTGCTCGACACCCGAGATGGGATCAATGGGCCATTTACCGTTCCAGGAAGCGGGAATTACAGTTTTCGGACCACTGGATTTTCCAGTTTTCATCCGGGCGGATGCCATTTTGTATTTGCTGACGGTGGCGTTCATTTCATCACCGAAGGAATCGATTCGCTCGCACTCGCTGTCATGACAACTCGGGCCGGAGAAGAACCCTCGGCGGGAAACGCGAATTGAACAGGTCGACAATTCCATGAGGGAGTAGAATATGCAGAAGCAAGAGTGTTGGGTTATGGGGCCGGGCGGGATACTTCTTGAGTTCACCAGCGCCTTGGGAATCCTGCTGCTGAGCGGTTGTAGCAAGGGGGGCCCGGAATGTGTGGTAGTCAGCGGCCTGGTGACCTACCAAGGCAAACCGGTGGAGTCGGGTGAAATGCGATTTTTTCCGATTGAAGGGACCGTCGCACCGATGACAGGATCTCAAATTGAAGGGGGCCGTTACCAAGTCAAGCATCATGGAGGTGTTCAGGTTGGGACCCATAAGATCGAGATTCTCGCTTTTGAGGTAAAAGAGAACAAACCGTCTGTCGGCCAAGGACAATCGTACGGAGGACCGCCGCGTCACCAGTACTTGCCTCCGAAATACAATAAAAATACTGAGCTCAAATTAACCATCGATTCGGGCAGTGGCCCGGTCGCTCATGATTTCGTGCTTGAGTAGTGATTTTTCGGTAATTCCGCCATAGGATCCGAACTGATCCTCGAACCGTTCTCGGTCAACGACACCGAGCCAAATCATGAATAATGGTGCACTCGCGCGGCCGATTCGGCCAAAATTTTCGCCCCCCATCGACGCTTTGGATTCGATCACTCGATGTTGTACTTCGTTCTCCCGTGGATCGAACCGACCGTGCTCACTGCCCGCGCGATTGGGTCAATTTCATGCTGCCGCTTTTGCTTTCGGAATCTGAAATTTCCTGCAACAACAAGGACTGCCGGGTAATTTTAAGAACCCCTTCGGTATGAATGCCATCTGGATTGGGTTTGCCATCCAGTTCACTCAGGAAATCTCTAAAATATTGTCCAGGATTTCCTGGAAGCAAATCACGTTGTTCAGGAGTTGCGTTGTCCGGTCCAATCACGAACAGATGATGCTGGTTGTAGGCAATTTCCGCCATGCCTTTGCTGCCGAAAACGGTGGTGCGCCAGTAACAGGGCGTCGCGTAATTGGACGACTCCGCAAGCCAATAGCTCACATCCATCATCACTGTCGTTTGCTCCAGTTTTGCAATCGCCTGGGCTGAATCCATAAACCATGGCGCAGGTTCTGGTGCCGTGTGCCAACTGTGAGCCGATAAAACTTCGCTCCAGTCTTCACCGGTGAGCCATGGCACATAATCGATCAGATGCACAGCAATGTCATTGAAGGTTCCACCGTGTTGATCTTTTTCAAAGAACCATGAAGGACGCGTTCCGTAAGCCAGAGGATGCATGCCGTTGATATGAATCGTTTTGATCTCGCCGATCTCGCCGCTTTTAAGTAATTCCCGTAGACTGAGGAATGGAGCGGCATCGCGTAAGTCGAGCATTAAGCCAAGGCAGCGATTGTTTTCCGCAGCAAGAGTATTGATCTGTTCGAGTTCATCCCTGGAAGTGCAGATAGGTTTGTCGGAAAGAATATGTTTGCCCTGCTTCAATCCCTCAATGGCAATGGCTCCGCGTTTGCCAAAGGTATCGCCAATTGCCAGTACATCGAAATCTGCATCTTGGATCATCTCGGAATTGGACTGGTAATTGATATCCAGTTTGTCGTCAACCGCCTCTCTGCTGGCATCGTCTTCTTCAGAAATGGCAACTATAATACAGTCACCATGAGCGTTGATATCAGCAATCAAGGCATTGATGTGGACATGCCGCAAACCGGCAATGGCAAAACGTATCATTGGGTGTTTTATTAGAATTCAGTAGTCAGGATTCAGTAGAGGTCAGAAATTTAGTATAGCGAATACAACCAGACGAGCGAAGCACCCAATGGCAATTCAAGAACGGATTAGCTAGGAATCGGGATAATTCTGCCAGCCTCTCTGGTTACGCCTAGCGGATGCGAGCCATCAGCAGATCGTCTCGAGCCGATTGGTTGGGAAACCATTCGTTGACTGCGACCTCACCAAATTCAAGCAATCTATTAGCAAATTCGAGTAATATAATCAGACGTTGCGCTTTCCTTGACCCTGGAGTATCGTCACATTAGAATCGGGGCGTAAACGTAACGTATATGGATAGTTGCATCTTTTGTATGGAATACGATATCTCGTCAGAGTTCTTGCATTCAAGGTGTAATGTCTGCAAGAATGCGAGGGAAGAGTTATTGTTTTTTCCATTGCCTTGCCCTCAAGGAAAAACAAGTGGAGCGAGCCCGTATTTCTCACACTTTTCTGCTACGCGTCGGCCAAGTCCTTGCCTGGCTGCGTCAGACTGCACAATTTGACCTTCAATGTATAAATAATACATTTCCGGTCAAATTGCTTGTCTTCCTTGCCAGCCAAGGACTTACCACCGCTCGCGACGAAAAGTGTGAGAAATCCAGGCTAGAGGTTATGGACGAAATGGTCGGCTCCTTGTTCGCTGAGAGCAATCGGTTATGCGCCGATAGGTCTCGAAATTACTGGGCGTTTTTCTGGCTGCCGCTGATGATTGCATTGGTCGGTTGTGGTTCGAATTTGCCCAAACTCTATCCGGTTTCGGGAACCGTTACACTCGACGGCGAACCGTTGGCGGCGGGGCATGTTTTACTGTACCTGGATGGCGCAGGAGGCGGCATGAGTCAGGATGCTCCTAATGGGGTAATCCAAGATGGCAAGTACGAGATTCTCACCGGTAAGAGGTCTGGCGCCTCGGCTGGCTCTTACAAGGTAGTAGTCAAAGCTACCAATTATTCGGGTGACGCTCCACCTATGGTCGGAACGGCTGTTCCCATCCGATCGTTGATCGATGTGGAATATAGCAACCCTAGTCAGACTCCGTTGGTGTTGGAGGTAGTGACTGAACCCAGGGATGGGGCCTACGATTTCGAGGTGACGAAACAGGGTGGGAGTAAAAGATAGATGAGAATTTGTTTTCGCCCGAATGGCCGATGGAGCACATGGGGTCTGTTCGCATGCGCCGCTGCATTGCTAATGGGCTGTGGCGAGAAACAGACTCCTCAGATTCCTCTTGTATCTGTACACGGTAAGATTCTGGTCGAAGACCAACCAGTCAAGTCGGGGACAGTGTCGTTTCGACCTGATGGCGAACTCGGCAACAAGACAATGGAACAGCCCGGTGGAATGATCCAGGAGGACGGTAGTTTCGAACTGTTTACGATCGATCGAGCCGGCGCGCCAACCGGTTGGTACCGTGTGCTGGTCATAGCGGACAACATGATTAATGTCGACCCTCCGAAATCTCCAGTGTGGCCCGATTATCCAGAAGGTTTTTTACCAAAGGCACTCGTGCATGACCGTTACCTTTCCTTCAAAAAGACTGACATTAAAGTGGAGGTTAAAGAAAACTCTCAGCCAGAGGACTACGTAATCCGACTCAACCCGTAGACAGGGTGGGAAGCATTGACGTGAAAAAGACGAGTACTCACTGGTTGTGGTTGCAAACTGTTCAGAATCATGGAGCGAATCTCGACTAACAGCGGGTATCGCCAGTGCAACAATTTACCATTTGTCTGAAGTGTTACCTGCTCCTTTACTCGCATATACTTGAATAAGGCTTATCTCTGTCATGCGAAAAACATTGAATTACTCACGTGCGCATCGTTCAGCGTTTACCCTCGTAGAACTGCTGGTGGTGATCGCGATCATCGGCATTTTGGTCGCACTGCTGTTGCCCGCGGTGCAGGCGGCGCGCGAAGCCGCGCGACGTATGCAGTGTACCAATAACCTCAAACAGATCGCTCTGGGTTTGCAAAATTACGTTTCGGCTAAGGGTACGTTTCCTGAAACCTATTATGGCGGTTACGGCAACACGCCACCAGCCGGAGGCTACAAGTCAACTTCGATGAGTTGGAGCTTTTTGGCCCACATCCTGCCCTATACCGAACAGAGCCCTCTGTTCGACGCGGCTCACATTGGTGACAGTTTGGGCGGGTACCCACTGAACCCCGCATCCTATGATCAGGAATTTGAAATTCCCAACAATGTTCCCGGCACGATTTTCTTTGCCGGGGATGAAAACACGGGAACCGTCATCCCTGGGTATCTCTGTCCGAGTGACGCCAGTAGTGCGGAAGGATCACAACAGAACGCGACCATCTATTTGAGTGGGTCTGGCAACAGCGACGGAACGTTGGTGGGCAATACGAACTATCACGGATGTGCTGGTTCGAATAATCCCTGGCAGGTGCCGTACGTAAATCCTTCGACCCGAACGAATGCTTACGGCAGCCGCGACTACGGCGCCGGCCACCGTTGGAACCATGACCCCTGGGGCAATGGCGATGGTGTCCTCTACCCATCCAGCTACCGCGATCCTCGGGATATGGCAAAGATCACCGATGGTACGACCAACACACTCCTGGTGGGCGAAGACATATTCGGACGCAATCCCAGTAACTTCCATAACTGGGTGCATTCGGTCGCCTCGATGCGAGTGACCAACTGCCCGCTCAACTATCAACCTCAAGGCCGAGAGTTTCAATTTTTTGACTTAGGTTTTTACAGCTATCATCCTGGGGGGGCGAACTTCGCCAAGGCGGATGGTTCGGTCACGTTTCTCACCGATGATACCGCCCTGGGACTCCTTCGGGCGCTGGGTACGATGGACGGCGGGGAGATTATTTCCGAATGAATGAATTCGGCCATGGCCGCCTTTGCACGTCTGCAACCCTTGCCGTTTTTGGGGATGTCCAGTGATGTTGGATCTACCTGCACACAAAATAGAGGTCGAGAATCGCAAAATGTATCTCGATCACACCACACTTGCGCAACGTCCCCATGCCGACTTCTGTCGGTGATGATTAGAAGCTGGCCAGGAAGGTGTCGATGTCGACGTAGGTCAGCTCCTGAGACGCGTCCGCTTGGTCTAACGAATCGATGGAGCTGGCCGAGTAGGCAGCATCCAGTTCGAGGACCAAGCCTTCCACGTCAGGTGGTGCCCGCGGAGACGACGAATGCCATAATCCGCAGTGCTGCAGGATCTCTTCGATCACGTCCGTCTGAGGTGGCTCGATGAACGCCACAACCTTCATCTGCCCACCACACTGCGGACAAGATA
>JBDOMT010000517.1:0-1959 GCA_039831705.1 Pirellulales bacterium | reverse complement strand
ACTCTATTCGTCCTACGCCCATACTGCGCCCAAGTTCGCTCAAGACCACATGGCTTACCGACTTTATAAGAGTTCCGGTTGGGGCCCCTGGCCCACATGCGGTCGCCTCTAAGCCAAACTGCATATTGAACAAGAAGCCCCGTGACTCAGCCGAGAACACGGGGCTTCTTGGCGTAAAGAATGTCACTCACACGAACTTAACTCGTGAATCGAAGGGCCCCTAGGTTTAAGTCGGGTGCCTATTCGGCACTGGGGGAATCCGCAGGTGCTGGGGCCTCAGTCTCCGGCCTCTCGATACCTAGGTTATTGCCATCGCCTACCTCGTCGGGATCAATCTTGTTCTTCCCGCTGTTGCCTTTGGATGGCTTAGCCTCAGGCTTATCTTTGCCGCTGCCCTGATCAGCTCCCTCATCCGCTGCCTCATCGGAATCCGGCGCGGCTTCGGGACTCGGTGCCACGTTAAATCCGTTGAAGGAGACGTGCACATGGTCCACATGATTGGCCGTGCAACTTCCTCGACTAGACATACCGCGCCACTGATCGGGCGGGACCGCCTTACCTCCTGCGATCCAAATCTTCTGATTCCAAATGATGTACTGAACATCTAGTTTGCGTGAGTTCTGCATAAAGAAGATCGCGATGGCATCGCCCAGCTTGGCATTCTTCGGCTCGGTGGAACATCCCTCCGGAAGCATGAGGTCCAACGCCCTACCTGAAGGGTGATCCGGCAGCGCATCTGGTCGATATCCACCAATCACAGGTATTTGCGGCCAAATCGCAGCAGCACAACGTCCTCCGCGTAGAGCAGCTGGCTGCATGTTGAACTCCCCAAATCTCGAGCTAGCAGGGCAGCTATTGAGATTTCCCAAGACCTTGCCGTCAGGAAGTGTGACTGACTCTCGAGGATCTGAACCGCATTGGAACGGCTTCTTGGATGGTTTGGGAACGGAGTTCTTCTTTTTGGGTGGCTTCAGCGACGGGCGGCCTACCTTCCACACCCGATTTTTCGGGATCTTGATCGCGTTAACCGCTCCGGTAGTCCCATCGGAGGCGACCATTAAGTCGGGACTCACCACAATGCCGACGTGATTAACACCCCGATTCTTGTCAGCCAAAAAGACCCAGTCACCTAGGCTCAGTTTGTCGCTGGACAGCAGCTTGGTTCGCTGTGCAACACCAATCACTCCGCCATCGGGTAGGGGTCTTTCATCGGTGCGTTGACCCCGTGGGATCGCCGGAATATTCCAAGCGCGATCGGTAAGTGCCACACAGTCCATCACTTCTTCTCGATTGACTCGCCATTTGTAGGCCGCGCCCATGCGACTCACCGCGTATGTCACGCTCGCAACTGTCCGCTCGGGAAGAACCGCCGTCCACTTTTTGGTTTTTTGGTTCTGCCAATATGCGACCCCAGGATTTTTCTTACGAACCACCATTCCCTCAGGAAGGCGATTGCGTTTCAGGTCTTTGGCGTTGATGGAGGGAACTTTCCAGTTGGCCAGTTGCGACAGATAACTCGCCCAGGATGCCGCCGCATCACCATTCAACTTGGCCTGCTCCAAGGTAAACATCGCACCTTGACCCGCTAGATGTTTGGCCCATGCCTCCAGACCGTCTGCCATCTCACGACGCAGTCCATTTATTTGGTTGTCGATTGACTGCAATGTGGCTGCTGCCGCTTGTTCTGCGGATTCCGCAGCAACCTTGATCTCTTCGTTTCTCGCCAATAACTCAGCAGCGTCATCGAACTGACTGTCCTTATACGAACCAACGCGCAATGCTTCATCGGCCAAACGAGCAAGTTCACCAGGGGAATCTGTATCAATCATTGACGCCAGCACACTGAGGTCAGTGGGGCCGTTTATATAAACCTCTCGAGCGTATTGACCAACTACTCGACGAGCGTCCTCTACCTGAATACGATTTTTCTTGACCTTTTGCTTCATCTCGCGAGCTTCG